>JBFWOK010000020.1:0-56074 GCA_050250555.1 Limisphaerales bacterium
AGATCACGACCCCGGTGGCGGACGCTACGGTGGACGAGTTGAGCCCGGTGACGTTCTCGGTGGCGGCGACCGGAAATCCGAGGCCGACGTTCCAGTGGTTTCGCGATGACTTGCCCATCGACGGGGCCACGGGAACGACGTTCGTGATCGGCGAGGTGCCGCTCGCCGCCCACGGCGCTCGCTTCAAGGTGGTGGCGACCAATCCTTCGGGGTCGGCTTCGTCGGAAGGCCTTCTGTCCGTCCGCGCCGACACCGAGCCGCCGAGACTGACGAATGCGAGTTCGGCCGGACTCACGCGGGTTCGGGTCGAATTCTCCGAGCGCCTGAATCCCGCGTCGGCCGGTTCGACGGCGAACTTCGCTTTGTCGGGGGGCGTGCGGGTTTTGGACGCGGTTCCCGATCCGGGCGGGACACTTGTCGTGCTCGCGACCGACGCCATGACCGAAGGCGAGGCCTACACCCTGACCGTGAATGGGGTCACGGATCGTTCGGCGGCGGCCAATCCGATCGCGGCGAACAGTTCCTTTGTGTTCGTCGCTCTGGCGTACGTTCCCGTGGATGTCGGCGACCCGTCGGTCGCGGGCGGGATCCAGCAAGTTCCGGGAGGCTACGATGTGACGGCGGGCGGGTCGGGTGTGGGCGCTGCTTCGGATGGCTTCTTTTTCGCGTCGCAGCCGGAGACCGGCGATTTCGATCTCGAACTCCGGGTGGACGGGTTGGGGAACTCCGACGTGTGGGCGAAGGCCGGCCTGATGGCGCGCGGAAGCACGAACGCGAACAGCGCGTTCGCGGCCGTGTTGGCGACCCCGGCGCTCGCGGGAATCTTCTTCGAATCCCGGGCGACCGATGGCGCCGGGTCGCAAAGGTCGGGGGCGTTCCCTTCGAATCCGCCGGAGTCCTGGCTTCGTCTCCGACGTATCGGTTCACGTTTCTTTGGGTACGCGGGGATGGACGGAAGGCAATGGGAGCTTCTGGGATCCGCGGAGATCAATCTCCCGTCCACGCTTTGGGTCGGGCTGGCTGTGGCGAGCCATGACTCCGGGGAGCGGACTCTGGCGCGGTTCAGGGACCTGGGCACATCCACCGGCGATGTGATCCGGAACCACGCGGTCGATCGCGAACCGCCGGGACCTTCGAGCCGACGGACGGGCCTGGTGATCACCGAGATCATGTACGCGCCGCCGACCAGGACCGACGGCAGGGACGTCGAGTTCGTGGAGATCATGAATTCCAACCCGTTCCCGGAGGAGATCGGGGGCTACCGGCTCGCGGGGGACGTCGATTTCGTTTTTCCCGCGGGCACGGTGATACCGGGAGGCGCGTTCCTGGTGGTGGCGCGAAATCCGGCCGACTTCCGGGCGGTCTACGGGATCGAGTCGGTGATGGGGCCGTATTCCGGCGCGCTCCGACGATCGGGAGCGGTGCGGCTGCGAAACCAGCTGGGGGCGATCTACCTGGAGGTCTTCTATTCCGATCTTCCCCCCTGGCCGGCGGCGGCTCGTGGAACCGGGCATTCGCTCGTCTTGGCGCGACCTTCGTACGGCGAGGCGTCACCCAGGGCGTGGGATATCAGCGATCGGATCGGCGGTTCGCCCGGGCGGATCGACGGCGTTCGCGGCGATCCGCTGCGGTCGCTGGTCATCAACGAATTCCTCGCGGGCAGCGAGGCGCCCATCCTCGATTTCATCGAGCTCTACCATCATGGCGCGGGGGCCTTGGACATTTCGGGCTGCGTCCTGACGGACGACGCCGACACTCCGAAATTTGTGATTCCATCGGGAACGATCCTGTCGGCGGGCGGCTTCAAGAGCTTCACCGAAACCGAACTCGGGTTCGCCCTCAGTTCGTCGGGGGAAACGATCTACCTCAAGTCTCCGGACGGAACGCGGGTCCTGGACGCGATACGGTTCGGTGGACAGGAGGCCGGAGTGTCCTCCGGGCGTTCGCCGGACGGATCCGATTTGATCCGACCTTTGAGCGGGCGCACTCCCGGTGCCGCCAACGGCGCTCCGCGAGTTCACGACCTGGTCATCAACGAGATCATGTACAAGCCGATTTCCGGCGATGACGACGATCAATACGTCGAACTTCACAACCAGGGGAGCGCCTCCCGGAGCCTTGCGGGCTGGCGGATCGAGGACGGCATCGAATTCACGTTTCCCGCGGGCGCGGTGATTCCCGCGGGCGGATACCTTGTGATCGCCCGGAACCGGACGAACCTCCTGGCGAAGTACCCGAACCTCACGCCGGTCAATACGGTGGGCAATTTCACGGGGCGCCTTGCGGGGAAGGGGGAGCGAATCGCTTTGGCCCAGCCGCTTTCCTCGCGGGAAACCCAGGAGCCAGTGTTCGCGATCGTGGATGAAGTCACCTACGTCAACGGTGGGCGGTGGGGGAAATGGGCAAACGGAGGTGGGAGCAGCCTCGAACTGATCGATCCGCGCGGCGATCACCGTCTGGCTTCGAACTGGGCGGACAGCGATGAGACGGGCAAGGCGGCGTGGACGGAGGTGACGGCGACCGGGGTGATGGACCTGGGGTCGTCGTACAGCTCGGGCCAGACCATGACGCCGATCAACCGGCTCGAGGTCAGCCTATTCGGGGACGGTGAGTGTCTCCTGGACAACGTCGAAGTCCTGAGCCAGACGGACGTCAACCGCGTGGCCAACGGAACCTTCGAAAGCGGCATCTCGGGGTGGACTCCGCAGGGCAACCATGTGCGAACGACGTTGGAGACGGGTGAGGGATTTCAAAGTGACACCTCGCTCCATCTGCGCGCGAGTTCGCGCGGGGATCCCAGCCCGAATCGGGTCCGAACCGCCATCAGCCCGGCCCTGATCACCGGTCAGACGGTCACCCTTCGCGCCCGGGCCCGCTGGGTGTCGGGTTGGCCCGAGTTGCTGCTTCGGCTCAAGGGGAACTATTTCGAGGCGGCGGGGCGGTTGAACGTTCCTTCGAACCTGGGAACCCCTGGCGCGAGGAACAGCCGGGCCGTCGCCAACGCGGGTCCCGCCATCCACTCCGTCCAGCATCATCCCGTTGTCCCGCGCGCCAGCGAAGCCGTCGTCGTCACCGCCCGCCTTCACGACCCGGATGGCATCGTAGAGCCCACGCTCGAGTACCGAATCGATCCGTCGCCCCAGTTCAACAGCGTCGCCTTCTCCGACGACGGCACAAGTGGCGACGCGGTGGCCGGCGACGGCGTCTGGAGTGCCATCATTCCGGGGCAGAACGCCGGAACCCTGGTCGCGTTCCACATCCGCGCCGACGATGGCGCCCAGCCGCGTGTGAGCGCGGCGTTTCCGTCGGACGCTCCGGTCCGGGAGTGCCTGGTTCGGTTCGGTGATCCGGATACGGCGGGAAGTTTCGGAGTGTACCGACAGTGGTTCACCGCGGCCGCGGTCAGTTCCTGGATCAACCGGCCGGTGCTGAGCAATGAACGGGTGGAAGGCACGTTCGTCTACGGCAACTTCCGGGCCGTCTATAATTTCGGATCGCGGTACGCGGGAAGTCCCTACCACCAGAGTTTCCCGTCGCCGTTGGCGAACTGTCATTACTCGATCGAGATGCCGCTCGACGATCTGGTGCTGGGAACGGAGAACTTCAACAAGGTCCACGCGCCGGGCAACGGACCGTTCGACGACGACACCCACCAGCGGGAGCAGACCGCGTATTGGCTCGCGCGGAAACTGGATATTCCGTGGAACTACCGGCGTTTCGTCGTGATGTACGTCAACGGCAACCGGCGCGGGCAGGTCATGGAGGATGCCCAGACCCCCGGCTCGGATCTCATCGACGAGTATTTCCCCGACGACACGGAAGGGGACCTGTTCAAGCTCCAGCCCTGGTTCGAGTTCGACGATGGCAACACCGGAAGCACGGGCTTCAACAACAAGTCCTGGTGCACCCTGAACAACTTCGTGAGTGGCGGGCAGAAGAAGACCGCCCGGTACCGCTGGAACTACCTTCGACGCGCCGCCGGCACGACCGCGAACGACTACACCGAGGTGTTCCGTCTCGTCGATGCAGCCAATCTCCTGACGCCGGGCGACTATGTGACGAACATGGAATCCCTCGTGGACGCGGATGAGTGGATGCGGATCTTCGCGGTCGAGCACGCCGTCGGCAACTGGGACAGTTTCGGATACCAGAACTCCCAGAACATGTACGCGTACAAGCCGAGGAATGGGAAATGGACCCTCATGATCTGGGACTACAACATCGTGCTCGGGAACAGCGGATCCGACGGGCCCAACGGCAACGATCTTTTCAACTACTCGTTGAGCGGCCAGGACCAGGGCGCGATGAACCGCTTCTACACGACGCCCCATTTCCGGCGGTCCTACCTCCGGGCCTTCCAGGATCTCGCCGAGGGACCGATGCTCGCCTCGAACGTCGGGCCCGTCATGGACGCCAAATACGAGGCGTTCCTGGCGGATGGCATGTCCGCGACCAGCCCGGCCGCCGTGAAGACCTGGATCGCCACGATGCGCCAGTCGCTTCTGGCGGCGGTTGCGACCCAGGCCGGCGCCCCAGTCTTCGGGATTGCCGGGAGCGGCGGGGAGATAACGACCGACCAGTCGTCTCTGACGGTGTCGGGAACGGCGCCGCTCCGTGTGAAGACAATCCAGGTGAACGGCATCGAACAGGTGCTCCGCTGGACGTCGATCTCCAACTGGACGATGAATGTGCCCCTCGTTCCGGGGCTCAACCACCTGGCCTTCCGCGGGTACGACGGGTCCGGGTCGCTCGTGGGCGGCGCGGAAGGAGTGCTTCAGGCGCGGCAGACGGGCGTGGAACTGGCCCCGGTTGTGATCAACGAGTTTGTGTCCCGGAACACCCAGGGGATTCGCAACTGCGATCTTCGGTACGAGGACTGGATCGAACTCTTCAACGCCGGGTCCGTGGCGGTGGATCTGACCGGCTATTCCCTCACCGATTCGCTCGCCAGTCCCGGCCTTTGGCGGTTTCCCCAGGGAACCTCGATTGATCCCGGCGGGTTCCTCCTGGTATGGGCGGATGGCGGCGACGACTCCTGCGGGGATTCCGAATTGCACGCGGGGTTTCGGTTGAGCGCTGACGGCGAGGAAATCGGATTCTTCACGCCCGACGGAAAACTGATCGATGCCATCTCCTATCCGTGGATGGACGGGAACGTGTCCCTCGGCCGTGCGTTGGACGGTGGCGCCGGGGATTTCGTGGTGTTCAATCAGCCGAGTCCGCGTGCGAGCAATGCCGCCTGGCGGTTGGGCGCCGGAATCGAGGGAGGTGTGATGGCGCTTCGCTGGACGGCGATTCCGGGCCGGACCTATCGCGTCGAAAGCAGCTCGCTGGAGGCGCCCGGAGCTTGGGCTCCGCTTGGGCCCGACCTCACCGCGCAGGGATCGGAGATGACATTCAGGGACCCGATCGCTTCCGCGATCCGGTTTTATCGCGTTGTGCTGTTGCCGTGAGGTGACCTTCGACGGGGCGATCGGCAGGCACCCAAGTGGCCGATCAACGGACCTCGTAGCACCAGAGGGTGCCGTGGTCCCGTACGAGGAGACGGCCCTGGCTCACCACGGGGAAGGCCCAGCTCTTTTCCATGGGTTGTGAATGCTTCGGCGCGTCGGGCGGCGTGAATCGGCCCTTCTCCCGGTAACCCGCCGGCGAAGGTTCCACCAGGGCCACCTCGCCGTTCTCGCCGTGGAGATAGAGGCGTCCGTCCGCGTGGCACATGGAAGCCGCGCCGATCGCGCGCTCCTCCCAGAGCACCTTGCCGGTCGCGAACTCGACGCAGAGAAGCGCCTGCGCTGTGGTTCCGTAGAGCTCCGAGCCGACCTTCACCGCGCCGCCGATCGCCGTCGGAAGCTTGGGCTCGAAATACATCTCCTCGGCCGAAACGCCGCCGCCCGCAGTGGCGGAAAGACGAACAGCACCACCTCCCGTTCCGGCGGCGCCGAAATAGACGAGATCCCCGAAGGTCACCGGCGTCGGGATGTTGGCGCCATAGCGGCTCACGGCGCGGGTGTGGCGCCAGAGCAGTTTTCCACTCGTGGCTTCGAGACCGACCAGCCCCTTCTGGAGCAGTTGTACGATCTGAGCCGCGCCCCCGGCATCCACGCGGATCGCGGACGAGTACCCGGCTTCGTCGGCCTCGGGGAGAGCCGCCTTCCAGACGACCTCTCCGATGGTCTTGTTCAACGCCAACACCGTGGCTTCCGCGCCACCCGGAGTGCAGATCAGCCGATCGCCGTCGATCAACGGCGACTCCGCGTAGGCCCACTGGCCCGGTTTTCCTCCAAACTCGGCGCGCAGACTCCTGCGCCACCGAACGCCACCCTTCCCGGCATCCAAGGCCACGAGGTCTCCGTCGGAACCCAGGGCGTAGACCACGCCGTCTTCCACCGTGGGCGTGGATCGCGCGGCTGGGAAGGGAGGTTTCTGGTCGGGATTGCCCACCTTGCCGATCCGCGTCGACCAGATCGGCGCGCCGTCCTTCAGTCCGAGCGCCCGCACGGATTCATCCTGCAATCCGTCGTTGCCGAGCAGGTAGATCCGGTCGCCCACGACCGAGGGCGTCGAGTACCCGGAGCCCGCCTGGTTGGATTTCCAAGCCAGTTTCGGCCCGCCTGCAGGCCAGGTCTGGAACAGGCCCTTCTCCTGGGAATGCCCGTCCCGATGGGGTCCGCGCCATTGCGGCCAGTCGTCGGAATTCGCGGGAAGGGTCGAGGCCATACCCAGGGTCAGCGTGAGGGTCAGCGTCAGGGACAGCGCTGGCGACGTGGAACTCGGGGCGGGAAGGGACGGGGATGGTTTCATGAACAGGGCGTGATGGATGGATCGCGGATGTGGAAGTGTCGTCGGTGTCCGGTGGCTGGGTGCGGGGTGAGCGTACGCCGACTCGAACAACGAATGTCAAATGCGCTTCTTGGACTTGGTTGCCCGATGAGCGATTCATCGAAGGCGGGACTCGACCGCGAGGGGGCCGCTACTCCTTTGAACCGTCGCGGCCGGTCTTTTCCGCAGCCTGCGCCCGCTTTCGTCGGGCCATGATCGCGGTGGGATCGGTGGGAACCCGCGAGGGATCGACGTACTTGGCGAGGTCGCGCAGGGCGATGGCCTGAAAGCCTTCGCTGTGGAGCCAGGCCATGTATTCCTCGAACCGTTCCCTGGGGGTATGCACCCAGGGATGCTCGCCCTCCGGAACGCCGTGGAACTGAATGACCGCGACTTCCCCGGGTCGGGGGCGGGTCACGGCGCGTTTGAAGTCGTCGAGCGTCCAGGCGGGTCGGGCGTCGCCGGAAGAGGGGATGAGCAACGGATGGTCCTGGCCGGGTTGGTAGGCGACGCCGCCGCCATCCTTGTAGGGGACCTCCGGCTCGCTACCGCGGCGCGCGAAGACGATTCCGGCCGCCTTGAGGATGGGGAGGGCATTCGTGTGAAAGGCGTTGCCGGGCCAGGCGAAACTCACGGGCGCGGGGATGCCGTGTTCCCGGCAACGCTCGGCGATCGCCGCGAGTTGCGCCGGCAGGCGGCCCACGGTGTCGGCGCTGACGCTCCAGTGGTCCCGGGTGTGGTTGCCAATCTCGAAACCCTCGCGGTGGAGTTCGGCGATCTGTTCCCAGGTCATGTAGTCCTTCTTGTTGGTTCGGAAACTGAACCCTTCGGTGATGAAGAACGTGGCGCCGAACCCGTACCTCTTCAGGACCGGAAGCGCGACCGCGTGATGGGACGCGACGGAGTCGTCGAAGGTCAGAACGACCAGCTTCGCCGGCACGGGGAGGAGCTCGGCGGCACGGGAGGTCAGGCTGAGGAAAAGGAAGAGCAGGAGCGGGAGAAGGACCGGGGCGAGGCTGGGCATCCGGGGGTTGGGCGGCTTGGGTTTCATGGATTGTTGAGATTCCTGGATATCCGACACGCGGAGGGGCATCACACGGAGGCACGAAGATCACGAAGAAGACTCCGGGGTGGATCCCTTGGATCGAACGGGCTCTTTGCCTTTCGAGAAGCCGCTAGCGAGGGCTTCCTGATCGACGATGGAAAAATCCCTGGCGATCGCGCGGTGGAGCTTGAGCAGGACTCCTTTTGCGACCTTGGGAGGCGCGACCGGCCAAACGCCCTTTCGGCGTGCCCGAGGGGTCGCGAGTTTCTCCTTCAATGCCTCGGTGAAGAACGTCTTCAGGGAGATTCCGCGCCCCACCGCCGCCGCCTTGGCGTCGCGAAACAGTCCATCGGGAATCTCAATCGTCGTCTTGATGTCGTGCAGCGTCCCGCAGCTGTCCGTCGCGGTCAACGACCTCGACCGCAACACACGCTTCGCGCTTCGGATCCGGCCCGCCGAGGCTCCCGCGGGAACCGGATCAGCGGACTCGGAGGATGGGGCTTTCGGAGTGGCTTCCAAATTCCGGCGCGTACAGGCACTGGACCTCGGCGACTCCGGCCGGGTAGGTGCCCAGGTGTTGGACCCGCAGCGGGACCTCGAAGACGTAGGCGCCTTTTCGGAGGTATTCGATGAAGAAGTGACTCGCCGTGTCGCGGGTCGTCTCGTAGTAGCCCAGGCCGTCCTGGAATTTGTACTGCGACAGAACATTGACGGGTTCGGTGCCGCTGCCCCGGAGGTCCTTGAGGTGGACGTATTCGAGATCGCGATCGGTCCGGAGTTCGATGCGGACGATCAGTTCGTCCCCGACCCGGACCGGTCCTGAGACTTCCGTGAGCACCGGGCCTCGCGCGGTCTGATTCCGGACGAACAATCGTTTGCGGAGGGTCAGGGGGGATCCGGCGTAAGGCCGGACATTGGACAGATCCTCGAAGTACTGCCAATGGACGGCGCCCCATGCGATGCCGTTGTCGGTCTTGCGGACGGTGATAGCGGCGAGGGCTGGGTCGATTTCGTTGGCGGCGAGGCGGACCTGGTAGAAGCCGGTCCCGGGTTCGACCGCCGACCTGGGATCGGGGTTCGCGGCGAGCGGATCGGGTGTGATGTCCCGTTGGGCGAGGCGGACGCGGACGAGGGAGTCGTCGCCGAGCCACGATGGGCCGCCGAGCAGGATGGCGTACACGGCGTCGGCGGTGGCTTTGGTCGATTTCCAGTTCTGGGTTTGTTTCTGCTTGAGAAGCCAGATGCGACATTCCTCGGCGGCGGCGGAGTCCTGGGTGACGAGCTGAAAGACCTCGATCATGAGCGCCTGGGTTTCGACGGGAGCCTGGAACCACCACCAGGTCTCGGCGTCCTGGGCCCAGTAGCGGCCGAGTTCCTCGGAAACGAGGCTGTGCTGCTTGAGGGACTCGGCGATGGCGCGGGCCGTGCCGAGCGCGTCGGGGAGGGAGTCGTTGCCGAACCGCGTCAGTGCGAGGGCGAGGTGGCCCTGGGTCTGGCGATCGAGTTGAAGCCAGTGTTCCCGGGCCTGCCGGAGCCAGTATTGGAGCGCTTCGTTGAGCGTGGGGGGGATCGGACGGTCCTGGAGGAAGAAGCTGCGCCCGTACAGGTAGAGACCCATCATGGAATCCAGGTTCCGCCGATCGAGGAGCTTGCGTTCCCGGAGGTCCTTGAAGCGTTCCGCCATCCAGGTGTCGAGGCGCGCGAGGGTCCGGATCGGAAGTTCCATCGGCACCTCGACACCGAGTTGGCGGAGGCGGCCGAACCCGCTCACCACGAGCAGGGAGATGTGGTCGTTCCGAGGGCCGCCCGGGAACCAGGGCCAGGCCCCTTCGGGAAGGAGAAGTTCTTCGAGCTTGCGGAGCGCGCGGGCGGTCTCGGATTCGAGGCGGTTGGCATCGAACAGGACGCCCACGTTCCTTCGGGCTTCGCCCTCGGACCGGGCGTCGCGAACCCAGGGCGTTTCGGCCAGCGCGACCGCGAGCAGGTCCGGGTTTTTCTCGAGAGGACTGTCGAGGGCTGGAGTCGCCCGCCATTGGTCGAAGATCTGGCGGATCCTGGGATTCGAGAGGGCGACGTGGCGGGCGAGCGCGTTCGCGTAGAGTCGATGGAACACCTGCTCGGAGCATTCGTGGGGGTATTCCATCAGGTACGGCAGCGCCATGACCGCGTACCACGCGGGATGGGATGCCATCTGAACGCTCAGGCTCTGGTGGCGGAGCGTGGTGGAGTCGGCGGAATTGCGCAGGCTGGCGAACTCGAACGATTTCTCGCCGGGGCCCCGGATCGGCAGCGGCAGGGATTCCGTGAGGAAAACCCGTCGGGTCAGCACCGGGAGGAAGCCCTCCTCGCCGTCCGAATGTTTCCCGGCGACGGCCACCGCGCGGAACGAGAGAAAACCGCAGCCGTCGGGCACGCGGATCCGCCACGCCAGGCTGCGGGACTGCTTGGCCGGAATCGTGAACGTCCGATCGGGTGATGCGTTGCCGAGCGTCGCGTCGGCGGATTGTCCGTTCCCGGCAAAGGTGAAGTTGAGGCGGATGGTTCCGGACTGGGGCGTCTCCGATTGGTTGACGACCTTCACGGTGAACTCGAGGTCATCGCCTTCCCGCAGGAATCGCGGCGGGTTGGGTTGGACCATGATGTCTTTGGCGGTCACGGCGCGTCCGGTGAGGGCGCCGGAGCGCAGGTCCTTGTCGTGGGCGAAACCGAGGAAGCGCCATTCGGTGAGGGCTTCGGGGGCCGTGAACGAGATCCGGACCACGCCGTTGGAGTCGCTGGTGAGGTGGGGGAAGAAGAACGCCGTTTCGGTGAGGTTCCGGCGGACGGCGACCTGGGCGGGATTCGACGGTTCCCCGGGAGGGCGTCCCTGATCTCCGCGCGGGTCTGTCGCGGACGCTCCCTTGGCGAGCGGGGTTGGCCCCCCGTCCATGAGGGCATCCATTTGCATGGCTTCGGCGCCTGCGGGAGCGGCCGTGGCGGTCATCGCCATGGGTGCGGCGAGGGCGCCGAACCCGGTTCGGGAGCGGAACATCGCAAATTCCTGTTGGTCGAAGCGGAGGTCCGGGGGGAACGCGCGAAAGCGGATTGGGACGTTTTCCCGGCGGGAGCCGGGTGGCGTCAGGAACACGTCGAAGCGCGAGTCCTCGTTGCTGAAGAATCCGAGGGCCGCTGAATCCGTGAAGGCCGGCCAGAACGGGAACGTCTCCGGCCATGCGTGGGGAAGAAACTGGTCCAGGGACGCGTCGTAGAGGGTCGCGGCGAGTTCCGTCGCGGATCGGAGAGCCGCCTCCGACTCCGGGGGACCCGGGCGGGCCGGCTTGATGACGGCGGTCCAGGTTTCCTTTCCACCCGGTTCGAGCTTCGACCGGAACGTTTCCCAGGTCAGGTCGAGTTCCTTCTGTTTCCAGGGCACGCGGACGTCGCGTGCGGATCGGTACACCCGGTTTTCGCGCACCTGCAGGACTTCGATGTGGAAGCCGCCGCGGAGCGCCTCCGTGACGGCGACGCGGATGGGCTGCTGGGTCCGGCCCGGCGCGGTCCAGTACCGTTCCAGGGACTTGCCGCGATGGCGGATCTCGACGAAAGCGCGGCCCGACGCGTACCCGGTTCCCCAGACTCCGAGGAATTCCTGGCCGGGCTCGAGTTCCCAGGAACGGGCTTCGAAGAGGTGCGGAACTTTGAGGTCGAGTCGATCCGAAGCGGGATCGAAGACCCGGATCTGGTGGCGCGCGGTGACCTTTTTTCCGAAGCGATCCTGGCCTTCGAGGATGGCGCGATAGATGCCTGCGGGAAGTCGGACCTCGTTGGTGACGGCACCGTGGTTGGGGGTCTGAAAGGGTTGCGTCACCACGACCAGGCCGAGTCGCCAGTGATCCGGGTTGGAGAGATCGATGTCGGGGCTCTCCTGGAGTGGATCTCCGGGCATGGGTCCGGGCCTGCGAAAGCGGGACGGCATCCGAGCCCTGTGAACGAGTGTGGGTTGTTCGAGGCGATGGACCTTGAGGGTGCCCGATGAAGCCAGGGAATCGCCTTGGAGGGTTTGGCTTGTGATCCGGAGCGCGATCGGCTGGTCCGCGACCTGCCATTCGGCGGCTTCGACTCCGAGCGCGATCGCGGAATAGCCGATCCGGACCGACTGCTCGGCGGTTCGCGTCTCGCCGGCCGAATCCGTGATGTCCACGTGGATCTGGAAATGGAAGGTGGGCTCGTCCGCTTCCAGCGCCGAGGGATCGGCGAGGGCGCGGAAACTGAATTCGAACGAACCGTCGGGCGCGGTTTCCAGGGTGCCGTGAGCGATCGCCTGATCCGTTCCCGAACCGGGTCCGGGTCCGGGTCGGAAGAGTCCCCACCAGACTGGGAGGACGGTTTGGCGTTCCACCCGCCAGGTCACCTTGGCGTGGTCGACGGCGGCGCCTGTGTAGGCGAGGGCGCGGCCCCGCCAGGTGGTGGCCTCGTTGAGCCGCGGAGATTCCTTGGGTGGATCCAGGACCACCTGGAACTTGGGACGCTTGTATTCCTCGACGTTGAACCAGGCATCCTCCCCTTCTTCGCCTTCGACCTCGATCGACATCTGCCCGGGCAACCGGTCCCGCGGCGCGGTGAAGCTGCCCGAGTAGGAGCCGAGATCGGAGGTGCGATGCTTCCGACGCGCGATCTCCTGCCGATTGGCGTCGCGGAACACGACGGTGATCTCCCGGCCGGACCGCAGCTGGTAGCTGACCTTGGCGTCGTCGAGACGGAACGCGATCCCCTTGTATTGGATCGTCTGGCCTGGGCGGTAGAGGGCGCGATCCGTCAGGATGAGCGTTCCAACGCGTTCGCCGGCTTCATCGTCTTTCAGATCGCGCCACCAGATGTCCGCGGTGATGGCGATCTGCTGGTTCCCGAGTGTCGCGCGCACCTGGTGGCCGCGGTCCACGCTGGGTTGGGGGAATCGGAAGAATCCCGAACCGTCGGTGGTCCGGGGAGGGAGCGGGCGACGTTCCCCGCCCGGCGCGAGATACCAGGCTTCCACGGTCGCGCCTGATTTGGGTTCGCCCGTGTTGGCGTCGAGCACGAAGCCTTCGAGGCCGTTTTCCGTGGGGCCGGTGACCAGCGCCAGTTCGCTGACCCACACGGTCGCGACGCTCAACTGGTTGTCGGCTTCCGGGAAGCCCGGTTCCTGGCTCGCGAAAATGAAATAGAAGCCAGGCGCCAACGTCGTGGGTGCGAGAAGGGATTGTTGGCGAGGTCGGTAGTCCGGTGTCGCGGGCAGGTCCGCGGACCACTCCAGGGCCGTCGGGCGCGCGAGAATCTCGAGGCGTTGCGCGCGGTTGAGGCGCTCGGGACGGTAGAACCGGCGGTCGAGAAACTGTTCCCAGTCGACGCGGATAGCGCGGAACCAGACCTTGGTGAGGTTTCGATAGTCGACATCGATCGTGGGCCAAGGGTTGTTCCAGGACCGTTCGGTGCCGATGGACAGCGCGGAAGCCTCGATCTCGGCGATCAGTTCGGCGCTGTCGCGGGTCCAGATGGAGTTGGGATACGCATCGAGCGCCTGTTTCGCCAGGCGGTGGGCGTCGCGGAAACGGCCGAGTCGGTGGAAGGTGCGGGCCGCGGTCTGACGCGCGTGGGCGGAGAGTTCGTGTTCGGCCCAGCGATCCCCCAAGGCGACGAGGGCGTCGGCATGCCGGATGTCCTTGCCGGGCCCGGCGGCGGCCTGGTGGGCCCAGTTGAGGCGTTCGATGTCGGCGAGGATGAGCGCGCCGGGGTCGCGGCTGGCGAGATGATGGCGCAGTAGATCCTGGTACAGGCGAATCGCACGGACTGCCGGAGCATTCGTTTCGGAGGCGGATACGGTGGGTTGCCAGCGGACGAACTCGTCGCGGGAGCCGAGGATCGGGCTGTCGGCGGAGGGCACAAAGGCGTCCTCCGGTCGGGCGAGGCCCTGTTCCCCGGCTTCGTAGAAATCCAGGGCTTCGTGGGCGACGAAGTCGTAGAGGGTCGGTCGGAGCGAGTCGGGAACCGTCCCTTTTTCGAGAAGGGCGTCGAAATCGGCGATGGGAGTCGCCTTGAGGACCGCGTCGTTGGCGAGGGCGCTCTGAAACTGGGTGTCGATCTCGGCGAAGAGCCGCCGGAGATCCCAGGTGGTGAAATCTGTCCCGGGAGCCGTGGCAGTCGCCGTGCGCTGGGTAAAGCGCCAGCGGTTCTGACGGAAGTAGGACCAGTAGGCGTTGCCGAGGAGCGTGTGGAACACGGGCTTGAGCGGGGCCGGGGCGCGTCCAAGTTCCACCGCGAGACGGGAGACTGCGGCTTCGGGTTGCCGGCCTTCGATCGCGATTTCGAGCGCGATGCGTTTCCCGATGGCTCTCGCGGCTTCGGCCCAGGCCTGGTCCTGGATCGCGCTCGTGACGATGGGCTCGAGCGATTCGAGAGCGGTCCGGGGCTGGGCCTTGGATTCGGCATCGCGGACCTGGCGCCAAAGGGCATCTCGCGGTTCGGCGGAATGGGCGCACACGCTGACCATAATCGTGAGGAGGATGATCCGGAGCTTCATGACGCGTCGGCAGGTTGGGAAGACGGGAGGCGACGACGGCGGGGCGCCGAAGCGAAGCCGGGACCGAAGACGACCCAGACCTGCGTGATGCGGGCACCGTGGCGCCGTCGATTCGGAAAGAAAAGCCCGGGAATGGGAGTGGTCGGACGGGTTGCCGGGGCTGAGCCGACCCGGGTTTAAGGGTCATTGGCCGGGTGCGGCCCGACCCCGGCCGGCTTTCCACGCCAACACGAGCAGGGCGGTGGCGCACACCGTGAAGACCACGGCATTCGGCGTGCGCGTGGTCCAGGCTTCCCACGGCCAGGGGTAGCGGAAGAACGCGAAATTCAGGGCGAAAAAGGTCGCCGTGGCGAACGCGAGACTTGCGCGAAGCGTTCCGGTCAAGGTCCCCGCGGACCGCGTCGTCGAAGCGAATCGCACCGCGAGCGCCAGGGCGATTCCGACGGGTAGGATGCCGTAGACGAACCAGCCCAGCGCGGGGGCCACCGTCGGATCCTCCTGGACCAACCGCCGGACCGTTTTCAGTGCGATCGGGAGGACCGTGACGGGAAGGGCCACGAGCCAGGCGGCGCGAAAACTGAGGGCGGCGGCGATCACCGGAAGAATCCCCATCACGAGAGGAAGGTCTGTGTACCGTTCGAGCACCGGATTCGATCCCAGTTCGGCGGCGAGCAGGAGGACCGTGTGGACGCCGACCAGAAAGAGCCCGACGTCGAGCCATGGGGGACGCTGAGGCGGCGCCGAGTGCGGGAAGGGATCGCCGTGGTGGGATCCCGTCTCTCGGAAGCGGGCGGTGGAAGCGGGACTCCGAAGGCAGCGCCAGACGCCGAAACCGAGCACCGCGCCGAAGACGGCGCCGAAGGTGGTTTCCATGAAGTTCCACCAATTGATGAGCGGATCGATGCCGGCGAGGGCGCCCGAGCGGAACCAGGGAAGGTGCCAGGCGTGGAAGGCCTGAAGCGATTGCCCCGCGGGAAATCCAAGGGCGCCGCCGAGCATGCCCCATCCCGCGAGGCGGACGGCGATGCGATCGCGGCGCGCGAGGGCGGTGTGGAGGATGGCGCCGACGAGGGCGAAGAGCAGGCCGCCCCAGATTTCGCGCCGGGGTTTCAGATCGGCGTCGGGGTTCCATCGCCAGTCGGCGGAAAAATAGACCCTCGGGAGCAGGCGCCGGGCCGGGTCGAAGGGTTCGTTGAGAAGGCGGATTCCGATGTAGGCGAGGACCAGCATTCCGGCGAAGAGACCGGCCAGTTCGAGGGGACGATACCGGACGCCGCCGACGGCCATTCCGAGGAAAAGACCCGCGAACCCGATCCAGACGGATCCCTTGATGGCCAGTCCCAGAAGCCCCCACCGCAGGGCGTCCACGTGGCCGACGAGGGCCTGGTCGTGGGTGAGGCCGACGGTTTGTCCGTACGTCATGGCGCCGCCCCAACCCATCGCGACCGTGGCCCAGGCCACCGCGCGAATGGCGATCGGTCCGGGTGCGTGCCGAAACAGAAGGAGGACCCAGGTCAGGCTCACGAGGAGACCCGCGATCATCGCGCCTGTCTCGTGGCCGTATTGCCCGCGGATTCCCCATCCGAGGCCGCCGGCGGCGGCTCCGAGAACCACGGGCGCCCACGCCGGAGGAGCTGTCGGCGGCTTGAATCCGGGCTCGGCAGGGCCGCCCGACTCTGGCTGGCTTTCGGCATTCATGTTTCGTCCTTGCATCGACCTTCGAAACGGAAAGGTCGTCCAGATTGTGGGCGGGACGCTGACGGATTCCGGGGAGGGAACGCGAACCAACTTTGAATCCGACCGTCCCGCGGCCTGGTTCGCGCGGCGTTACCGGGCCGATGGCCTCACCGGGGGCCATGTGATCGCGTTGGGACCGGGCAACGACGCGGAGGCCCGGTCGGCATTGGAGGCGCATCCCGGAGGGCTTCAGTACGGCGGTGGCGTCACCGCGGACAATGCCCGGTCCTGGCTCGAGGCCGGCGCATCCCACGTGATCGTGACCTCCTGGGTGTTTCGCGAAGGTCGCCTCGACAAGGGGCGTCTCCGGGAGCTCGTCGGGATCGTGGGGCGCGAGCGGTTGGTGCTCGACCTGAGCTGCCGGCGGCGCGGGGACGACTACTTCGTGGTGACGGACCGATGGCGGAACTTCACGGAACTCAAGGTCGAACCCGCGACGCTCAACGAACTGTCGACGTCCTGCGCGGAATTCCTGGTTCACGCGGTGGATGTCGAAGGCTTGTGCCGCGGAGTCGACCTGGAGTTGGTGGCACGCCTTGCCGACGGTTCGCCGATTGAGGCGACCTATGCCGGAGGAGCGCGATCGATGAGCGACCTCGAGGCCGTCACGGCGCTGGGGAAGGGGCGGATCCATCTCACGATCGGATCGGCGCTCGATCTCTTCGGCGGAACCGGCGTGCGGTACGAGGATTGTGTCGCGTTCAATATGAGAAAGGCGTCAGCAATCACGGCAAAAGAGGAAAGCGCGGGATGAATCGAGGTCCGTAGGACCCTGGAGATTTGTCTCTTTGGCCTTCGGGGCCGAAGCGGCCGTGCGGTGGATTCGGTGATTGGTCCTGTGCGGGGCGGTGGGTCTGTCGTGGATCCGGTGGGTAATCAGCCAAATCGAATCACGCGGGGGGTGGGTCGCTCCTAGCGGAGCTTAAGGGGTTCAATAGACTGCGAGGCTATAAACAGGCCGGCCCTACGGGCCTTGGATTGGCGAATTCTAGCCCCGATACCCGGATCCTTGGGGTTCAACGTCACCTCGGGATGAACTCTGCGAAACCACAGACCGATTCGTGTCCCCGAATCAAGGTCCGTAGGACCGGCCGGCCTATAGCCGACGTCCCACCGTTTGCCCCAAGCCCCATCGGGGCGGCCCAGGCGCGCGGCCAACCGGAAAAGATAAAAGACCTGTCCCTTAGTCCACACGGCGCTTCCCATTTTGGAGAGCGGCGCTCTGCGCCGCTTTGGATCGCCACGAAGTGCCGAAGCCTTGTCATGCGAGCCCCGGAAGCCAAAGCGGTGCGGAGCACCGCACTCCAAAGGACCCAGGGTCGAGACGAGAGACCTCCCTTAGTTCACCTCCATGGTTCGGGCTCACTCCAGCTTTACCTTGTGGATGGTGCCGTAGAGTTCTCCGGGGGCGGGTGGGCCGTCCTTCATGTCGAGGTTGAACCGCAGCTGGAATTGCATGGCGGGCTTCAGGTCCGGAACGGAGAGCACGACGGTTCGGCCGTCGGCCAAGAGCGACGCGGATTTCACGGTCCAGGTGTCATGACCTTCGCGTTCCGGGTCCGAGGGGGACCATTCGCGGGATCCGTATTCGGAGGCGTATCGGTAGTTCCAGGCTTCGAGCGAATAGCTTTCCGGATCGTTCGCCGTCGCATCCAGGCTGTCGCTGAACGTCACGGAAAGCGCGCCTTGGGCCGCGTGCCAGCCTGTCGGAACGGCCAGTCTTTTTCCCGTCCACCGGACGCGCTGAAAGCTCCCGTCCCGCGCGGCGGCGGTCTGCCATCCCTGACATCCCACGACATAGAGCTGTCCGTCCTGGGGACGGACGGCGCCGCGCATGGGGCCGGACAGGAACCGACCTTTCAGAGGCGCCACGGCCCCTTGCGGCGTGCCGTCCATGACATCGCGAAGCACGAGGAGCATCGAACAGCGACCCCAGGAGAGATGGAGGATGCGGCCCGAAAGGGGACCGAATCGGTCGGGGTCGGTCCAGACCTGGCTGCCGCTCGAATTATCGACGCGATGCGGTATCCAGCAGAGCGGGAGATCGTATCCCAGAGGGCGTTCCGGGCCCGGCTGGGGTCCCCGGAATCCGTACCATCCATCCTGCCGGAGTTCGTGAAGGACCGATGACGGGGTCCATTCACCCTGCTGGGGCGCCACGAGAACGATGTTCCCGTCGGGACTGACGCCCATTCCGTTGGGATTCCGGAACCCTCGGGCGATCGTGGTGTGGGTTTGGCCGTCGGGTGAGATCCGGTGGGCCCCCTTGGGATCGACGTAATAGAAATTTCCGTAGTCGTCGCGACAGAGGCTCGTGACGTAGTCGTGGCCGGAACCCGACGTATTGATGAGACTGCTCAGGGACTCATACCGGTCGGCGGTGCCGTCGCTGTTGAGGTCGTGGAGTCGGACGAGATGATCGCGGCAAAGGACGACGACCTGATTGCTCACGACGGTCAGGCCGAGGGGTTGGTACAACCCGGTCGCGATGCGGCGCCACGTGATTTCGCTCAGGGAGTCGTTCAGGCCCGAGACCTGCCAGACATCGCCATGGATGGTGCTCACCGCCGCGTCGCCGTTGTCGAAGAAGCCAACGCCGGAACAGAACATCAGCGAGCCCGTGGGGTTGTCGTACGGGACCGGGATGGTGTCGATGGCGTAGGCGTCGCGATCCGGGCCCTTCTGACCGCGCACAACGATCGGAGCGGCGCAGGGGTCCCGGGTCGGGGCTGGGGTTTTGTCGAAGTCAGGAAAAGCACCGAGTTGGGGAAGCAGACGCGTGGTCGTCGCGATCCGGTCCGCGGGTCCCAGGTGGAACACGAAACGGGCGCGCACGGGCTTCACGCCGCGATTGAAACCCACATCCACGCGGTCCGTTTGGGTTCGGAGGATTCCGACTCCTGGAGCGGGCGGAATCAGCACCGCGCGGAGGGTGTCGCCGTCGAGAAAACCGGCCCTTGGGGTTCCCTCAAGCGATCCCTCGGTCCACTGGGATGGCGTTCCGGACAGGAGCGTGAGCGTGCGGGTGGGGGCGGGGGAGGTTTCGGGGGCGGGATCGAGTTCGAGGTCGCGGATCAGGATCAGCTGCCCGTCGGAAGTCTGCGCCCAGGCGGATTCGCGGACGCGCGTGCCGTCGACCGTGTACTCGAGCGCCACGCGCTCGCCATCGGTGGTGAACCCGCGCCACTTGAACTCGCCGCCGCGCCAACCGAGGCCTTCGCCGAGGGTCAGGAGGACTGGGCCGTCGGGTTGCGGGGCATGGATCAGTCCGAATCGGGCCGGTTGGAACTTGAGGAATCCTCCGGTCCAGGCGGCGCGCCAGTTTCCGGTGCCGGTGTCGTAGCAGAGTGTGGCTTCCTGGTCGGTCCCGACACGGATGGCGAGGCCCTTGCGGACCATGCCGTTCGCCGTGGGGATGGAATACGCCTGCCACCGGGATCGGAGGGTTCGCTGGACGCGGTCGTCGATCCAGTCGCCTTCGGTTTGTTTCCAGGGTTCGTCGCGATTGATGGGGCGTGGTGTGGATGGGACGGATGGGACGGATGGGACCAATGGGGCGGATCCGCGGAGTTGGGCGACGGTTCTTTCGAGGCCGGCGAGTTCCTTGCGCAGTTTGACTTCGGCGTCCTCGTCGGTGTGGCCGAGGATGCCGACGGGACCGCGCCAGCCGCTGTCCTGGAGGGTTTGGATCATGGCGAGTTCCTCGTCGCCGCTTCCTACCGGGATGATTTTCTTCCCGGTGCGATCGCCGTTCCGGACCATGCCGTTGAGGTTGACGGCGAGGAGATGCGGTTTCATCGCGGCGAGGAGGGCGGGGAAGCGGTCGATCTGGTCGTGGGCGTGATGGAAGTTGTAGACGATGCCGACGTTGGTGTGGCCGGCGGCGCGGAGGCGGGAGAGGATGGCGAGTTGATTCGTGGGTTCGCCAAACCAGCCGAGGTGGTTGTAGAGCCCGAGGGTTGAGCCGATGCGGGCGGCCTGGGTGCAGAGGGGGCCGAGGGAGGCGACGGTTCCGGCGATCTTGCGTTCGAGCGCGGCGGGATCGGGTTCCGGCTCGGTGCCGAGCGTGATCCAGAGTTGCGGGGACAACCTGTGGCGGGCGAGGCAATCGAGGATGGCGGTGGCTTCGGGGCCGGGGCTCGCGGGAAACCACCACGCGGTCAGTTCGATCTTGTGGGCGGCGAGCGCGGCGATTTCCCGGTCGAAAGTGGGGATGTGTTCGTTCCGCCAGTCGTAGGCGAGGCGTTGAATCCCGAGCGATTTGAGCATGTCGGCGCGCTGTTCGGGGGTGCGCTTGGCGGAGTCGAAGGGGACGATGCACCACGCGACCAGATTGGAACGGGCGAAGAGTCCGTCGGCGGGGAGTGCGGCCCGGGTGGCGTGGGTGGCGGCGGCCCAGGTGGAGGCGAGGAGCAAGGCGGCGAGCAATCGGGGCATGGCTTCGGGAGTGAAGGGGTGGGGGTCCAAGGGATGGGACGGGTGAACGGGTGAAAGGGCGAACGCCCGGGATCGAACGCGACGGATGCGTGATTGGATCGTGCTCGGCGGGTCTGGAATCGGATCAGAGGCGTTTGGCGTGTTCTTCGATCATTCGCCGGACTTCGTCGGGATCGATGCGCCGGACGGGAAGGTCCCAGCCCAGGGTGTCGTGATTGGGCTGCCAGCCGTTTCCATCGACGTCGACGTAGATGGGGTTGTTGTAGGCGCAGGGGAGCCATTTGGCCTGGGCGCTCGAACCGAAGCCGACGGAGAGATCGGACTTTTCGCCGACGGCGACGACGATGAGGTGGGCGTCCTGGCTGAGGGGGACTCCGATCTTGCGTTCGAATTGGATCACGCCGTCGCGGAAGGCGTCGGGATGGGATTCCCGGGTGAAGTTCAGCTTGGCGGGTTGGCGGCCGTTGACGAGGACCTGGACGCGGTCGATGCGCTGCCAGTCGGTGGTTTGGACGCGAACCTGGAGGTGAACCCCGGAGGCGGCGCGTGTGGATCCGCCGGGTCCGGTGCCGTCGTCGGTGGTGACTTCGAGGAACGGGCCGGTGGTGACGAAGCTCCTGCCGGCGCGGGCATTGCGGGCGATCTCCTTCCAGTCCACGCGCGCGGGGAGGTCGGTTGAGCTTCGGACATAGGTGCGCCAGCCTCCGACACCATTGCCGTGAATGCCGTGGGCGTCGGAGACGGCGACGCAGGGAAGGCGGTGGCCCTGGTTGAGCAGTTGGAGCCAGACGAACTCGCGCTGGGGATAGACGGCGTCCTTGTTGTTGGGGGTGCGCGAGAGGAGGTAGGGGGTGTTGGTGAGGATGCCGAGGCCCCAGGTTTCCGCGCCGTCGAGCAGGGGTGTGAGGCCCATGTACCCGCCATCGGCGAGGCCGTCGCCGTTGCGGTCGATCCAGTTCTCGATCATGTCGGGATGGTTGATCTGCACCCAGCGTCCGGGTTCGGGGCCCTGGAAATCCCGCAACACGATCGCGTTGAGCCGGGGATCCTTCTGCCAGGCGGGGCCGCCGCCGTCCTGGGTTCTTGGATGGGGCTGGAACGGGAAGGCGTTGAAGTGCGCGCCGGATCCCGTGAGTTCGATGCCGGGGACGGTGGCGAGACGATTGGAGAGGCCCAACCGCGCGATGTTCGGCGCCCAGTCGAAGATCCGGTTGTGTTCCGTGGTCGGTGCGAACTCGACCTGTTCGGCGGCGAGATTGATCAGGCGATCGTCCGTGCCCGTGGTGTTGTCGCCGCTTTCGGTCGAGTGATTGTGGAAATCGGTGCTGATCCAGCCGCGGGTGTCGACGATGCGGGAAAGGCGGCCTTCCACGCGTGCGGTTTCGCCGGTGAGCACGCGAACGGGGACGCGGAGGTGGCTGAACTCGGGGCCGTGGGTGACGACGACTTCGTAGGTTCCGGGCGGGATCGGGACGGTGAAACGTCCGTTCGGGGAGTGGTACTGATCGAGGCAGCCTCGGGCGCGATTCGCGGGCCCCAGGTTGGGGGACGGGGTGCCCTGGGTGCCGAGGAACTGGGCCTTGCACGGGATCGAATGGCCGTCGGCATCCTGGATGTCGAAGGCGATGCGCGACTGGGGTCCAAGCGTGAGGTCGAGGCGGCTCGGGCGGTCCGGTTGGACGATCAGGCGAGCTTCGAGAGGGGGTCGGCCGGCGTCGTGGATTTCGACCGGGTAATCCCCGAACGGCAGCGGAAAATCGATGTCGCCGTGGTTGTCCGGGTAGGCGACGAGTTTGCGATCGTTGATCTTGAGCTCGATGCGGGCGGTGGTGATGGCGAGCCCATCGCGGTCCCTCAGAGTGCCCTGGACCCGGGATGTGCCCTCGAGGAATCGCGCGAGGCGGCCCAGTGCCGCGGCGGGGGATTCGCCTACGGCGATGCCCCGCGCGTAGGAGATCTCCGCGCCGGGGGCGAGTTCGATCGATTCGGGGGGCGCGGTGAATCCTTCGGTCTCGATCCATCGGAACGCGTAGCCTGTTTTATCGGCGGGATCGACGGCATCGCCGACGGTGTAGCCGAGGATGTTCTGGACATTGACGAGCGGGGTCCATCGATCCGCGGGATCCCACGTGACGGCGGCCTTCGATTCGTTGCGCAGCGAAGTGACGATGAGGAGGCCGGGCCAGCCTTCGCGGAGCCTGTACTCGTGGCGGACGAACAGGCCCTTGTTTTGCGCGGCGGAGAGGACGGTTTCGACGGCCGCCTCGTTGTCCCGGCCGTCGCGGAGAATTCGAACGTGCGACACTTCGCCGCGCAGGTTGGATGGCGCGAAGACGGTCAGTTGGTCATTGTTCCGATGGCGGAGGCTGAGGTCGTAGAGGCATCCCGGGGTGGGCGTCCCATCGTAGTAGACGAACAGGTTCGGTTTCCGATTGGAGCGGCCATTGCCGATCACGGCTTCGACCAGGGAATTTCGCAGCAGGAAATCGCCCACGATACCGTCCGCCTCCTTGCCGCCCGGGAGTTGGTCGATCTGTTCGGGACCGATCTGGAACGATTCAGGTCCGGCGGCTCCAGCTCGTGCGATCGCGAGCCAGGCGGCGACGAGGACGAGTTGACAACGGAGGATCGCTCGCACGGGGTCCATGCCGGAGGAGGTTGGGCGCCGGACGCTTCGGGTAAAGGTCAAATCACCCGAGGTTCAACGTACGATTCGCACAAACCGCTGACGGAGAGCCGAGGCGGGGCCGCCGGCTGAACCGGGGATCGGTGTCCAGACCCCCGGCGCGACGGTTGAGACGGGGGTCCACCGGACGAGATCGTCGGAGACTTCGGCGGTGAGCGGGCCGGAGGCGGGTTCGGGGACGCGGAACTCCGGTTGACCCGAGGCGGTGCGGCGCACCTCGAGGCCGGGTCGGCCGCAGGCTGGACCGGTGATCGAGAAGGTCCTCGTGCAGTCGTAGGTGGGACGATAGAGCGATCGGGTGATCCACTGGCTGGTGAAGGTCCCGGAGTCGGGAGCCAGGACCCGGGCCTCGATTTCGACGGCGGTGTCGTGTTCCACGCGGCCAAGGGCGAAGACGAGGCGGCGTCCCTCGCGGAAGACGGCGGCGGAGTTGGCGCCCTCGGGGATGGACCTGGAGGCGACATCCACGAGGTCGAATCCCTCGGGGAGGACTGCGGTCAGGATCACGCCCCGGGCCTGGCATCGGCCATTGTTGCCGAGGCGCGCGAAGAGGGTGATGGGCGCGCACGGATCGGCGGGATTCTCGGGGAGGAAGACGGTGCAATCGGGTTCGGTGAGGAAGTTGTCGCACTCGATGCCGAGGAGCCAGCGGAGGCCGTTGAGGAAGAGGATCCGGCGTTCCTCGATCGCGACCGAGGGTCCGGCGGTGACGAGGAAGCTCTGAACGAGCCGTCGGGCGTCGTCATCGAACGGGCTGTTGAAGGCGGGATACCGGGTGAGAACGGGGGTGCCCGAAATCGTCGCGCGCACCTCGCCGTCGCCGACGAGCCTTCCGGCGAGGGTCGGGCGCGGGTAATCGAAGTCGTCGAGGATGACGGACACGGTTTCCGGGAGGGAACCCCAGAACAACTCCTGCGATCGGGTGCGGGGTTCTTCGGCGGCGACGGTGCCCGGGCCGGTGGTGGAGCCGCCTGGGACGAGACCGGTCAGCTGGGTCCAGCGCTCGCGCGCTTCGGCGCCGAGCGGGGCCTGGCGGAGACCGAGGTCTTCGCCGATGAAGTAGATCGGGATGCCGAACTGCCAGGCCTGCCACAGCAGTTGAATCTCGCGGTCCTGGAGCTGGAAGCCGGGCCCCGAATGACCGGCGTCGTCCCAGACGATGAGGCGGTAGTCGAAGATCCGTTCCAGCCGAAGGTCGGCGCGATCGGCGATGACAACGACGGGGGAGCGCGGCGGGCCGCCGGTTTCGTCGGGGATGTCGAGGAACGATTCGTCGATGTAGCGCTTGAGGGTGTCGACCTCGTCGGAGGGTGTGTTGCGGACGATCAGGATGTCGCCTGTGGGAAGATCGCGAACGGGTTCAACAATGGTGATTCCCAGGGGTGGCGTCTCAGCGGTCGCGCCCGACGAATCCCGCGCGCGCGCGACGAGTTGGTGGCCGCCGGGGGGCGCATCGATCCAATCGAAACGGTACGGAGGTCGGGTGACTCGTCCGAGGACCTGTCCGCCGATCAGGAACTCCACGGAAGCGACGCCGTCGTCCGGGTCGGAGGCATCCACGTCGAGGGTGATGGGAATGCCGGACGGGAACTGGGATCGATCCGGTGGAGCGAGCCAGCGGATCGCGGGTGGATCGTTGATCGGATGGACGGTCACGGTGAATTGGCGGACGACGGAGTCGAGGCCGCCATTGGCCGTTCCGCCGTCATCGCGGAGCGTCACGGTGATGAGGGCGGTTCCGGAGGCGCCCGGGGCAGGTTGGAACGAGAGGGTCGCGGTGGGATCCGAGCCCGTGTGGCGGACCTGCGGGTGGGGGACGAGGGACGGATTGCTGGAGGACGCGACGAACGTCAGGGCTTGGAATTCATTGGGCGCCCCGGTGCCGATGCCGGTGAGGGAAAGCGGGAGCGGCGCGGAGTCCTCGGGAACGGCGGCATCGGGGATGAGCGCCAGGGTGGGAGGGTCGTTGACCGGAAGGACGTTCACGGTGAGGGCATGGGTTCCGACGAGGCCTCCCGGGTCCCGGACCGTGAATTCCACGGTGGCGGTGCCGAAACCGTTGGCGGCGGGGGTGACGGTGAGCGTGCCTTGTCCATTCGCCGTGGTCAGCCGGAGTCCGTCCGCTGGAAGGAGCGCGGGGTCCGAAGAACGGACCGACACCTGGAGCAGGTCGCTGGTGGTTTCGGTGTCGGCGATGGTGAAGGGGATGGGCTCGGAGGACGCGTCTTCGAGGGTGGTTTTCGTGGGTTGGGAAGCGATTGTGGGCGGGGTGTTGGGGAGGGCGATGACGATGCGGACGGGCGCGGAGGTGGCGACGAGGCCGCCGGAGTCGGTCGCGCGGGCGGTGAGGACGTGGCGCCCCTGGGGCGCCTGGTTCCAGGTCCATGCGAAGGGAGCGGCTGAGTCGGAGCCGAGGCTGATCGAGCCGGCGAAGAATTCCACGCGGGCGACGGGACCTTCGGCGTCGGTGGCGGTGGCCGTGAGGGTCAGATTCGTGGGGCCGAGGAGATTCGCGCCGTCCGCGGGCGACGTGAGGACGACCTCGGGTGGGCGGTTGACGCTGATCCGGTTGAGGATCGTTCCGCGGCCCTGCATGCGCCCGGGTGTGGCGTTGACCGGGTTCGAGAGGTTGACGAGGAAGTGTTCGGTGTCCTCGTCGAGGGTGTTGCCCTTGACCTCGACGTCGACCGTTCGCTGGACCTGCCCGGGGCTGAACACGAGGTCGCGGGATGTTTCGCTGTAGTCGGTCCCGGAGTTGGCGGTTCCGTTGGCGGTGGCGAACGCGACGGTGACCTGTTCGTCGGACGGCGTGGACAGGCGAACCGTGAAGGTGGCGTTCACCGCGCCGCCCTGGCTTCCCACGACCGTCACGTCGTCGACTTCGAGGCTGGGCGGGTCGTTGTCGAGAATGGTTCCGGTGGCGGAGCCCCTGGAGAGGACCCCGTTCACCGGGTTCGACAGGATGACCTGAAGGGTTTCGTCGGGTTCGTCGAGTGTGTCACCGAGGACGGGGATCGTGAGCGTCTGCTGGGTCAGGCCCGCCGGAAAGGACAGGGTCGAAGTGGACGTGGTCGTGGATCCCGAATAATCGATCCCGGCCTGGGCGGTGCCGTCGCGGGTGGAGTAGTCCACGGTGATCACCTGGGTCGCGGCGCGTTCGAGGCTGACGACGAACGAAAGCCCCACGCTGCCCAGGTCCGGTTCGCGCG
The DNA here is from genome assembly GCA_050250555.1 of Limisphaerales bacterium. Classification (GTDB taxonomy): domain Bacteria; phylum Verrucomicrobiota; class Verrucomicrobiia; order Limisphaerales; family CAIMTB01; genus CAIMTB01. The sequence continues at coordinate 26,469 of JBFWOK010000020.1, forward strand.
TGGTGGCATCGGCGATGCGAATCCCGATGCCGTCGTCATCAAGGATCGTGCCCACCGCGTCAGTCCGGGCGAGTTCGGCGTTGAAGGGATCCGTGAGCGAAAGGACGAGGGTCTCGCCCGGTTCGATTTCGGAATCTCCGAACACCGTGACGGCCACCGTCTTTTCGCGGGTTCCCGGTTCGAAGGTCAGGACGCCGGAGGAAGGTTCGAAGTCGGAACCGGCCGTCGCGGTGCGGGGGAGGGTGGCGTAGCGGACGGAGACGGCGGTGCTGCTGGGAGGCTCCAGTTGGACCCGGAAATTGAGTTGGGTTCGGCGTCCTGGCGGACCTTCCTCCACGATTTCGTCCGCGACGGTCAGGCGCGGGCTGGGGTCGTCGTTGCGAATGGTCCCGATCGCCTGCGGGCGCGCGAGCACCGCCTGGACGGGGTCGGTGAGGACGAGAAGGAATGTCTCGTCGGACTCGGAGAAGGCGTCGCCGAGGACCGGCACGGGCACGGTCTGATTGGTGATTCCCGGGGCGAAATTGACGGTTCCGGAGCGGGCCACGTAGTCGCTGCCGGCCGTCGCGGTGGCATCCGCCGTGGCGTAGCGGACGCTGACGGGAACGGAACTCGGGGCGGAAAGGCGGAACGCGAAGACGAGGTTTCTGGGGCCGGCCTGCCCTTCGTCGATTGGCACGTCGGACACGGTGAGGACGGGGGCGCCGTCGTTGTCGACGAGGGTGACCTGGGCCGAATCATCGGGGAGCAGGGCACGGACGGGATCGGAAAAGAGGACGGTGAACGTCTCCGGTCCCTCGATGAGGACGTCGCCGAAGCCTGTGAGTTCGAGTTCCCGACGGGACTCGCCGGGCGGGAAGGTGACGACACCGTTGGAGGCGACGTAATCCTGTCCGGCGCGGGCCGTTTCGTCCCGGGTTCGGTAGGCGAACGAGACGAGTTCGGGGCTGGTTCGCGTGAGGGTGAGGACCAGGCGCGCCACGAACGTGCCGGCGTCGGTTTCGACCGCGGTGACATCCTCGATCCGGAGTTCGGGTTGGTCATCGTCGCGGATGATTCCCTGGGCGGTGGAGGCGGCGAGGCTGGCGTTGAGCGGATTCGCCAGCAGGACAAGGAATGTTTCGTCGTCCTCGGGAAGGGAATCGCCGATCACGGGAACCCCGACCTCCTCGCGGAGGCTGCCTGGGGCGAAACGGACGACGCCCGAAACCGCCGCGTAGTCCGTGCCCTGGAAGGCCGATTCGTCGCGCGTCGAGAAATCGACGGTGACGACTTCGGTGGATGCGGAGGAGAGGCGGATGCGGAAAATGGCCTGTGTGAGGCCATGGTCGCCCTCGTGGACGGCGACGGATTCCACGGACAATTCGGGAGGGTCATCGTCGATCACCCGGCCGCGTCCCCGGCCATCGCCGCCGACGAAGCCGTTGACGGGTTGGCCGAGGCCGACTCCGAACGATTCGTCGGGTTCATCGGTCGTGTCGCAGAGGAGGGGCACTTCAACTCGCTGGACGGTGGTTCCCGGAGGGAACACCACGGTTCCCGTCACCGGCACGTAGTCCTGCCCGGCGATCGCGGAGTCGTCGAAGGTCGAGTACTCGACCGTCACGACCTGTTCGCTGGGTTCCGACAACGTGACTTCGAAGATGACGGAGGCGTTGCCTTCGCTGCATTCGGTGACTTCCCGATTCTCGATCAGGATTCTGGGAGCCTCGTCGTCGTCCCGGATCGTGACCAGCGCCTCGGTGGCGGCCAGGAGCGCTCCCCGGGGCCTGAGCAATCGGACGGCGAACGTCTCGTCGGCCTCGTCGACGGTGTCGCCGAGCACGCTGACGTCGATGAACCGTTCCGACGTGCCCGCGGGGAAGACGAGCGTGCCGGACGCGGGAACGTAATCGGTGCCGGAGGTCGCGGTCCGTTCGACAGTCTGAAAGTCGACCTGGACCTCCTCGAAGGTCGGCGAGGAAAGCCGGACCACGACCCGGGCGTTGGTGGGACCTTCGCTGCCTTCCACCACCTGAACCGGGCTGGGGATCAGCGACGGAGGATCGTTGTCGAGGACGGTCGCCGTTCCGACGGCGCGTGAAAGGGTGGCCCCTGAGGGTGTGTGGAGGCGCAACTCGAACGTCTCCGCGGGTTCATCGATGAAATCGCCCAGGACGGGAACGGAGACGGTCTGAAGGGTCTGGCCGGGTTGGAACCGGAGGATGGCGCCGGCGGCCTGGTAGTCGATTCCGGCCTGGGCGGTGACGTTCGCGGTGAAGTATCCGACGGTCACCGGTTCGACGGGCGCGCCCTTGAGGGAAACGCTGAAAACCGCCTGGACCGAGACGCCGTCGCCCTCGGTCACGGTGACGTCGTCGACGGACAACGTCACGCTGTCGTCGGTGAGGATCGTGCCGGTCGCCTCCGCGCGGTCGAGGATCGCGTTCAGCGGGTTGCTCAGGCGGACCGTGAAGGTCTCGTCGGGTTCCGCGTCGTCATCGCCGAGAACGGTGACGGAAATCGATTGGCGCGAAGTCCCGGGAGCGAAGGTGAGCGTCGAGGAGGCGGACACGAAATCAACGCCGGCGCCGGCCGAGGCGGCGAACGTCGCGAACTGAACTGTGACAGGGAGCGTCGCAGTCGGGGTCAAATCGACGTCCAGGGTCATCGTCGTCGTCCCGCCCACGGCGCCCTCGACGACGGAGGCATCGGAGATCCGCAGGGTCGGGGTCCGCTCGTCGTCGAGGATGGTGATCCGGGCCTCCGCCGTGGCCAGCCGACCTCCGACCGGATCCGAGAGGATCAAGCGGAAGGATTCGTCGCCCTCGGTGGTCGTGTCGCCGAGAACGGTGATGGCGACGGGCAATTCGGTTTCGCCGGGTTGGAATCGCAGGACTCCGTTGCGCGCCAGATAATCCGAGCCCGCGCGGGCCGAATCATCGGCGGTCGAGAAGGCGACGGTGACCGGGATTGCGCTCGCGTTGGACAACCGGACGGGCACCGACGCGGATACGGGACCCGCGTGCCCTTCCACCACCGTGGCGTCCGCAACGTCGATGATCGGGATGGGATCATCGTCGAGGAGGGTCACGCGACCGTCCGAAGAGTCGTCGGAGGCGAGCGTCGCGTTGACCGGCGACGACAATCTCAGGAGAAACGACTCGTTCCCCTCGGAGATGAGGTCGCCGAGAACGCGGACTTCAATCTCCCTTTCGGTGGTCTCGGGAGGGAAGACGAGGGTTCCCTGGGTGCCGGTGTAGTCCGACCCCGCGGCCGCGGTGGCGTCCTCCGTGGCGTAGTCGACCTGGACGGGCAGGGTGCTCGGATTGCCGAGGCGGACCGGCACGCGGACGACATGGGTGCCGGGGGCGCCCTCGACCACTTCGATCGCTCCGGCGGCGACCCGTGGGGTGTCGTCGTCGAGGAGGGTGACAAGGACCTCCGGAGTTCCCAGGTTGGCGTTGACCGGATTGAGAAACACGACGCGCAACGCTTCGGAGGCTTCGGCGAGCGCATCCGGGATGATGGGAATCAGGAGGCGCGCTCCGCCGGCTCCGGCGGGGATCACGAGGGAATCGGCGACGTGTTGGTAATCGGCGCCGGCCCGGGCGGTGACATCCGCGGTGAAATACTGGACGGAAACGGGAACGTCGGCGGGGGAGGAGAGCACGACCTGGACGGCGGCCTGGACGGCACCGTCGGTGCCTTCGGGAACTTCCACGTCCTCCGCGAACAGGGTGATGGGCGGCCGCCCCGGCGTGGCGAGATCGTCGAGGGTCACCGTGAGGGACCCCGTCTGGGAGTCGACCGTCCGGGCGCCGCCGTTCTGGATTCCGAGGTGGGTGAGTCGGAGCGTTCTTCCCGCGGGCAACACGGTTTCGGATCGACCGATCCGTACGGTGAACTGAGTGCCGGAATAGATGTCGACGGTGAGTTTGCGGGTCAGTGACGAATAAGTGGCGGCGGCGAGATAGTCCGTCGCCGAGTCGAGCGGTATCTCCGCGCCGCCGGTTTTAAAGCCGGCGTTGTCGATATTCGCGGTGGCCACGAGGCGTCCGAGCGAAGCCGATTGCCGGGACGTCGCGAGGGCGACGGTGAGGCCGTCGCCGAAGTTCTCCACATGAAGCGGCGTCAGCAGCCCGATGAACGCGGTGGGAGTGTTCCGGTCGTCGACCTCCTCGATCCGGAAGGCGAACGAAAACGAAAGGGAATCGCGGTCGGAGGTCGGGATTGCGAACGGGGCGGAAAGGTAGCTTGCGGTGGACGTGTCGACGTCGAGCACCGTCCGAAGCGTTCCCGGTACGGTTTGGTGCTGGAACGAAGATTCCGTTCCGGCGGTTTGGACGGTGAACCTTCCCGCGGCGACGGGGTCGGCGGAGAAGGGTTCGAAGATGGAATCGGCCTTGGCCGCCATGCAGAAAGTAGCGACGACCCCGAAGACGGCGAGAACCGCGGTCCGGGCTTGGGTGGCGGTGCCTGGGACGGCGATGAAGGCGGTGGACATGAAACCCGGCGATCCTTATTCGCGGAGGATAAGATTGCCATCGGACTTTTCGCTTTCGGATAGTCCACGCCCGTGACCACCCCCCCGCCCAAGGATTGCTTCGAAGATGGTGAACCCGCCGAGCTTCTCACCCGCAGCCGGCCCTCCCGTCCCTGGGGCCGGCTGCGGGAGGTGTTTTTGGGGCTTCTCTGGATCGGCGGAACCGCCCAAGGCGCCCAGGTGGGGCAACCCGATCCGGATTTTGGTCCTGGCCTGGCACCGGACCAATCGGTGCTGGCGGTGGTAGTGCAGCCCGACCAGAAGCTCATCGTGGGGGGTGATTTCACGACGCTGGGTTCCGGTCCCGGTGTCCGGATCGCCCGCCTTCATTCGGACGGCACGGTGGACCGATCCTTCGACGTCGACACGGGTGCCAACGCGTCGGTGCGCGCCCTGGCGGTCCAGTCGGACGGCAAGGTTCTCGTCGCGGGCGCGTTCAGCCAGCTTCGCGGCGAAAATCAGAACCGGATCGCGCGCCTCAACCCGAACGGGACGCTCGACCCGGGATTCTCGGCGGGGGACGGGCCGAACGGGGAGGTGTTCGCGATCGCGCTGCAACCGGACCAGCGGATCGTGGTGGCGGGATCCTTCACAACCGTTGGCGGTCAGCCGCGGAACTACCTGGCGCGGCTGCGGACCAACGGGACCCTGGACCCGGACTTCAACCCTTCGGCCAACAACGTGGTCAGGTCCCTGGCGCTGGAGTCGGACGGGCGCCTGGTTTTTGGCGGGGACTTCACCCAGGTGGGAACCCGGGTTCGGAACAGGGTGGGGCGGCTGCTGGCGAACGGCGCGTTGGATGAAGCGTTTGATCCGGGACAGGGCCCCAATTCGACGGTGTTCGAGGTGGCGCTTCCCGGCGATGGGAGCGTTCTGCTGGGCGGCGCATTCACCGAGATTCATGGTTCGCCTCGCCAATACGTGGGTCGGCTGACGCCGGGTGGATTGCCGGACGTCGATTTCGGGCCCGTCGCGAACAGCGTGGTGTATGCGATGGCGCGGCAGTCGGACGGAAGGATCGTGATCGGAGGGGAATTCTCGCAGGTCGACGGGGTTCCGGCGACCCGGTTGGCGAGGCTTCAGAAGGACGGCGCGCTCGATCCCAGCTTCAACCCGGGTACCGGCGCGAATGCCGCCGTTCAGGCGCTCGCCGTTCAATTGGACGGGGACGTCGTCCTGGGTGGAAGCTTCACGGACATCGCGGGTCAGCCGCGGGCGCGGTTGGGTCGGGTCCAGGGTGTTTCGTCCGCGGGCGGGGGCGAGCTGGAGTTCGCCGCGGCGCGTTACCGGGTCACCGAGGGTCAGGCGAACGCGCAGATTGAAATCCGCCGGTCGGGGACAACCTCGCAGGCGGTCACCGTCAGTTACGCGACCTCCAACGGGACGGCGAATGCGGGGGACTACACGGGGCAGGCGGGAGTTCTGAATTTCGGGGCCGGGATCACCAGCCAGACATTCGCGATTCCCCTCAAGGACGACGGAACGGTCGAGGAGGACGAGACCGTGATCCTGACGCTGAGCGAGCCGGGGGGCGGGGCGGAACTGGGGGGGCAGCGGACGGCGGTGCTTGTGATCGGGAACGACGACACGAGCGTGAGCGCGGGGCGGGTGGATTCCGGTTTCGAATCGACGGCGGCCGGAGCGGTCCATGCGATCGCGACCCAGCCCGACGGAAAGATCGTGGTCGGTGGTACGTTCCATCGGTTGGGTGGCGAATCGCGATTGAGACTGGGACGATTGCGGGCGGATGGGTCCGTGGATCCGGCGTTTCTGCCGACGGCCTGGGTCAATTCGACGGTCCATGCGTTGGCCGTGCAGCCCGATGGCCGGATTCTCGCGGGTGGTTCCTTCACGCTCGCGAACGGAATCACCCGGAATCGGCTGGCCCGCTTCCGGGAGGACGGAGCCCTCGATCCGACCTTCGATCCGGGGCTTGGACCGAACAGCACGGTGTACGCGCTGAAGGTCCAGCCCGATGGGGACATCCTTGTGGGCGGGTCGTTCAGTCAGTACGCGGGGGAGAACAGGACGTACCTGCTCCGGGTTTTTTCGGATGGAAGCCTCGATCCGGGGTACCGCGTCGAGTTGAACGCCGGTGTCCAAGCCCTGCTCCTCCTGAGCGACGGACGCCTCGTGGCCGGCGGTGATTTCACCCTGGTCGGCGACAGGACGCGGAACCGGCTCGCGCGTTTCCTGGCGAACGGAACCCTGGACGAGTCCTTCGATCCGGCTTCCGGCCCGAATTCGACGGTGTTCGCCCTGGCGTTCGACGGGGGCGGGAACGTGCTCGCGGGGGGTGCGTTTTCGGAAATGAACGGAACTCCGTCGCGTTACCTGGCCAGGTTGGTCGACAGCGGCCTTCCGGATCTCGGATTCGTGGCGGAAGCCAACAACGCCGTGTACGCGCTCGGGGTGCAGCCCGATGGGAAAGTCCTGGCGGGGGGTGACTTCACCCTGGTGAACGGCGATCCGGTCCAGCGGATCGTGCGATTGCGGGCGGACGGCTCCTCGGATCCGGGTTTCGACTCCGGAACGGGAGCGAACGGAACCGTCCTGGCGTTGGCGCCGCAACTCAATGGCAAGGTGGTCGTCGGCGGGCGGTTCAGCGAATTCGACGGTTTGAACCTGGAATCCCTCCTGAGCGTCAATGGCATCAGCCCCGCGGTCGGCGGAGAGCTGGAGTTCGCTTCCGCCGAATTCCGGATTTCCGAGGGCCAATCGAGGATCCTGATCGAAGTCCGCCGGACGGGCGGTTCTTCGGAAACGGTGACGGTCAACTTCGCCACGAGCAATGGCACCGCGACCGCGGGCGACTACATCGGGCAGTCGGGACGGCTGACCTTCGCGCCGGGGGTGACTTCCCAGACGTTCCCCGTGCCGATCCGGTCGGACCCGCAGATCGAGGACGAAGAAACGGTGAATCTGGCGCTGAGCAGCCCCACCGGGGGCGCGGAACTCGGAGGACTGCGGACCGCGACGCTGGTCATTGAAGACGACGATGCGAGCCAGAACGTCGGCGAGGTGGACGCGGGATTTCGCGCATGGACGGACAGGGCGATCCACGCGACCGCGATCCAGCCGGATGGGAAAGTGGTGGTGGCTGGGGAGTTCTCCCGTCTGTCCGGGGTTTCGCGGCTGAGGATTGGCCGGGTGAACGCGGACGGCACGCCGGATCCGACGTTCAACCCGGGGGCCTGGCTCGACGGGGTTGTTTCCGCCGTGGTGGTGCAGGAGGACGGGAGGATTCTGGTGGGTGGCGCTTTCACGAAAGCCAATGGCGAGGCTCGGCGGGGGTTGGCGCGATTTCTTCCTGACGGGACGCTCGATCCGACCCTCGACCCGGGCACGGGTCCCAACGGACAGGTGTTCGCGCTGGCGTTGCTCGCGGAAGGGGACCTCCTCGTGGGAGGGACCTTTACGCAGTTCGGGGGCGAACCGCGTCCGTACCTGGTCCGTTTGTACGGGGATGGCACCGTCGATCCAGGGTACCGGGTGGAACTGAACAGCACGGTCAGGTCGATCGCTCATCTGGGGGATGGAGGGGCCGTGGTGGGTGGGAATTTCACCCTGGTCGGAGCACGGCCCAGAAACCGGGTGGCTCGGCTCGATGCGAAGGGCGCCTTGGTCGAGGCCTTCGATCCCGGGCTGGGTCCCAATTCCACGGTTCATGCCATCGTTCTGGACGGCGGGGGCGGGGTGGTGATCGGGGGAAGTTTCTCGGATGTGAACGGTTCGGGACGCCGGTATCTGTGCCGGCTGGATGCCCGCGGCCTGCCGGATCTCGGGTTCAGAGTCGACCTCGACAACGCCGTCTATTCGGTGGCGCGGCAGGCGGACGGACTCTGGGTCGTGGGTGGGGAATTCACACGCGTGGATGGAGTCAGTCGAAACCGGCTCGCCCGGCTTCTGCCGGATGGGAACCCGGACGAGGGTTTCGAGACGGGTTCGGGGGCCAACGGACCGGTGCACGCCGTCGCCATCGAATTGGATGGTTCGATTCTCGCCGCGGGCGACTTCACGCAATTCAACGGAAGGGACCGTTCCCGCATGGTTCGAGTGCACGGCGTGAGCGCGGCGGGTGGCGGTGAAATCGTGTTCTCGGCGGCGAGGTACGAGGTGTCCGAGAACCAGCCGAGCGTGACGATCGAGGTCCGGCGGATCGGAACGACCACGGAGGCGGTTTCGGTGGAGTATTCGACGGCCAACGGCACGGCCAATGCCGGGGACTACGTGGGGCAAAGCGCGACTCTGGTTTTCGGTGCCGGCGAAGTCAGTCGGACCTTTCTGGTTCCCATCCGGCAGGACACCACGGTCGAGGATGAGGAGACCGTTCTGCTGACCCTCAGCAATCCGGGGGGCGGCGCCGGACTGGGAGGCCAGCGGACGGCGACCCTGTTCATTCGGGACGACGACCGCAACACCGTGATCGGGGGAGTCGACACGACCTTCGCGGGAAGGGCCTCGGGGCCCGTCCACGCCATGGCGGAACAGGCTGACGGCCGGGTGGTGGTGGTGGGTGATTTCTCCGAACTGAGCGGTCAGGCGCGTTTCCGCATCGGCCGGTTGAACGTCGATGGAACGCTGGACGCGACATTTCAGCCGGGCGCCTGGCTGAACGGGCCGGGTTACGCGGTCGTGATCCAGAGTGACGGCCGGATCCTGGTCGGTGGCGCGTTTTCCGAGGCGAACGGAGTTCCCCGAAACCGCTTGGCCAGGTTTCTGGCGAACGGATCGCTGGACCCGACCTTCGACCCCGGGGTCGGGCCCAACAGCACCGTGTTCGCGCTGGCGATCCAATCGGAGGGCGACATTCTCGTTGGTGGATCCTTCTCCACCTTCGCCGGAGTCGCGCGCGCTTATCTGGCTCGCGTGTTTCCCGACGGCAATCTCGATCCCGGGCTGAACCCGCAGATGAACGGCACGGTGTACGCCCTCGGCATCTCGGCGGACGCCCGGTTCTTCGCGGGCGGCGATTTCACGTCGGTTTTCGGCGTCACTCGGAATCGGATCGCGCGTTTTCAACCGGGCGGCGCGTTGGACGAGGGCTTCGATCCGGTGGGCGGGCCGAATGCGACGGTGCGGGTGCTCGTTGCGGAACCCGACGGGGGGGTCCTGATGGGTGGAAGTTTCTCGGACGTGAACGGGACCGGGAGACGATCCCTCGCCCGGTTGGGGATCGACGGACTTCCGGTCGCCACCTTCGAGGCCTCCCTGAACGGCGCGGTGCACGCGCTCATGCGGCGCAATGACGGGAGGGTGGTCGCGGGTGGGGATTTCACCCAGGCCTCCGGTCGTGCGGCCGGCCGGTTGGTCCGGCTACTCACGGACGGGGCGGTCGATCCGGATTTCGCTTTGGGCCTCGGGGCCGACGCCACCGTGCACAGCGTCCTCGGCCAATCCGACGGGAACGTGATCGTCGGAGGCCTGTTCACGCAGTTCGACGGGTTGGACCGATCCCGATTGGCACGGTTGCTGGCCACCGACGGAGGCCCGGTGGCGCCGTTTCAGTTCACGACTGTCGCCGCGGAACCGCGCGGCATCGTCCTGACCGGCACCGGCCAGCCGGGCCAGTCGTACGTTCTGGAGTATTCGCGGGACTACTCCCGATGGTTCGTTCTCGGGACCAACTCGTCGGCGACTTCGACGATTGAATTCGTGGATCCCAATCCGACCGACAGCCACCGGATCTTTCGGATTCGAAGCCAGCCCTGAAACGGGTCCCAAAGGGAACACGCCGAAGCCCAACGACCTCACGAAATCCCCATGAAAGCCCTTCAGCTCGAAAGGCCGCTCGCGTGGAAGTCGATCGACGTTCCCGAACCGCCCCGGCCGGGCGCCGGCGAGGCGCTTCTGAGGGTCCATCGCATCGGGATCTGCGGAACGGACCTCGGTGGTTACCTCGGCAAGATGCCGTTCTTCAGCTACCCCCGAATTCCCGGGCACGAACTCGGCGTCGAAGTGCTCGCCGTCGGGGAAGGCGTGACCCACGTCCGACCCGGCGACCGCTGTTCCGTCGAGCCCTACCTCAATTGCGGTCACTGCCACTCCTGCCGCCGGGGCCACACCAACTGCTGCGCCACCAACAAGACCCTCGGCGTCATGTGCGACGGCGGAATGACCGAACGCATCGTTCTCCCGGCCCGCAAGCTGCATGCCTCCGCGAAGCTCAGCTTCGATCAGCTCGCGCTCGTCGAAACCCTCGCCATCGGCTGTCACGCGGTGAATCGCGGCAATCCCAGCGCCGACGAAACCGTCCTCGTGATCGGCGCCGGCCCCATCGGCCTGAGCGTGATCGAATTCGCGAGGCTCGCCGCCCGGAAGACCGTGGTTCTCGACATGAACGAACAACGCCTCGCGTTCGTCCGGGAGACCCTCGGCGTGCCGGACACGATTCTGGCCCGGGGCGACGGAACCGAGATCGCCCAGATCGAGGCGTTGACCGACGGCCAGCTTGCCGACGTGGTCGTGGATGCGACGGGGAACAACAAGTCGATGGCGCAGGCCTTGAACTACTGCGCGTTCAAAGGACGGCTGGTCTATGTCGGGATCACCCAGTCGGAGATCAGCATCCCGCACGCGCCCGCCTTGCACCGGCGTGAACTGGATATTCTGGCCAGCCGCAACGCGCTTCCCGGCGATTTCACCCGCATCATCCGGCAGATCGAGGAGGGAACGATCGATACGAGGCCCTGGATCACCCATCATGCTTCCTTCGATGACATGATTCCCGTCTTCCCGAGCTGGACCCGCCCGGAGACCGGCGTGATCAAGGCCATCGTGGAAGTGACGGTGTGACGGCGGAATTCACCCGGTTCCTCGATGGTTTCAGTGAATGGGTCGGGATCTCCCGATTTCAGTGGTCCCTCGAAATGATCGACAGGTTGCTCAATGGGCATCGACCGGATTGGTTCTGGAGACCAGCCTGGAGGGCTGACGGAGATTAGCCGGCGGCAAGCTCGCCCGGGCGGGGCGAGCGCGGCCACCGGTCACCCGGCATCACGCCATCGCACCCCGGCGGGGTGCGGGAGGGACTGAGGTTGGGGACGCGCCGAATCCGCCGCCCTTCCAGGGCGGATCTGCGAGGGGCGGTTGACCGGTGGCCGCGGCGCCGTAGGCGCCTTGCCACCGGCTATTCTCCACCATCCCTTCGGGATGGCCACGGCCTTTCCCGAATAACTGTGGAGACACCGACTAAGGGACAGGTCTTTTGTCTCGACCCTCGGTTGGCCGCGGGCCTGGGCCGCCCCGATGGGGCTTGGGGCATACTGTGGGGCGTTGGCTAGAGACCGGCCGGTCCTACGGACCTTGATTCGGGGACACGGATGGGTCTGTGGTTTCGTCATTTGGAGAGTGCGGCGCTCGGCGCCGCTTTGGATCGCCGTGCAGCGGCGCAGCATTGCGAGCCCCACCAAAGCGGCGCGGAGGCACGGAGGGGGACGGAATCCGACTTCGGATCTCAGTGTCTCAGTGCCTCCGTGAGAGAATCCCGGTTCATGGAGGTCGGCGACAAGGGACCAGGGCTACCGGATCCGTTCGCGCAGGTCCCGTTGCAGGCGGCGAACGGTGCCCGCGTGGCCGGGATCGTTCGCCAGGTTGCGAAGTTCGCCGGGATCGTTTCGGTGGTCGTAGAGCTCGGCGCCTCGTTCGCCGCGTTCCCATTCGGAATAGCGCCAGCGCTCCGTTCGGAGGCTGTAGCCCATGAAACGGTTGTTCTCGCCGCCGCGGGTGACCTGGGTCAGAGCCGGACGATCCCACCGCGCGCGCGGGTTCCGGAGCAGGGGTTTCAGACTCGTGCCCTCCAGTTCGTCCGGGGCCTTGATCCCACAGAGGTCGGCCAGGGTCGGGTACAGGTCGAGCAGTTCGACGGTCCGCGGACTCGCCTTTCCGCGGGCCGTGACGCCCGGACCCGCCAGAATGAGCGGAACGCGGGCCGAATCCTCGAACAACGTCATCTTCATCCATTGCCCGTGCTGTCCCAGGAGGTAGCCGTGGTCGCTCCAAAACACGACGACCGTCCGGTCGGCGAGGCCGAGGCGGTCCAGCGCATCCAGGAGCCGGCCCACCTGGGTGTCCACGAACGAGATGCTGGCGTGATACGCCTGGATGGATCGCCGCCGCGCGGTTTCGTCGACGCCGAAGTTGGGTTCCCGCAACCAAAGAGCGGCTTCCGGGACAGTCTCCCACTCTCGTCGATCGAACGGCGGGAGTTGGATCTTCGCGGGGGGGTAGAGATCGAAGTAACGCTGCGGCGCGATGTAGGGGCAGTGCGGGCGGTAGAATCCCGCCGCGATGAAGAACGGGCGGTCCCTGTTCGCCTCGAGAAGGCGGATCGTCTCGCTGGCGACGAGGCCGTCGGTGTGCGCCTCGTCCGGCGCCCGGGAAGCGTGGAGGGCGAGGGCGCTGCCCAGCCCCCGTTTGGGAGTGAAGTTCTCGACCAGCGATTCTTCCTCCGTCTTGTCGACTCCCTTCGGGTTCACGAATTCGTGCCAGGTCGGAGGATCATCGAGTCCGCTGGTGCCGATCTGTCCGGGGTTGCCGTAGTGATAGATCTTCCCGACCCGGGCGACGTGATAGCCGGCGCCTTGGAAGAGTTGTCCCATCGTGACGACGTCGGGGAGCACCTCCCGGAAATGCCGCCGGAGATCGTAGACCTGCGTTGTGTCGGGCCGGCGCCCGGTCATCACCGAGGTGCGGCTCGGACTGCAGAGGGGGAACTGACAGTACGCGCGGTCGAATCGGACTCCCCGTTCCGCCAAGCGATCGATGTTGGGCGTGCGGACCGAGGGATGGCCATAGCACCCGAGGTCGTTGTTCATGTCGTCGACGGCGATGAACAGCACATTGATGGGTGGAGCCCCGGCGCGGGAGGCCGAGGGAGCGGCTCCCGCGATGCCGCCCAGGAGAAGCCAGAAAACCGCGGCGGCCAGAATGCGATACGGAACTGGGAAGGACATGCGGCAAGAATGGATTCCGGCCGATTCTGTTCCAATCGAAACCTTGACGGGCGGTATCCAAATTGGCTAAGCAAATCAGCGTAATGAAAACGTTGTGCGCAAGTCTGCTGGTAGGGGCCGCTTCCACCTGGGCGGCATCGGCTTTTGTCTACATCGATGCGAACCTGATTCAGGCGTCGAACCATTTTGGATCGTCGGGGACGAGTTCCTACGCGTTCTTCAATCTCTCGATCGACGACGGCGACATTCTTGACGCGCAGCTGTCGAGTCCGTCAGGGAATATCTCGGCGGACATGTTCTCCGCGAGCAGCGCGGGGTATTCGTCCTTCGACGACCTGGTCAGCGAGATCCACTCGGGAACGTGGACGTTGACCGTGGACCGGTACGTGTCGGAGGAGGAGACGGAGCAACTGATTTACGAGTTCGACGTCGATGTCTCGGGGCTTTCGTCGCCGGATCCGTTCTTCATCGTCAACCCGGCGAACGGGTCGACGGAGGTGCCGCCGGGCGCGACGCTCTTCGAGTGGGGCCAGCCGTCGGGGACGTTTGAATCGCTGGGTGTGGAGCTCTCGGTGGGATCGTCGAGTCGGCCCACGCACGCCTCGATCTCCTTGGATCTCGCGGACACCAGCTGGCTGCTGGAGTCCCCGGGGCTGCTCGCGAACACCACCTATCTGTTTTTCGCGCAGTACGCGGATGACGTGACCGATGAGTCCGGGGTGTCGATCAGCACGCCGGTCGATCAGTTCTCCAATCCGCTGGATGAATTCGGGTACTCGATGCGGTTGAGCAACGAGGCGGAAACGGTGTTCACGACAGGGGCGGCGGTTCCCGAGCCGGGTTCCTGGGCGGTGTTCTCCTGCGTCGGACTGGCCGGTTGGATGTGGGTGCGCGAGCGCCGGAAGAAGAACAAGAACCCGATTCGCTGAACCGGAGGGCCGGCCGCGTGCCAGGGGCCGCCCCGATGGGGCTTGGGGCACACGGCGGGGCGTTGGCCTATAGACAGGCCGGTCCTACGCCAACCCAAGGGGTCGGTTCTTGTTATTGACAACACCTCCACCCCGACCGCGACGAATCCCTAAAGCCCAAGGCGACATTAACAAGAACTGACCCCTTTTCCTTCCGGGGTTGGGCTGCTGGCGAGGGTTTTTCCGCCGACTTCGATCCGGTAGTCGACCGCGTAGCGGCGGAGGGCGGCGGGATCCGGTTCGAGCCCCAGGCCCGGCGCTTCGGGTGGCCGCAGGAGACCCTGAGGATCCGGTAGAAGGCGCGTTCGGGTCAGTTCGAGCGCGAGGCTCGACGGCGCGAACGGATATTCGCAATACCTGTGACGGCTCAAACCCGCGTAGGGCTGGAGTGAGGCGCTCAACGCGAGCGACGTGGTGAACGTGTGGTTGACGAACTGCATGCCGGCAAGTTCGGCGTGGCGCGCGACTTCGGCGGCGATCGAGATGCCTCCCACGCGGCCGGTGTCGATCTGGACGAAGCCGAGCCCCGCGTGGTCGATCAAGGTCCGGGCCTGGTAACCGTCGTGGCAGCCTTCCCCGGCCGCGAGTTGGAGCTTCATGCCGGAACAGCGCCTGGCGAGTTCGCGGTACGCGTTGAGGGCGCCGCCGTGGAAGGGTTCCTCGAGCCAGATGGCGCCGACCTCTTCGAGGACGGGCAACCGGGCCGCCGCGGCTTCGACATTCTCGCCCCACACGGTGCCGGCGTCGACCATCAGGGCGATCTCGGAGCCCAGGCCTTCTCGCGCGGCGCGGACATGCTCCTCGTCGGACCGAAGGCTTCCGCGTCCGAAGGGGCCCCAGCCGAATTTGGCGGCCCGGAATCCGGCATCGACGACGGCGCGCGCGGCCTGGCAGGTGGCTTGGGGATCATCGCCGAACAACTGGGAGGCGTAGGCCACCTTGGGATGCGCCTCGCGTTGGCCGAGCAAACAGTGGACGGGTTCCTGGTGGCGCCGGCCCATGAGATCCCAGAGGGCGATGTCGATGCCGGACAGGGTGTGATCCGTCTGAAGGAGGTCGAAGCTGTTCGCCTTCGCGGTCGCGTGGATGCGGGTGATGTCGGAGGGGGTTTCCAACCGCTGGCCCAGCACCGAATCGCGGAGCGGCTTGCACGCGCTGTGGGACATTGGACAGCTCCAACTCGCGATGCAGACAAGGGGCGAGGCCTCGCATTCGCCCCAGCCGACGTCGTTGCGGGACCGCACCCGGACGAGCAGGGCGTCCTGACTTCCGTCGCCGATGTCGCGGACATTGGGGATCGACAGGTAAAAGAAATCGACGGCGTCGATCTTCATGTGGGCAGGGCGGTGGGTTGTCGCGTGGACGGACCGTCCGCGGCTAGGCCAGGATTTCCTTCATGACGCGGGCTCCCTCCACGCCGCTGAGGCGCGCGTCGAGGCCCTGGAACTTGAACGTGAAGGCATCGTGCTGGATGCCGAGGAGATGGAGCATGGTGGCGTGGAGATCGTGGACGGTGGCCACGTTCTCGACGGCGGCGTAGCCGAGTTCGTCGGTGGCGCCGACGACGAGTCCGCGTTGGATGCCGGCGCCCGCGAGCCACATGGACATCGCCTTGTTGTGATGATCGCGGCCGAGGGTGCCCTTGTTCTTCTGGGCCATTGGGGTCCGGCCGAATTCACCGGTCCACACGATGAGGGTTTCGTCGAAGAGCCCGCGCTGTTGGAGGTCCCGAATCAGGGCGGCGCAGGCCCGGTCGACTTCCGCGGCTCGGAGAGGAAGCTCCTCGCGAAGCTGGCTGTGGTGGTCCCAGTCCCGGTGATAGAGCTGGATGAATCGAGTGCCGCGTTCCGCGAGACGGCGCGCGAGAAGGCAGTTGGAGGCGAAGGAACCGTCGCCGGGCTGGCAGCCGTACGCTTCGAGCGTTTCCGGTCGTTCGTCCGAGATGTCCATGAGGCCCGGCACGCTGCTCTGCATGCGGAACGCCATTTCGTACTGGGCGATGCGCGTCGCGATCTCCGGGTCATCGACCCGGAGATGATGGCTTCGATTGAGGGCGGAGATCGCTTCGACGTCCGCGCCCTGGCGTTCCCGGGCGACTCCCGGCGGGTTGGTGAGGTAGTCGACGGGATCGCCGCGTCCGCGCAATTGCACGCCTTGGAATCGGCTTGGGAGGAAGCCGCTGCTCCATTGGCGGGCCGAGATGGGTTGGGGGGATCGTCCCCGGCCGGTGGAGACGGCGACGACGAATCCCGGGAGGTCCTGGGATTCGGAGCCGAGCCCGTACGTGACCCACGCTCCCATGGACGGTCGGCCGGCGATCTGGGCGCCCGTGTTCATGAACATGTGGGCGGGGTCGTGATTGATCGCGTCGGTGGTCATCGACCGGACCAGGCAGATGTCGTCGATGACCGAACCGAGATGGGGGAAGAGGGTGCAGATCTCGGTCTGATTCCGACCGAATCTGGCGAAGGGAAAGACGGGACCCTGGCAGAACAGCTTTTCGCCCTGCAACTGGGCGAGTTGCTGTCCGCGGGTCAGGCTTTCCGGCATGGGAGTGCCGTGCAGTTGGGCGAGCTTCGGTTTGGGGTCGAACGTCTCCAACTGGGAGGGTCCGCCGGCCATGGTGAGCCAGATCACCCGCCGCGCCTTGCGGGGAAGCGAGAAAGGTCCGGCGCCGTTCCCGGCCGTGGCGGCTTGAAGGAGCGAGGGCCGGATCAGCGTGGCGAGCGCGAGCGTGCCGAGACCCTGGGTGGCGCGTTGGAGGAAGAGCCGGCGCGGGATCGTTTCGGCGGTAGCGGCTGCCGCGGCTGGCGGGACTGGGTTCATGCGCGGAACGGACGTTTCCCACGAAGGCCATGGGGAATGCCCGCGAAGATAGTGCCGCTTCACGGGTCGAATCGAGACCAAAGGACCGCCCCAGCGCCGCCGGCGTTCCGCGTCTAAGGGACGGGTAATTTGGAGGCGCGTCTAAGGGACAGGTACTTTGTGCTAGCCCATTTGGAGTGCGGCGCTCGGCGCCGCTTTGGATCGCCGCGGATCGCCGAGGACTGCGAGCCCCAGCAACCAAAAAGCGGTGCGGAGCACCGCAGTCCAAAGGACTCCGCTCCCAAGGGACGGGTACTTTGTGCTCGAAGGCTCTAGAAGGTTGGCGCGACGGGGGCGCTTCCGAAATCACCCAGGGGCGCCCAGAATCCAGAGTCGGCGTCGCCAGCCAGCCGGTGGAGTCCCGGGAGCAGGCAGCCGAGATCGAAGGGAAGGCCCAGGGCCGAGATCCCGATCGGGGGAGTCGCCTCGAACAGCTGAACCGTGGATCCGAAGGATACCGAGAGAGTTTCGCCGATGTGGTCGAGGTCCTGGACGTAGCTGGCGAGCGGCGTTCCGGCCCCTTTCTCGAAGCGGCCGGAGTCGTTGACGGTGACGCGAGAGAGTTGGTGGCTCTTGCCGCCCTCGGTGGACTGGGCGAGCCAGACCGATCCTCCCGGCGTGACCTCGGCCAAAGCCGAGTCGCCCTTGGAGAAGTTCGCGATCTCCAGGCCGGTGACGAGGTGCACGGCGGTTCCGTCGTAGGCGGAGGCTTCGAGGATGCTTCGGGAAACCTCGGCTTCGGTGCGGGTGGCGACGGTGTAGACGAGGGCGCCCTGATGCGAAAGGCCCTGGAACGACCCCGGTATCGCGACCGGAGGGCGGACGACGGGCCGGGTGGCGTCGGCGTTGTAATCGACGACGTTCAAGTGGTGGTGCGTGAGGTATTCGTAGACCGGGTATTCGTTGGTGACGGTGGTTTCGACCCAGTGCGTTTCGCGGATGGTCTTGGTGACGATCTGGATCTCCTCCCGGTACAGCAGGCCGGGCTCGACATTGGTCCGGACCGTGCTGATGAGCGGGAATGCCAGTTTCGTTCCGGCGAACGGGGTCGGGTATTTGTCGAGTTCCCAGACGTAGGTTTGGCCGCTGATTCCGTTGGCGACGGCGTACGAGCCGCGGGCGCTGACCGACTCGATGGGTTCAATTCGCTGGATGCGGTAGGGTTCGGAGGCGTGGAGGCCCCACGACCAGACCTGGCCGTCGAGATCGACCGCGACCGAATGGTAACGGCCGGCGGCGATGGCCCGGATGGGTGGGAGGCCGTGGACGAGCCGCGGAACGGCGTCGGGAGGGGCTTCGCCGTCGAGGCCCGCGCCCCAGGTCCAGACGGACTGGTTCCGGTCGAGGGCGACGGAATGGAAATCGCCCGCGGCGACGGTTTGGATTTCGGGAGGCAATCCTGCCACGGGTTGGGCGGTGAGGGTTTCGGCGGGCGAACCGAGACCGACCTGGAACTGGCGGTTGTCGCCCCAGGCGAGGACTTCGCCATCCGAAGTGATGGCCAGGGCGTGGAGACCTCCTCCCGCCACCTGGGAAATGGGAGATGGAAGGCCGACCTCAACGGGCGTCGCGTGATCGACGCGGTCGCCGGTTCCCAGTTGGCCGCGATCATTGGTTCCCCAGGCGAAGAGGCGTCCGCCGGCTGTTCGCGCGTAGCCCTGATGGAATCCCGCGGCGACTTCGGCGACATCGGCGGGGAGGCCGGGAACGGGGCGGACGGGTTGGTTGCCGGCCGGATTTCCCTCGGAATCGGGGAGGGGCGGCGCCTCCGGGCCGTAGGGATCGCCCGCGATCCAGACGGAACCGTCGGCGAGGCGGGCGAGGGTGAACCAGAGCGCGCCGGCGACGGAGGTGGCGGGGGCCGGGAAGGCGAGTTCGATGGGGGACTGGGCGTTCAGGATGACGGTCGACCCGAGTTGGCCTGAGCGATTGTCGCCCCAGCCAAAGACCTTTCCGGCGGGATCCAGCCCGAGGGCGTGGATCGCTCCGGCGGCGGTGGAGGCGAAGATCGGCTTGGACAGTTGCGAGGCGGGGACGGTGAACTCCTTGGCGTAGACGTTCGTGACGAGCGCTTCGTAGGGGACTTTGACCACGTTGGTGACGAGCACGTCGCGGGTGGTGGTGACCGGCTGGGAGATGACGTTGACGTAGGTGTTGGTCCCCGAGATGCGCACCTCCTGGGTGTCATGTCCGAAGTAGACCAGGCCTTCGGCCGTTTCGGCGCGACTGGTTCCGAACGAAGTGTCGGAACCACGCACGGCGGAGGCGAAGCGGGGTTGATCGGGCGCGGAGACATCGAAGGCGAGGAGGGTGGGAGGCGTTACGTTCCACCAGGGCCAGAAGGGCATGATCGCGACGCCCCTGGAGACCGCGAAATCCTCCGTGACGTCCTGGGGTGGGGCGAGCGAGTCGATCGACGTGACGGTTTCGACACCCGGTCCCAGCGTTATGGATGGGGAACCCGGGGCGACGCGGATGACGCCATCCAGTTCGATCGGAAGCGGACCGCCGCGGTAGTACCAGGGTTGGAAGGAAACGACGGGGGACCAGACCACGAGATTTGGAAGCGGCCAGTGAGCCTCGAAATCGCCGTAGGCGGAGAAGTCGGTGTCCTGGCTTACGGATCCGATGATCGTGAGATCGGGAAGCGTGGTGGCGTCGAGGATGGAGAGTTTCACCTGCGCCGGGCTGTTGGTGATCCACTGGTCATTCTTCCAGACCGTTTCGGCGGAGCGACCCTGGAGGACGAGGATTCGGGAGTCGCGACGGGCGGCGCCGAGCACCGTCATGTCGCCCAGGTCGAGCCGGGCGCGGGATTCCGAGGGCGCGTTGGCGGCCTTCGTTCGGAGGTGTCCCTCCGAGAACTCGACGAGCCAGTCGCCGACCGGGATGACGCGGTCCACGGGGTACGAAAGTTCCAGGCGCCCGCGCACTTCGGGTTGGTCGCGATTGGCGAGATTGACGGAGACGAGGTCACGCGCGGAGACGGCGAGGACGCGGTCGGCCGCGAGGGTGGTCCGTCGGGGCACGACATTCGGGCTCACGATCCGGCCGCGGGCGGTGAGGGTGTCGCGTTCCAGGTCGATGACCTGGACGCCCGCGACCTGTTGGTCGGCGCTGCTCGACGAGAATGGGACGAGGACGAGGCCGGCCTGGGGAAACACGCCGAGCGCTTTTTCGTCGGTGTTGGCCTCGCTCCAGGACCATTCCTTTCCGAGGGGAACCTTGGAGAGGAGTGTGGGTTTGGCGGGATTGGAGACGTCGAAGAGCTGGATGGCGGCGCGGACGCCTCCGGTGGTGTCGAAGCCAACGGTCAGGAGGCGGTCGCCCAGAGGTTGGATGTAGGTGGACCAGCCGGGGATTTCGAGTTCGCCGAGGACGCGGGGGGATTCGGGCTGGGAAAGGTCGACGATCCAGAGGGGGTCGATCTGTCGGAACGTGACGAGGTAGGCGCGTTGACCATCGAAGCGGGTGGCGTAGAGCTGTTCGCCATGGCCGACTTCGACGGAGCCGAGGCGGGTCACGGCGAGGGCGCCGGCGGCGGCGGGATGGGCGAGTCGATAGGTGGTGAGGGCGCTGCGCCACACGCCCGAGCCGTCGGCGTTGGAGGGACCGGCGGTGATGGCGGTCAGGATGTCGCCGCTGATATCGACCTTGAATTTGTCCTGGAGGCGTCCCCCGAGGTCGATCTCGGCGAACGGCGCGATCTCGCCCGTGGGATCCTGGATGTCGAGAACGTGCAGGCGCGACTCCCACCAGCGTCGGTTCTGATTGTCCTGGATTCCAACGAGAAGGAAGCGCTCGGTCGCGGTGACGACATTGCCGGAACCGGGGAGCCACACGGGATCGCGGGCGACGGGCTGGGCGGGGTTGGCGAGGTCGATGCCCGACAGTTGGGTGCCGTTGATCCAGACGCCTTCGTCGCCGGGTTGGTCGGATTTGGGATTCCACGTGTCGGTGGCGACGTAGAGGGCGGTTCCGACGAGCCGGCTTTCGAGGATGCGGCCCTGGAGCGAGACCCGGGCTGTTTCGCGGGGGGCGTCGCCGGCGACATCGATCACGATCACGGCGCTGCTGGTGTCCTGGCCCCAGTACGAGTCGCAAGGCTGGGAGCGCGCGAGGAGGACGACGTGATGATCGCCCATCAGATACATCTGCTCGCCGGACGCCGGCAGCGGGAAGGTCGCGAGGAGTGTCGGGGCGTCGGGATTGGCGACGTCGACAATCTGGAGTCCGCGCTGGTGGTTGAAGAAGTAAAGGCGGTCGCCCTGGAGCCGCCAGATATCGGATTCGACGACGTTGCGCTGGGGGGTCGCTTCGGGAACCGGAGCGCCGGGGGCGGCGGTGTCGACGACCCACTGGGATCCGTCGACACCACGATAGAGCATCGGGTTTCCGCCGGGCGCCGGTTCCCCGGCGAATTCGGTCTTGCCGGTGTAGAACGCCGCGGGCAGTGGATCGTTGGTGTCGGCGCGGACCCTGAACATTTCGACGTTGAGGGAGGCGGCGAGATTCCAGGGAAGCCGGAAGGTGACGGAACCCGGTTGGGAGACGCGTTGGACCGCCCGCGGGCGCCAGGCCCGGACCTCGCCTTTTTCGGCGCCTTCGAGGACGAGCCGAGTGATTCCGCCAGGCGAATCGGCCTCGATGACGAGGTCGGTGCCGGCGACGCCGATGGCGGTGATTCTGGGGGGTGTCGTGGGTTGGGCATTGGCGGTGGGCGTTCCCGCGACGAATCCGAGACTGATGCCGAGGACGACGAACGTCAGGCAGGCGGCCGGTGAACCGCTGATCCACCGGGGGACGAAAGGCAACCGGGTGTTCTTGGAATAATTCATGGTGCTGGAGCTGGAGAGGGGTTGGGTTGCAGTGCGACGGGCGGGGCGACGACGACGGGGCCGGTCGGGAACGCGGAGCCGCCGATGGGTTCGAGGGTGACCAGGAAGCCCGGACTGAAGACGAGGTTGGGATCGAGGGTGAAATTGACGACCATCCGGCCTCCGGAATGGGTCGTCGTTCCGAGGCTGAAGGTGGTGAGCGCCTGATTGTTGACGACCCAGAACTGGTAGGCGTAGCCGGGTGGGGGGCCTTCCGGGGTGACCAGCGCGATGCTTCCGATGCCCGTTTCGGAGGAGTAAACCCCGAGGGCGGAGGCGGAGGGAGCCGAGATGGTTCCGGAATCCGCCGTGTCGGAAGGAGGGGTGGGCGCGAAGGATGAGGCCGCGTCGGTCTGGTGGTTGTTGCGGTTGGCGAAGGAGACGGGCGGCGACGCCTCCTCGCCGGCGGCGCCCGTGAACCCAGGCGGGACGAGGTCGACGATCGCGAACCCGGTCGAATTGATGGCGGTGTTGTCGCCGGGATTGGAGGCGGTTTCGGCGGTGTTGGGCGGGGAGGCCGTCGATGGCGTCGACGGGGTGGCGTCTGGGTTTCCGGTGAGGGAAGACGGGCCCGAAGGGGTGGAAGGCTGGGATGGAGAACCGGACGACGGCGTGGGATCGAGGGTTGGATCGGCTTCGAAGATCACCGAACCGGCGGGGACGGGGACGGGGATGGCAACGGCGAGTTCGCGGGCAAGTGCCTGGGCCAGGAGCCTCTGGAGCGTCGCGGCGACGGTGCTCTGGGGTCCGGCTGTGGTGGTGGCGGAGTCGGATTGTCCGCGGGTGGACGCGAGGGCGTTGGGTGCGGATGGGTTGGTGAAATACGAGGGGCCGTTGGTCGGCGAGAGGCGGAACACTTGGAATCGCGCGGATCCGGGCGGGAGGGCGACCTGTTGGGCGAGAGTCTGATTGAGCGTGCCGAGGTCGCGCAGCCGTTGGCGGAGCAGGTTCCAATCGTTCGACGCGAACGGGGCGTCGCCGGCGGGCGATCCGGCGGGGCCGCGGAAAGCGAGTGTGTCGGGGTTGGCCGTGGACGCGCCGGGGAAGGGGCGTGGGTTGGCCGAAACGGCGCCGGCCGGGGTCGGGTCGAAGTCGGAGCGGGTGATGTGCTGTTGGAGTTCGGAGGGGGTGGGTGTCTGGCGGAAGGAGGGGCGGGTGACCCAGACCAGGGCGAAGACCGCGGCAACGGCCCAGCCGGTGCCCCAGACGAGTTCGCGCCACGAAGGGATCCACGAGGGCAACCAGGACGGGCGGAGGCGCGGGTCCCGCTCCGGATTGAAATTCGGATTGGGAGCGGGGCTCGGGTGGGGCGAGGCGGCGACGATGCGCGCGATTCCGTTCCAGGCACGACGGGATGGCTGACGGGCCGGGGCCGCGAGGGCGAGGGCGGCGCAGGCGGATTCCAGTTCGATCAGCTGGATTCGCAGGGACGGTGACGTGGCCAGCCGGGCCTCGAACTCGAGTTTCTCGGCGCCCTCGAGTTCGCCGAGGAGATAGCGTGTGGCCTGATCGTCGAAGGAGGCTGGGTCAGGCATGGAAGTCCTTCAGGAGGTTTCGAAGACTGAGGAGGCCGCGCCGGATCCGGGCCTTGATCGTTCCGAGGGGCTGGCCCGTGGAAGCGGCGATTTCGCCGTGGGTCCAACCGCGGAAGAAGGCGAGTTCGAGCGCCTGGCGCTGCTCGTCGGGGAGGCTGTGCAGGGCCTGGTTGCAGGCGGTGTGGAGTTCGGAATCCGGAGGATGCCAGGTGGTGTCGATCTGTTCGATTTCGAGCGACGCGATTTCGGCCTGATAGGAGGCGAGCTTTCGGCTGGAGGCGCCGCGGGAGCGGAGACGGGAGAGGGCGAGGCCGCGCGCGATCATGACCATCCAGGTGAAGGGGGAACTGCGGGCGGGGTCGAACGCGCCGGCGCGATGCCAGACGCGGACGAAGGTGTCCTGGAGGCATTCCTCGGCTTCGCCGTCGTGATGGAGCATGCGGACCAGCATGGAATAGAGGGCGCCGGCGCGTCGCTCGTACAGGCGGTGCAGGCTGACAGAATTCCCCTGGCTGATCGCCGCGAGGAGACGCGCATCCTCCGCCGCGCCGTCGAGATCCCACCCCTGGGTTGACGGCTCGTCGTCCGGATGTTGCGTCGCGTGGTCCTGTGAAGCTGGCACGTCGGCGCCCTCGGACCGGTTATCCGCGCTGGGATTCATTCTGGATGCATGCCTCGCGGGAATTTCTGCCGACGTCTCAGCCATTGACAAGGCGGCGTGGATCGCCCGGCATAGGGGTGCGCCTTGGCGGCGCGCGATTCGACATGTCGAAAGAGAGCCCAAAACTCCCAAAAAGCCGTACGGCTGGATCCAAGAGCCGGCCTTCAAAGCCCGTGAAATCGGGGAAACCAGGGAAACCGGTGAAACCCGCGAAGGAAAGCCGCCGGTTCTGGCTGACCTACCCGGGAAAACTGATCACCCGGCCAGTGATCTGGGAACTCAGCCAGCAATTCCCCGTGGTGTTCAACGTGCGCCAGGCCAGTGTCACGGATTCGCTCGGAATCCTGTGCCTGGAACTGAACGGACCGCGCGAGGACATCAAGGAGGCGATCCGTTGGCTGGAGAAGCAGGGAGTGAAGGTGGAACCGGTTGAAATCAACGTGATTGAGAGCTAGGTGGACAGGCACCGCGCCATGGCACTCCTCGAGATCCGGGACCTGCGAAAGACCTACACGACGCCGGACGGCGGGAAGCTGGTGGTGGTCGACGTGCCCCGGTTCGACATGGACCCGAGGCGGCAGGTGGCGTTGAGCGGGGAGAGCGGGTCGGGGAAGACGACGCTGTTGCATCTGATCGCGGGCATCTTGGCGCCCGACTCCGGTTCGGTGCGGCTGGACGGCGTGGAGTTGGCGGGGCTTGGCGAGGCGGCGCGGGACCGGGTGAGAGCCACGCACATCGGGTACATTTTCCAGACCTTCAACCTGCTCCAGGGCTACACCTGCCTGGAGAACGTTCTTCTCGGGATGTCGTTTGGTCCGGGCTCGGATCGCGGTTGGGCGGAATCCCTGCTTCGCCGAGTCGGTCTGGGGGATCGGCTTCGCCACTACCCGCGCCAGCTATCCACGGGCCAGCAGCAACGGGTGGCCGTGGCGCGCGCGCTGGCCAACCGCCCCAAGCTGGTGCTTGCCGACGAACCCACGGGCAACCTCGACCACCGGTCCGCGCGCGAGGCGCTTCGCCTGATCCGCGAGGCGTGCGCCGAGTCCGAGGCGGCTCTGCTCCTGGTCAGCCACGACCGCGAAGTCCTGGCGGAATTCGAGCATCGCGAGGACCTGGTCCGACTCAACCGGGCTTCGCGCGAGGAGGATTCCGTCCCATGACGCTCCCCTGGATGGTCCGGAAGAGCCTGCGCCAGCACCTGCTGTCGACGGTCATCACCGCGTGTTCCATCTCCCTGGCCGGAGGGCTGCTCATGGCGGTCTGGGTCGTGAAGGAACAGTCGCAGCGCGCTTTCACCGGGGTGAACGCCGGGTTCGACGCGGTCCTCGGAGCGCGGGGATCGAAGCTCCAACTGGTTCTGAACACGATCTTTCATCTCGAGGAATCGCCGGGAAACATCCAGCCGGAGGACTTCGAGGCGATCCGGGCCCAACCGGCCGTGAAGGTGGCGATTCCGGTGGCGTTGGGGGACAACTTCCGCGGGTACCGGATCGTGGGCACGACGACCAATCTCTTCGGCGACGTGGAGTACGAGGCGGGACGGCATTTTGAAATGGCGACGGGCCGGGTCTTCGACGCGAGCCGGCGCGAGGCGGTGGTCGGGAGTTTCGTGGCCGAACGCCTCGGATGGCGGGTGGGCGCGACCTTCCAGCCCTATCACGGACTGCGGTTCAATCCCGAAGACCAGCACGAGGAGCGGTACACGGTGGTCGGCGTGATGAAACCGAGCAACACGCCGGTCGATCGGGTCATCTGGATTCCGCTGAAGGGAGTCCAGCTCATGGCGGGGCACGACCCGAAAACGGCGACGGATCTGAGCGGTGTGCTGCTCAAGTTCAAGGACACCAGTCCGCTGACCGCCCGGCAGTTGGACTTGTTGTACAACAAGCAGGGCAACCGGCTGACCTTCGCGTGGCCGATCGCGCAGATCGTGGCGCAATTGTTCCAGAAGATCGCCTGGATGGACCGCGTCCTGGTGCTGGTCGCGTACCTGGTGGCCCTGGTGGCGACCGGATCGGTTCTGGTGAGCATCTACAATTCGATGAAGGAAAGGCGGCGGGACATCGCGATCCTTCGGGCGCTGGGGGCGCGGCGACGGACGATTTTTTCGGCGATCGTCCTGGAAGCCGCCGCGATCGCGGCGATCGGGATGGTGTTCGCCTTCGCCGTGCATGCGGCGATCCTGACCGGCGTCGCCGCCGTGGTGCGTTCGGAAACCGGCGTCGTGCTGAATCCCTTCGCCCTCCATGCGGTGATGCTCTGGGCGCCGCTTGGGATGATCGGACTGGCTTCCTTGGCGGGCTTGGTTCCGGCCTGGAAGGCCTACCGGACCCCGGTGGCGGAGAATCTGGCGCCGGTTTCGTGAGATCCCAAGCGGACGAGGCTGGGGCGTGGTCCGTGGGGTTGGATCCAAGAAACACGACAATAACAAGAACTGACCCCTTTGGATGAATGCGGAATTGATCGAGGAATTGTTGGCCACCGGGGAACCGGCCGGGCTCGGACCCGAGGTTCGGGCCGGGGTCCGTTCGGTCCGGGAGATTCAGTCGGCGCTTCAGAAGGCGGGATCGGCGACGCGGTTGGCGGCGAACCGGACGGCGTGTCTGCAGGGGTTGCTGCTGCTCTGGCATGATCATCTCGACGAGGCGCATGCGGTGGTGCAGGACCTTCCCGGGCCCGATGCGGCGTGGGTTCATGGCATCATGCACCGCCGTGAACCCGACTATTCCAACGCGAGGTACTGGTTCCATCGGGTCG
Organism: Limisphaerales bacterium; assembly: GCA_050250555.1. Classification (GTDB taxonomy): domain Bacteria; phylum Verrucomicrobiota; class Verrucomicrobiia; order Limisphaerales; family CAIMTB01; genus CAIMTB01. Next base: position 53,611 of record JBFWOK010000020.1, read on the forward strand.
GACGCCATGAGGCCTTCGAGCCGATGGCGGAACAGGCGGCTCCATTGCTCGCGGCCCACGCCGCGCTGCCCTACCGGCTGATCCGGGACGGATCCTGGGATCCCATGGCCTTCATCGACGCGGTCTCGGCGGCGATCCGGCCGGGTTCGGACCCCGGCGTCGCCCGGTTGATCGTCGACCTGCAACGGGCGGAAACCCTTGTCCTAGCCCGCCATCTGCTGGGCTGCTGAGGGTCGGAACCCCGGTCGGCGGGTCAAGGACATCAACGGATTTCGACTTGTGCATCGGGTCCGTGTACTGCGGAGGTTTCCACCACGAAGGCACGAAGATCACGAAGGCGATACGCAGCCCGCATGCACTTCCTTCTCCCTGGCTTCGTGTCCTTCGTGCGCTTCGTGGTGAGGTCCCCGTTCATGGAGACCGTCAACGAGCTCTCTTGATTTCGCTTGGTCGGTCGGGGTTCGTGGCTAGATTGGCCCGGCGGCCCGGTCGTCCGGACGTTCCAAAACCCAGCTGAAAGCCATGTCGGTCGAAATCACCCGAGACTGCGAAGCGGTCCAGATCCCTGTCGGCAATGTGGTCACCCTCCCCGCGGGGACATCCGTCGACATCACCCAGACCCTGGGCGGCACGTACACCGTGCACGCCATGGGGGGGTTGTTCCGGATCGCGACGAAGGACATCGATGCGCTGGGACTGAAGCCGGAGGAAGTCGCCGAGGCGTCGACGCCCGCCGTGGCGGGGCCGGTGGATGAGAAGGGCGTGTGGGAGGTGCTGAAGACCTGCTACGACCCCGAGATTCCGGTCAACATCGTCGACCTCGGCCTAGTGTACGACATGGTGATCGAACCGTTGCCGTCCGGGAACAGCCGGGTGGGCGTGAAGATGACCCTGACGGCTCCCGGTTGCGGCATGGGTGGCGTGATCGCCCGCGACGCCCAGGAGAAGCTTCTTATGCTGGATGGCGTTGAGACGGCGGACGTCGACATCGTGTGGGATCCGCCCTGGCACCAGTCCATGATTTCCGCCGAAGGTCGCCGGATTCTCGGGCTCGAATAGAGCAAAGTGACGGAGCCGGCGAAAGGGCCGCAGGCCCTTCATCGCACCCGGCGGATCGCGTTGATCGGGTGGGTGTCGACGGGATTCGGGTGGATGCCTTCGAAGGCGTCGGGCCGGTACAGGGTGAACCCGACCTCGAACCACAGCGGGATCACGGGCGCCTCGTCTCGCACGAGGAGTGTTTCGGCTTCACCCAGGATTCCCGCCCTTTTTTCGAGGTCCGGCTCTGAGGCTGCGGCTCGGAGAAGTTGGTCGAACCGCTCGTTGGACCAGCCGGTCCGGTTGTTGCCATTCCCCGAAAGGAAGAGGTCGAGGAAGGTGTTGGGATCGTTGTAGTCGCCAATCCAGCTCGATCGGCTGACGTCGTAGGCGAGGCTGCGTTGGGCGACGAAGTACGCCTTCTTCTCCATGCGCCGAAGGTTGACCGGGATTCCGAGTTCGCGTTCCCACATCTCCTTCACCTCGACGCCGGCCCGTTCGTTGACGCGGGCGGAACCACCGACGGCGCTGTCGAGGAGCAGATCGACCGCCGGGAATCCCCGGCCTCCCGGGAAGCCCGCTTCGGCGAGGAGCTGCCGCGCGCGGTCCGGGTCGTGACGCTGACCGGGTCCTCGGCGGTAGTTGGCGGTGACGGTGGGGACCAGGTGATCGGCGGGTTCCTCGCCGGAAGCGGTGATCCGGTGCGTGATCCGGCGTTTGTCGACGGCCAGCGCGAGCGCCTGCCGGACCCGGGGGTCGTCGTAGGGCTTTCGGGTGACGTTGATGCGGAGGAAGAAGGTGCCGAGGATCGGGAACGAATGGTAATCGGGGCGTCCGGCGAGCCGAGGGATCAGTTCGGTGGGCACCATGGGCTTGTCCCACACGATGTCGGCGTCGCCGCGATGGTAGAGGTTGAAGACGGTGCTGGGCGCCGTGATCGAGATCAGGTCGACGCACTCCAGCTGGGTCCCGGCCGCATCCCAGTAGGCGGGATTCCGGCGGAGACGGATCCGGTCGTTGAGGCGCCAGAATTCGAGCTGGTACGGACCACTGGACGGAACCGGGCTGGCGAGGATCCAGCGGTCACCGTGACGTTCGATCCAGTCCCGCGGGACCACCGCCAGCGTCTGGAAGGCGCAGAGCTCGAGGAAATACGCGCAGGGACTGTGGAGTTCGACCTGGAGCCGGCGCGGTCCGAGCACACGGATTCCGACCGTGGCCGGATCCCGGGTCCGGCCCGTCAGGTAGTCCTCGGCGCCGAGGACCGGGAACAGGAGGTTCGAGTACTGGCAGCCGTTGGTGGGGTCGAGGACCCGCCGCCAGGAGTAGGCGACGTCCTCGGCGAGAATGGGGCGGCCGGTCGACCAGGCGGCGATCGTTCGGAGGTGAAAATCGTTGAGACGGCCGTCCGGAGAAATCTCCCAGC
>JBFWOK010000021.1:0-56047 GCA_050250555.1 Limisphaerales bacterium
TCCGGCGGCCCACTTTGTGGGGAAAGTTGAACCTGCCGGGGCGCGATGGCGCGGGGTCGGGGACCGGCGGCCGCGCCCGCCAGAGCGGGCTTGCCGCCGGCTAATATCCGGTGGCCCTCCGGGCCCCTGAAGATGTCGAAGAAGGTTTGGTGTCGTTCGGGACGTGGGGGGCGGGAGGGGGCGGTGGCCTGCCGACGGGCCGCAATGGCGTTGTGGTGGATCCGGTGGGCATTGGTCGTTCCGGTCTGGGGGTCCCGGAGGGACGAAGGAGATGAGCCGGTGGCAAGGCGGCCGGGCCGCCGCGGCCACCGGTGGCCGGTTCGAACACGAATCCGCCCCGGCAGGGGCGGTGGATCGCTGGAACCCCGCGGACGTTGTTCAACGCGGGTTCAGTTTGCGGACGAGTTCGAGTTCCTCCGGCAGGAATCCGTTCGTGCGGATCGATTGGGCGATTTCCCGAGCCTCGGCCGCCTGACCATTCGCGGCGAGGACGAGTGCCTGGACGAGTTGGACCTGCGGGGAAACGGGGGAATCGAGACGGACGCGGTCGAGGCGGCGGAACGCGGCCTGGGGCTGGTCCTGTCGGAGTTCGATGAAGGCGAGGGTGGCGCGGTAGGCGGTCCGCGCGGGATGATTCTCGACGAGGGGAACCATCCGGGAGTGGGCGTCGGGGAGATCGCGGCGGACGAGGGCGCAGAGGTAGGCGTAGCGGGAGCTTGGAAGCGGGTCGTCGGGGGCGTTGAGGGACCATTCCCGCATGAGAAGGCGGAGGCGTTCGGTGTCCTGGGCTTCCTCATGGACGCGGGCGAGTCGTCGGTAACCGGCGGTCCGATGGAGGTCGTCGTTGGCGAGCACGTTGTACGCCTCGAGGGCGTGCTGACGCGAGCCGAGGCGCAGCGCGATATCGCCCATGGCGAGCAGTCGGGAAGGGTCGCCGCGCGCGGCTTCGAGGGCCCGGCGCCAGTGTTCTTGGGCGAGGGCGTCCTGGTGGAGGCGGGCCGCGGCGCAGGAGCGGAAGCTGGCGAGGATCCATGGGTCGACCGGCAGGGGTTGGCTGGTGGCCCGTTGAAGTTCCTCCCAACGGCCCGTGAGGCCGAGGGCATCGAGGTAGGCGGGAAGGATGGGAGGCAGAGCCAGGGCGTCGGCGAGGGAGTACAGCTTCAGGAGGCGCGCGGGTTCCCGGATCCGATTGAGCCAGCGAGCGAGGGTGAGTTGGTCCTCGGGGGATCCGTTTCGGAGGATTTCGACGGCGGCGCGGATCCACGATTCGCGCGTACCGGGTTCGGTGGCGAGGCGGAGGCGCAGATCGGTTTGGGCGAGGCGATCGGCGGCCGAGGCGGAAGGGAGCAGTGGAAGGCGGTCGAGGAACTGGGATGTCTCCGGGGTGGGAAGGGCGGGTGCGGAATCGAGGGCCTGAAAGACGGCCAGCCGGTCGCCGGGATTGAGCGGGGGCATCGCGGCGAGCCTTTGGAAGCCTTCCCGTTGGCGGTTCGCGTCCGGCATGGCGAGGAGGAATCGGGCCACGCGGAGGGCGTGGGAGGGGTCGTTGGGTTCCCTGCGGAGGATATCCTCGGCGAAGACGAGGGCGCGTGGGGTGTCGCCCTGGCGATGGAAAAGCTCGGAGGCGACGACGAGGGTTGGGACCGAGATCTGGGTGCGGGCGAGGAGGCGGGCAAGTTCCGCTTCGGCCAGATCGAAGCGCTGGGCCTGGAGGGTGAACCGGATGAAGTCGAGAGTGTCCTGTTCGGTGGCGGTGGGAAGGGCCAGGACGGCGCGCCACGCGGGGATGGCGGCGGGCTTCTCGAAGAGTGAGTAGATATCGGCGAGGCCGCGGAGCGCGTCCTTCCGGGTCGGGGCGAGCCGCAGCGCCGTCTGGTAGCGGTTGATCGCGTCGGAATAAAGCTGCTGCCGGGCCAACTCGTTCGCCGGACTGATGAGGGTCGAGGCGCGCCAATCCTCCTGCTTGCGGTACTGGGGGGGGGCCGCCGTGAGCGCGCCGACCACGAACAGGGCGAGCAAGAGGCCGACGGGCGCGAAACGGCGGCGTCGGTGCGTGGGGCGCCGACGGTCGGGCTGGGGCCCGGGTCCGGGTCCGGGTCCGCTTTCGGGTTCCGGGGGTGATTCCCCGGTGCGCGCCTGGGAACGGGCGGGGGGTTCGGACGACATCGGGGTCAAGGATACGAAGCCGCGGGTGACGGGGACAACTGGCAACTCGGTTCGGGCGGGGCGGGTGGCACGGGTTCGGATTCGGGGACGAGGGCGACGAGGGTTTGGCCTTCGCCGGGCGCGGGGGGGTCGTCCTGGGTCCAGATTTTCAGCGCGTTGGATCCGGAGATCAGGAACAGAGGCAAAGCCTTGTCGCCGTATTTCTCCATCCAAGCGGAGAAAGTGAACCCGGCCGTGATCTGGGTTTTACGGAGCACGGCGCCTTTCTGGAGGCGTTGAAAGATGTCCTCAAGAAAGACGCCTTCCTCGAAAAGGAGGCGACCGTGGGGATCGAGTTCGGTTTTCTTGCCGCCCTTCGAGTGGACCTGGACCTGGTAGACCTCGGAGCGGCCGAAGAACTCGACGAAATGAATGGCGGCGAGGGTGTTGACCTCCTGGTTGGGGGTCAGGGCGAGCAGTCGGCCGAGGCCGTTGAGGTCCAGTTCGTCTCGGGCCTGCTCGGACAGGACGTTGCCATAATAGGTGGGCAGTCCGTCGAGTCGCGCGTCGCCGAGATTCTCCCAGTTGGTATCGGCGAGAAGGACCTGGAAGCCCTCGCTTTGGAGGGTCTTGCCGATGGCCCTGGCGAATCGGTGGGCTCCCAGGATGAGGACGCCCTGGGGGTTGGGTCGGGAGAGGCCGAGTTGGTTGGCGAGCGGTCCCGCGGTGAGGCCGTAAAGGATGACCGTTCCGACGATGACGAGGAACGTCACCGGGACCAGTTCCTGGGCGCGCGGGATGCCGGCTTCGGCGAGGCGCATGGCGAAGATGGAGGCGACGGCCGCGGCGACGATGCCGCGCGGGGCCATCCACGCGAGGAACAGTTTTTCCTTCCAGGAAAGTTTCGAACCGGCGCCGCATGCCAGGACCGACAGGGGGCGGGCGACGAGGGCGAGCGCGGCGAGGAAACCCAGGCCGCCGACGGGACTCAGTTGGCGGAGGTCGTCGAGTTGAACACGGGATGCCAGGAGGATGAAAAGGGAGGAGATGAGAAGGACGCGGAGGTTCTCCTTAAACTCGATGATATGCCGGATGTAGACGCTGCGCTGATTCGCGAGCGCAATTCCCATGACGGTGACGGTGAGCAATCCCGATTCATGTTGGATCCCGTTCGAGAGCGTGAAGACGCCGATGACGCCCATCAGGGCGACGGGGTTCTGGAGGTGGTCGGGCACCCAGTACCGTTTGAAGGATTGGGTGAGGATCCAGGCGGACGCCGTTCCGAGGCTGACGCCGACGAGGAGGGTCTTCGTGAAACCAAGCGCGGCGCGGATGGAGACGGAGCCGGTGGCATGGGGAAGGATCGCCTCGAACACGAGGAGCGCCAGGACGGCGCCCACCGGATCAATGAGGATTCCCTCCCATTTGAGCAGGGATCCCACCTGCCGCGCGGGCTGGATGTGCCGCAGGAGGGGCATGACGACGGTCGGCCCGGTGACCGTGAGGATGGCGCCCAGAAGCGTGGAAAGGGCCCAGGACCAATCGAAGCAGATGCGGGCCGCGACGGTGGCGACGACCCACGTGATCAACGCGCCGACGGTGATCAGGTTGCGAACGACTCCGCCGATGGATTTCAGTTCGCGAAACTTCAGGGTGAGGCCGCCTTCGAAAAGGATGAGGCCGACCGAAACCGAAACGAGGGGCATGAGCCAGTCTCCGAGCAGTTGATCCGGGTTCACCCAGCCCAGCCAAGGGCCCGCGACGAAGCCGAAGAGAAGGAGCAGGAGGATCGACGGAAGTCGGAGACGCCACGCGACCCATTGGGCGGAAATTCCCAGGACAAGGATCAGGGCGAGGCTCAACAGGTGGTTCTCGATCATGAGGGATCCTGCCTGGGGTCGGTTTCCCTCAAGCCATGAGCTTTTCGATGTCTGTCGCTTCGAGCGGGATGTCGGCCATGAGATCGACGGGTCCCTGGTCGGTGATGAGGACATCGTTCTCGAGGCGGACGCCGATTCCCTCGTCACGGAGGTAGAGTCCGGGTTCGACGGTCATCACCCAACCTGCGGCGAACGGTTCGGTTGTGAATCCGACGTCGTGAACGTCGAGCCCGAGCGGGTGGCCGAGGCCGTGCATGAAGTATTTTTTGACGGGCCGTTTCGTGGGGTCCTCGGGGAGTTCGCGAAGGTCGGACGGTTTGAGCAGGCCGAGGTCGACGCATTCGCGGGCCATGTGTTCCTCGGCGGCCTCCTGCCAGTGCTTTGGTTTGACGCCGGGTTTGAGTCCGGCGATGGAGGCTCGAAGGACCCTGAGGACGGCTTCGTAGACCTGGCGCTGGCGGCGGGTGAAACGTCCGTTGACGGGGATCGTCCGAGTCAGGTCGGCGTTGTAATTCGCGTAGACGGCGGCGACGTCGAGCAGGAGGAGGTCGCCGTCGCGGCACGGGCGGTCGTTGTCGTTGTAGTGCAGGATGCAGGCGTTCGGGCCGGAGGCGATGATGGGGTTGTAGGCGAACCCGGCGCGTTGGCGGATGAACTCGTGGGCGAACTCGGCTTCGACCTCGTGTTCGAAGACGCCGGGTTGAACGAACCGGGCAACCCGCTCGAAGCCGTCGCGGGTGATGGAACAGGCCTTTCGGAGGAGGTCGATCTCGGCGGGTTGCTTGCGGACCCGGAGGCGGTGCATGAGGCGGGCGAGTCGATGGTAGTGGTGAAGCGGGTAGCGTTCGCGGATCCACCGGACGAAGCGCGCGTCGCGGGATTCGACGACGATCTCGGCGCGCTTGTGCTCGTTGGAATTGAGCCAGACGTGGTCGGCTTCACACATCAGGCGGTGCAGGGTCTTGGGGAATTCGGAGAGCCACTGGACGTTGCGGATGCCGGTGGCTTCTCGGGCGGCGTCGCGGGTCAGTTTGTGGCCCTCCCAGATCGAGATGAGTTCGCTGGTTTCGCGGAGGAAGAGGATCTCGCGCTGGCGTTCGTCGTCGGCGTCCGGAAAGAGGAGCAGAATCGATTCCTCCTGTTCCACGCCGGACAGGTGGAAGAGGTCGGAATTCGGAACCATGCGGAGGGTGCCATCCGAGTTCGTGGGTGGGATGTCGTTGGCTTGGACGAGGGCGAGGGATCCCGGGGGGAGGAGCCGCATCAGGCGACGGCGGTTCCCGACGAAGAACTGCGGATCGATGGGCGCGTGGCGCATGGCGCGAGTGTGGCGCGCGTTCCGGGAAAGGAAATGGCGAACGGGGATCCTGGGGTGCGGAAAGGAAGCTTGGCGCGCTCATGGGATGCCAAGTACCGCGGCCCCGGTTTTCCGTGGTTCACGGGGTGGGTTTCGGGTTCAATGCGCGGGTCTCGAATGCGCAGGACCGCTTTACGAAAATTTTTTCCCTGCCCGGGCCGGCGCCCGGGCGGACCCTCGGGGTGGATGGAACGGCTGGGGCGGATCCTTGTCCTGGGAGTTGGGGCAGTCCTGGCTGGGGGGACGACGGGAACCCCGGGGATGGCGGAGGAGAGGGCATCCGGTGGCGGGGCGGATTCGGGGGTGGACACGGTGCTGGGACCGCTGTTCCAAAGCTTCTCGATGACGCTGGAGCCGGGCGGGAGAGCGACGGAAGCGGTGGGTCCCTTCTATTACGAGCACGAGACGGACGACGGCTTTCTCTGGGCGGTACCGCCGGTGGTTTCGTCGTTTTCCTCCGGTGACGGGGACAAGGCCCAGATCTTCGTGCTTCCTCCGGTGTTCAGCTACCGGAAGTACGGGGACGACTGGCGGTGGCAGCTGGGGCAGTGGATCAACCGTTCGCACGTCGACAGCATCGCGGACAAGGAGTTGAAGCGGTTCAATCTCTTTCCGTTGTTCTTCTACCAGGACGCGCCGGATCCGGCCCGCGACTATTGGGCCGTCTTTCCGATCTATGGGACGTTGAAGAACCGGATGTTCCGTGACGAGTCCGAGTTTGTTCTGTTCCCGCTCTGGCTGAAGTCGCGCAAGGGCACGATGACGACGCGGACCGTTCTGTTTCCGTTCATACATTTCAGGGAAGGTCCGGGGTTGGAGGGCTGGCAATTCTGGCCGCTGGCGGGGCGGGAACGTTTGGAACCGACGACCCGGACCAACGTCTCGGACGAGATCGAGGTGGTGGGCGGGTATGACAAGACCTTCGCGCTGTGGCCGGTGTGGTTCAGGAACCGGACGGCGATCGGGACGACGAACGAGGCCCGGGTGGATGCGACGATTCCGCTCTACTACCAGGAGCGTTCGCCGTTGCGGGATCACACGGCCGTGCTCTGGCCGATCGTTTCGTGGACGGACGACCGCGGGGCCGGGTACCGGCAGTGGAATGCGCCGTGGCCGCTGGTGGGATTCGCGGAGGGCGAGGGCAAGACCCTTCAGCGGGTGCTGCCGTTCTTCAGTGTGGGGCACACGAAAACGCTGAGCGCGCAGACGTACATGTGGCCTCTCTACCGGCGGCGTCACCTGCACACGGAGACGTTCGAGAAGGACCGGAGGCAGTTCGCGATCTTCCTCTATTCGGACCAGTGGGATCGGAACCTGGAGACCGGGAAGGAGTCCCGGCGGAAGGAGGTGTGGCCGTTCTTCCATTGGAGCCGGGATCCGGAGGGGAAGGAACGGTTGCAGGCGCTGACGATCCTGGAGCCCTTCGGACGGGGGACGGGGATTGCCCGGAACTGGGCGCCGCTCTGGTCGATCTGGCGCCAGGAATCCGATCCCGCGACGGGCGCGTCAAGCCAGTCGCTGCTGTGGAACCTGTTCCGAAAGGAGTCCACGCCCGAAGCGACAAAGGGCTCGCTCCTGTTCGGACTGGTCCAGTATCACAAGAGCTCCGCCGGGACCCGGTGGCGGTGGTTCCACCTGGGGCCCCGTCTCGATTCCAACCAACACGAACCACCGGCGGCCCCTGAAAGCGATGTTTCGGCACATCGGTGAAGTGGTCCTGCTCGGCTGGCGGACCTTGGCGGCGCTTCCGCAGATCTGGCGGCAGCGGCGCAAGGTGGCGGACCAGTTGTTCGAGATCGGCAACGCCAGCCTGTTCATGGCCTGCCTCCTTTCCCTGTTCATTGGCGGCGTCGTGGCCCTGCAGAGCGGCCCCCGGCTCGCGGAACGCGGAATCGGAGGGATGCTCGGGGGCTTGATCGGTCTCTCGGTCGCGGAGGAACTGGCTCCGGTGATGATGTCGATCCTGATCGCGGGCCGGATCGGTTCCGCCATGGCGGCGGAGATCGGATCGATGCGGGTCTACCAGGAGATCGACGCCCTGCGGACGATGAACATCGATCCGGTGCATTACCTGGTGCTTCCGCGGGTGGTGGGAATCACGCTGGGCCTCCCGTCGCTGGTGATCTTCGCGATGGTCGTGGGATGGGGCGGTGGGGCCCTGGTGGCGGTCCTGAATCGCGATATCGGCCTGTCGTGGGCCGAGTTCTTCAACGACCTCCGGTTGAACGTGGAGACGTTCGACGTGGCGAAGGGGGTCATCAAGAGCTTCGTGTTCGCGGTGGTGGTCGGCCTGGTGTCCTGCCAGCAGGGCCTCGCGACGATCGGCGGTCCGCGGGGCATCGGGAGGTCGGTGACCAAGGCGGTCGTCAACTCGATCGTCCTGATCCTGATCCTGGACTACTTCCTGACCCGCGCCCTGCTCGTGATTCAACGATGAACGCGAATTCCCAGGGTGTTTCGGTGCGTCTGCGGGGAATCCGCAAGTCCTTCCGGGGCGTCGAAGTCCTGCGGGGCATCGATCTCGAAATCGCGCCCGGCGAGATCTTCGTCATGATGGGGCCGAGCGGGAGTGGAAAGACCGTGCTTCTCCGCCACGTGATCGGTCTCGAAAGACCGGACGCGGGCGACGTGCTCGTCGACGGCAAGCCGCTCTCCGAGGTTTTGGGTTCCGGTCCGGATGCCGTGCGGATGGGGATGGTCTTCCAGTCCGCCGCGCTCCTGAGTTCCCTGTCCGTGGCCGAGAATGTCGGGCTCTACCTTCACGAGCACCGTGTCCACCCGGAACGCGTCATCCGCCAGATCGTCGAGGAGAAGCTGGACCTGGTCGGATTGAAGGGGGCGGGCGACAAGATGCCCTCGGAGTTGTCGGGCGGAATGAAGAAGCGGGTGGCCATCGCCCGGGCCCTGGTTTCGGAGCCTCAGTTGCTGCTCTACGACGAACCCACGAGCGAATTGGATCCCTTGCGTTCGGTCACGATCGGTCGGGAGATTCTCGCGCTGAACCGGCGCCTGGGGGTCACGTCGATCGTGGTGACCCACGACCGGGACCTGGCGTGCGGAATCGCGAACCGGATCGCGTTTCTGTCCGAGGGACAGGTGCGATTCGTTGGAACCCCGACCGACCTGCGTGACAACACCGACCCCCTGATCCGTGATTTCCTCACCATCGATTTCGACTCGAACCGAATCACTTCGGAGATCCCATGAGAAACTCACTTGAAACCCGGCTGGGCGTCTTCTTTGGCATGGTGTTCATCGCGGGACTGGTCCTGCTCGAACTGGCGGGCGGCTTTGACTTTTTCCGGAAGGGCGTGGAGATCCGGGCCCGGTTCGACGCCGTCAACGAGTTGCAGGTGGGCGCGGTCGTGAAACTCGCCGGTGTGCCGGTCGGGACCGTCCGACGGATCGCGCTCGAAGGCAACAAGGTGGTCGTGATCCTTCGGGTTCGCCCGGACGCCGGCGTGAAGACGGACAGCCAGGCGGTGGTCCGCTTCGCGGGGTTGATGGGCCAGAACTACGTCGAACTCACCTTCGGAAGCCCCCAGGCGCCCGTCGTCACCGACGGAACGGAACTCGAGGCCCAGACGCTGCCTGACCTCGGCCAGATCATGGCGAAACTCGATGCCGCCGCGAGCAGCGTGGGCGGAATCACGAACATGTTCGGCGGCGACAATTTTCAGAACCTGCTCGGGCCATTCACCGATTTCCTGAAGGACAACAGCCCGCGCCTGACGGCGATCCTCGGCAACATGCAGGTGATCTCGAAGCAGATCGCCGACGGCAAGGGCTCGATCGGCATGATGGTGAACGACGACAAGCTCTACACCGCGGCGGTGGAGACCGTGACCAACCTGAGCCACGCCGCGACGCAGATTCAGTCGATCACGGATGACGCGAAGGTGACCGTGGCCGAGGCCCGGCGGATCATCACCGACGTCGGCGCGGGGCAGGGCTCCCTGGGCAAACTGACCCGCGACGAGACGCTCTACCGGGAGACGACGACCGCGATGACGCAATTGCGCGAGATCCTCGAGAAGATCAACCACGGCAATGGACTCGCCGGGAAGGTCGTGAACGACGAAACGTTCTTCAAAAACGTCAAAGGCACCCTTCAGAAGGTCGAGAAGGCGACCGACGGCCTCGAGGACACGGGACCGATCTCGGTGATCGGAACCGTCGTGGGGACCCTGTTCTAGGACCGGAACAACTGGCCGAGGCTGCGTCCGAGAAGCCGGCTTGCGACGAGCAGGCTCGCGGCGAGGATCGCCATCCCCACGACTCCCAGCGCGCACGCGACACCCGCCGCGTTGGGGTCGATCCGTCCCATGACGAGCCAGATCATCTTGGTGATGGGATAATAGTTCTCCTTCATCGCCAGGATCAGACCGTCGCTGACCTCCAGCATCGCCAGGGAAAAGGTGAGGATGGTTCCGGCGATGAGATTCGCGGTGACCAGCGGCAGGGTGATGCGTCGGAGCGTTCGGAGCGGCGACGCGCCGAGGTTGGCGGAGGCTTCCTCGAGCGTGACGCTGGTCTGCTGGAAGCCCGCGTAGGCGGAACGGACAATGTAAGGAAGCCGCCGGACGGCGTAGCTGACGATCAGGAGAAGGGTCGGGTTCTCGCGCGGATTCAGCCAGGCGACCTTGAAATCGAAAGCGGCGACGTACCCGAAGGCGATGACAAGACCTGGGAGGGCCAGCGGCAGCATGGCCAGCGCGTCGAGGACCGAGGCGAACGGGATGCGGCGGCGGGTGAGGATCCAGGCGATGGCGACGCCGAGCACGAGATCGATTCCGGCGCTGATCGACGCATAGAGCAGGCTGTTGCGAAGGCTGCCCGCAATCGCTCCCTGGGCGCCGAGTTCGGCGAAATTGGCGGTCGTGAATTCCGTGGGCAGCACCGAGAAAAACCAGCGTCCCGAGAACGATTGCAGGAGGACCGCCAGGTGGGGAAGAAGTCCGGCGAAGACGAGGAGCCCGCCACCGAACCAGATCCCGACGGTCTGGCGGGACGTCGCGGGGATCGACGCTCCGGACGTGTGTCCCCGGGAGGTCATGGCGTAACTGCGGCGGGCGAGGACCCGCTTCGAGATCAGGAACAGCGCGAGAGTCAGCAGAACGACGAAGACGACGAGCGCGTACCCCACGGGGTTGGTGTTGAGTTCGGTGAGGGAATCGTAGATCTGCACGGGGACGACCGGGGAGAACCCGAAGATGAGCGGCGTGCCGAGGTCCGTGAACGCCCAGATGAAGACGATGATCGCGCCGGCGAACCAACCGGGAAGAATGAGGGGCAGGGTCACCGTGCGGAAGAGTCGCCAGGATCCGGCGCCCAGGTTCTGCGCCGCTTCACGAAGGGACGGATCGACGTTGGCCAAGGCCGCCGAGACGTTCAGGAGCATCACGGGATAGAGATTGAGCACCTGAAGAATCGCCATCCCCCAGAAACCGCCGGCACCGAGCCAGTCCGGAGGACGGGCGGGATCGACCCACCCGAGGTCGATGAGCAGGAGATTGAGGGATCCGTACCGGGCGAGCAGTTGTTTCAGTCCGATGGCGCCCACGAACGGGGGCATGACCATCGGGATGAGGAGCAGACCGTTGAGCAGGTGCTGTCCGCGGAACCGGAACCGGGTGAGGACATGGGCCAGCGGCAGGGTGAGGACCGTGGTCACGACGGTTGTCAGGGCCGCCAGCGCGAAGCTGTTCCCCAGGGACCGGACGACGAGCGGATTGGCGAGGAGAAGCCCGAAGTAACGCAGCGAAGGTCGGCCATCGACGAGGAAGGCTTCGCGGAGCATGTAACCCACCGGGTACAGGAGGAAGACCACGAAGAACCCGGCGAGCAGGACGACCAGGGCCACAGTGCCCGGTGTCCATCGTCGGCTCGAATCCATGGGCGGAGAGCGTGCCGTGGCCGGGACATTCTGGGAAGGCTTGGGAGATGTTGGCGATGATTTCGAGCCATCCAGCGGGAGCATTGAGGAATTGGGGCAGACCGGGTTTTGCAGCCATGGCAGCAAACGACGGCGGTCTTGCGCTCCCATCGGGACTCGGCTGCAATCAGCGGGTCGAATCGGTGTTCGACATCGTCGCACTCGCACGCGCACTCAGCCCGAAGGGCGGTACTCGTACTCGAATGGCCAACAACATGTTCGATCACGAAAGACTCGACGTGTACCGGGTCAGTCTGGAGTTCGTTTCGTGGGCTTACACCCAGGCCCAATCGCTCAAGGGTCCAGATCGGCACGCCCGGGATCAGCTGCTGAGAGCCTCTCAATCGATTCCGCTGAACATTGCCGAGGGAAACGGCAAGTTACCGTCGCCCGACCGTCTGAAGTCGTTGCGTATTGCCTTGGGTTCGGCGCTGGAATGCGCGGCGGTGCTCGATGTTCTGCGAGTGTGCGGAGCGATGGGCGAAGACGCCTCGATGGCCGGGAAGCGTTTGCTGGAGCGGATCGTGGCCATGCTGACACGAATGGCACGGATGAATGCGGAGATGAAGGACGAAGCCTTCGAGTACGAGTGCGAGTACGAGTGCGATCCAGAAAGGCCGCGCGAACCGGGCAGTCCACCGAACGCAGTTTCGTCGCGTCGGTGACGAGGTCGTTCGGCGGCACCGCATCGTACTCGCACTCGCACTCGTACTCGAAACACCAACAAAGTGTTCGATCACGAAAGACTGGATGTGTACCGGGTCGGGATGGCCGGGAAGCGTTTGCTGGAGCGGATCGTAGCCATGCTGACACGAATGGCACGGATGAATGCGGAGATGAAGGACGAAGCCTTCGAGTACGAGTGCGAGTACGAGTGCGATCCAAAAAGGCCGCGCGAACCGGGCAGTCCACCGAACGCAGTTTCGTCGCGTCGGTGACCTTGGCGGTCCGCCACGATGAGCGCCGACTCAAAGTCGTTATCCCGCATCCTGGGCCCCTGGGTTGAGCCTGAGTGGGAATCCGGGGTCATTGCGCGTTGCCGAGAAGCGTGGAACAAGCCCCTTCGAGAGTTGTCCAGATTGGAGCTGGCCACGTTATTGAGGCAGAGACTCGCTATGGAGCACCTGCTTCCCGTTGTGGCGAAGAAGTTGATGGATGCTGACGATGGTACCGAGTTATTCGAAGGGGAGCTTTTGGGAGCGATCGAGAATGTTCAATCTTGAAGGCGAGTGATCGATATCACAAATGAGTCGAGTGGAGCGGAGCGGACTCCGTCTCGGGGTTTCGGACGCCGCGGGAGATGCACCCCGAAAAAATGCCAGCGCACCTTCGGGCGAATTGGACCGCATCCGAACGCAAGCCCGCCGCCCCTTGTGTCGCCCTTTCAGGGCTTGAGGGTCTCGCGGGCGCAGGACCCAGGGCGGCGTCCCACCATCAGCGGGACTTGCCCTGGGCTATCTTCTGACGCCCCGGTGGGGCTTGGGAGATCGGGCATCGAACCGGCGCCGGTTTTCGGATACTGGACCGGTGCGGGTCTTCGGACGGTAAGCCGGTGCGGGTTTTCGGACGGTGAGCCGGTGCGTTCCGCGAATGCCTTCGCAGCCGAAGTTTCGGGTTCCGAGCCGTCCAGCAAACGACGGCGGTCTCGCGTTCCCATTCGGACTCGTTGGCAATCTGCGGGTCTCAGAAACGTCCGACATTGTTGCACTCGCACTCGCACTCAGCCCGAAGGGCGGTACCCGTACTCGAATGGCCGTCACTCGGTACGACCACGAAAGGCGACGCGAGTCTGGCCGTCCACCGAATCGTTCAGCGCGGTTGTTCGATTCCACGGTTGTGTCGAGCCGTAGGGGCTGTGGATGATCCGAGGCATGACCGGAGCCGGCAGATTGGATCGGAACCTCGGCGTCGTGACGCGGCGGATGTTCCTACTCGCGCTGGTGTGCGTGCTACCCGGATGCCGGCTGAATGTTTCCAAGGGATCCGGGGCGCCAGGTGACGGTGAATTGCATGGATCGAATGGTTCATTTGGCGGCACGAGAGCCGGGGCGGTGCGCCGGGTGGCTGGCGTGGCGCTGTGTTGGTGCCCGCCGGGTCGTTTCGTCATGGGCAGTCCGCCGGACGAACCCGGGCATCGCCCTGACGAGGCGCAGGTGGAGGTGATGCTGACGCAGGGCTTTTGGATCGGTCAGTTTGAGGTGACGCAAGGGGCATGGCGCCGGGTGTCGGGGGCGTTGCCGGGGATTGTGAACGCCGACGTGGGCGACGATTTTCCGGTGTATTCGGTCAGCTTTTTGGAGGCGGAAGAGTTCTGCCGCCGACTGACGGAGCAGGCGCGGGCGGCGGGGGAATTGCCCGCGGACTGGGAATTCCGACTGCCGACCGAGGCGCAGTGGGAGTATGCGTGCCGGGCGGGCAGTACGACGGCCTTTGCGTCGGGTGGGACCTTGTCCACCACGGAGGCATGCTTTGGAAAGGCGTACAATGGCACGCCGACGGGCGTTCCTGGTTCGGCGTCGGCGCGGGCTGGGCGCTATCCCGCCAATGCCTGGGGAGTGCATGATATGCACGGCAACGAGTGGGAGTGGTGTCGTGACTGGTACCATGCGCGGCTGCCGGGCGGGGTGGACCCGGAGTTGTCCACGACGAAGGGGGTTCCCAACCCAGATGGAACCTATTCCCGCGTGCGCCGGGGGGGCGCGTGGGTGGAGAGTGCCACCTTCTGCCGGTCGGCGGTGCGCCTGCGTTATGAGCCAGCGCGACGGGCGGACCATATTGGATTCCGTGTCGTGGTTGTCCGGGTGTAGCGGGGTCGACGCGCGGCGAGGTTCAGTGGCGCTTTTGGGGGATTGCGGCGGGAGCTTGGGTGCCCTATGACTCGCGGCCATGACCGCAGCGGACGCAGCCCCAAGGAAGAGCGAGACGGCGGGGGCGCCGGAGCCGATCGTGGATATCGCGGAACTCTCGAAGGTTTATCAACAGGGTGAGATCCATGTGACGGCGTTGAACCGGGTTTCGTTGGGGATCGTTCCCGGCGAGTTCCTGGTGCTGATGGGACCCTCGGGTTCTGGAAAATCGACGCTGCTTCATCTGATCGCGGGGATCGACCGTCCGACCTCGGGGGCGCTTCACGTGCAGGGGATCGACATCACGCGGCTGAACGAATCGCAACTGGCGGACTGGCGGAACCAGAACGTCGGGTTTGTCTTCCAGAGTTTCAATCTGGTGCCGGTCCTGACGGCGTTCGAGAACGTGGAACTTCCGCTGCTGCTGACGCGGTTGGGGCGGAAGGAACGGAAGCGATTGGTCGAGACGGCCCTGGACCTCGTGGGGTTGGGCGACCGGATGCATCACCTGCCCAAGCAGATGTCGGGCGGGCAGGAACAGAGGGTCGCGATCGCGCGGGCGTTGGTGACGGACCCGAGTCTGATCGTGGCCGACGAGCCCACCGGGAACCTGGACTCGCAGTCGGCGCACGACGTTCTGGGGATCCTGCAATCGTTGAGTCGGGACCACGGGAAAACGGTGATCATGGTCACGCACGATCCCAAGGCCGCGGCGTTCGGGTCGCGGCAGATCCACCTGGAGAAGGGCGAACTGTCCGCGTGACGCTGGGACAAAGGAAACACGCGCATGACGCTCCCTGGATTCGTGATTCGGAACGCCTTTCGGAACAAGCGGCGCGCGGTGCTGTCGACGCTCAGCGTGGCGGCGAGCCTTTTTCTTCTCGTGATCCTCCAGACCTTTCAGCGGGAATTCACGCTGCCTCCGGAGGACGTGGGGGCGTCGCTTCGGATCGCGGTCCGCAACAAGGTATCGCTGGGACAGCCGCTGCCGGCGCGGCAACGGCCGATCCTGGAGAAAATCCCGGGTCTCGCCGCGGTCACGCCGTTCAGCTATTTCGGCGGACGGTACAAGGACATGGAGTTCACGCCGTTCGCGCAGTTCGCGGTCGACCCGGTGGCGTTCACGAATGTGTTCGTCGACGCGAAGCTTCCGCAGGAGCAGTTGGATGCGTGGATCCAGGATCGGAACAGCTGCATCGTCGGGGAGGACACCGTGGAGCGGTACGGGCTGAAGCTTGGCGACAAGATCAAACTGGTCGGGACGTTTTATCCCGTGGATCTGGATCTCAAGATGGTGGGGATCTACCGGGGGACGCTCGACGACCGATCGGTGTTCCTGCACCACAAGCATCTGGATGAGATGCTGGACGGGAGTCAGACGGTGGGATGCTGGTGGGTTCGGGCGGCGTCGGCGGAGGACGCGCCGCGGGTGATCGCGGCGATCAACGAGACCTTCGCGAACACGTCCGCGGAGGTGCGGGCGGAGACGGAGAGCGCGTTCCAGATGGGGTTCGTGTCGATGTGGGGCAACGTCAAACTCCTGATCGGATCGATCAGCAGCGTGGTGGTGTTCACGCTGCTGCTGGTGGCGGTGAGCACGATGAGCATGGCGATCCGGGAGAGGTTCCGTGAGTTGGCGATCCTAAAGGCGATCGGGTACCGGCGGCGCGAGTTGTTCGGGTTCATCCTGGCGGAGAGCTTCGGACTGGCGATGGTGGGCGCCCTCGTGGGGGCCGGGAGCGCCTACGCGCTGTTTCAATCGATCGACATCGAGAAGCTCACGGGCGGCATGCTTCTCTACTTCGAGGTCACACCCCGGATCCTGGCATTCGCGGCGACCGTCGCCGCGGGTCTGGGCATCGTGGCGGCGGTCCCTCCCGCGCTGGCGGTTGCCCGGACGAGTGTGGTGGACGGACTGAAGACACTGGATTGAACCGAGTTCCGATTTCCGATTCGAAGGACCGAACCCATGGCGCTTCCCCTGAAATACAACATCCAGAACGTCCTCGTCCGCTGGCGGTCGACGGTGACGACGGTCCTGGGAATCGCCCTGGTGGTGGGTGTGTACGTTCTGATGCAGGCGATGGCGGCCGGGATTGAAAAGAGCAGTGCGAACACGGGTTCGCCGGACAACATCCTGCTCACGCGGAAGGGGTCGACGGCCGAATCGAGCAGCATCGTCTCGCGGGAGCAGTTGAAGTCGCTGATGTACAGTCCCGAGATCGCGCGCAACGCCGGCGGCGAACCCCTGATTTCGGCGGATGTCCTCATCCTTTTGAATCAGCCAAGGCGCGACGGCGGGGGTGAGGCGAATGTGCTGATGCGCGGGGTTTCGCCGCGGGGCCGTGAGATGCGGCCGCAGGTTCAGTTGGTCGAGGGACGGTGGTTCGAAAGCGGGAAGCGGGAGGTCGTTCTGAGCCGGCGGTTGTCGAAACGGTTCGCCGACTTCGAAGTCGGAGACCGGTTCCGCAGCGGTCCGGCCGAGTACACGGTCGTCGGGCACACGGACGGCGGGGGTAGCGCGTTCGATTCGGAAATCTGGATGGACGCGGACGAGGCGCGCGCGATTTTTGATCGCGACCAGTATTCCAGCCTTCTGGTCCGGCCCGCCGATGCGGAAGCGGCGTCGCGTCTGATCGATCGGATCGAAAACGACAAGCGCCTTCAATTGCTGGCGCGCAAGGAGAGCGAGTACTACGCCGAGCAGACGTCGACCGCGGGTCCGATAAAATGGCTCGGGAACTTCCTGGCGATCGCGATGTCGGTGGGGGCGATCTTCGCGGCGATGAACACCATGTACGCCTCGGTCGGAGCGCGCACGCGCGAGATCGGAACGCTTCGGGTCCTCGGGTTCCGGAGGCGTTCGGTGGTGGCGAGTTTTCTGGTGGAAGGGGCCTTCCTCGCGAGCCTGGGGGGTGTTTTGGGCTGCGGTCTTTCGCTGTTCATGAACGGCTATGCGGTGGGCACACTGAGCTTCGCCACGTTCAGCGAGACGGTCTTCGAGTTCCGGGTGACGCCTTGGCTGATGACGAAGGGGGTGGTCTTTTCCGTCATCGTCGGCCTGCTGGGCACGTTGTTCCCGGCGATCCGCGCCTCCCGGCTGCCAGTCATTTCCGCGCTGAAATCGCTATGAACGAGGCCCGACGGTCCCAGGTGTCCCAACTCCGAATCGATCCCGGCGCCAAGCGGCGTTCCCAGGGCACGATGTGGATCATCTACATCGGAGTCGGCCTGGTCGCCGTCGTCGCCGTGCTGCTCTGGCGTCCTTGGGAGACGGAAACGTCGCGGGTCGTGAATCGCGACGGCTCCACGTCGGCGCGGGTGGAATCGGCTCGCGAAGCGGGTTCCTCGGGAACGCGTTCGGCTGGTTCCCAGTCGTCGAAATCGGCGGCGGGCGCGGATCCCGGATCTGATTCGTCGACGACCTCGGCGCCGGGGGGTGCCGCGTTGGGGACGGCGCCGGCCGATGGCGTCGTACTGACCGTGAGCGGTTACATCATCAACCGTGAGCGGATTGAATTGAGTCCGAGGTTCATGGGTCAGGTGCGTTGGATCGGCGTCAAAAAGGGCGACAGCGTCACGAATGGGCAGGTGGTCGTTCTCCTCGATGATTCCGAGTATCAGGCGCAGAAGCAGGAACTCGAAGGGCGGATGGAAGCGGCGAAGGTCCGCGTGGAACGCGCGGAAATTGAGCTGGAGCGGACCGAGAAACTGGCGGACGCCCTGATCGAGTCGCAGCGCCTTCTCGATCTGGCCCGGTTGGATCTCGCGGCCGCGCAGGCGGAGGTCAAGTCGCTGGGAGGGCAGTTGTTTCGGATCAACACCTGGATCGATTGGACCGTCATCCGGTCGCCGATCAACGGAGTCGTCCTGGAGAAACTCGTGGATCCGAACGAGTTGGTGACGCCGCAGAGCTTCGGCGGGACACGGGGTCCGAGCACCGCGCTCATGTCGGTGGGAGATCCGAACGATCTGCAGGTCGAGATCGATCTCAGCGAGGCTGACCTTTCGAAGGTCTTTCTCGGGCAGAAGTGCCGGGTGTCTCCCGAGGCCTACCTCGAAAAGAACTACGAAGGCGTGGTCGCCGAAATCGCTCCGGAGGCGAGCCGCCAGAAGGGGACCCTTCAGATCAAGGTGCAGATCCGGAACCCGGACCGGTATTTGACGCCGGAATTGAGCGCCAAAGTTGATTTTCTCGTCGGGGAAAGGGCGCCGTAGTCGGGAAGGCTTCGCCGACCCACCGGTTCCGCGGATCGTTCGATACCGCGCGCGGGCTCCGCGTCACCCCGGCAGGGCTCACCCCCGCACTTGCCCGCGCACCGGCCGCGGGGCACCTTCGGCCACGTCGAACTTCCCCCTGCTCCGATCCGATGTACGGCCTTTTTCGAATTCCGGTGATCCTCGCGGTTTTCTGCGGGCAAGCCCTGGTCCTCCAACCGGGGGTTCAGGCGAGCGTCGCCGTGGACATCAATGAGGCGGGCCATCTGAAGCTGCGGTTCGAACAACTGCCCGTTCTCGTTGGCGACCCGGGTTCCCTTGTGACGGTCCCGCTGGATGTCGTGTTCCCGGGTTCCGAATCGCCGTGGCGCGGACTGGAATTCGGGTCGCTGTCCCCGGGAGGCACCGGCTATCGGGCCATGGCGATTTCGGGCGGCGGTGTCGAGTTGGCGGTGGCCGAGTTTCGGTTGGATGATGCGACGTTCAACCCGCTGGCCACGTTACCGATCAGCGGGGATCCCGTTCTCGCGCAGGTTTGGGCGCCGGTGTCCGGAATGGTGACGGAGTCCGAGGGGACGGCTCCGATCGCGTACACGTGGGACGTGAATCAGTCGGTGGGAGCGGGATTTGGGTTGTTTGGGACCTTCGAGGCTTTCGTGGTGCCCGAACCGCGCGTGGGATTGCTGTTGGGGATGGGCGTGGGTTTGGGTGTGGGTTTGTGGGTAGCGCAGGGTTGCCGCCTTGGTCGGGGACGGCGGAGCGGCGGGCGGGCCGAGTGAAACCGCCCGGGAGAAGGGGATGCGCTGGGATCGAGGTTGGGTGGGTGGAGTGGCGTGAAGTGAGCCGAAAGCGGTCAGGTTGGGCAAAAACAACCGCGACTTGGGGGTGAACGGGGAGGATTCTGGCTGAGAAGGGACAAAACCCGGGATTCACGGGGGCATTGGCCTTGGCACGGCTGATGCTGCCTTGGGAGCGATGTGGAGAACATCGCATGCAGTTCAAGCGATGAGGAAAATGCCAACCGCCCCCGCCATCCTTGCGGGGGCACCCGGCCCCTCCTACTCCTGCCTGAAAGCGCCATCGGGTTGATGTGGTGGCGTCCTCCCTACTGACTGAAGTCATAGTCCCGGCGGTCCACGAAAGTGGACCGCCGGCTTCCTTAACAAGCTATTCCAACTGGCGACCGGCGAACCGGTGATCGTCAACCCGACTACGGGGATCGAAGGCGGAAGTAGGCGATTCCGCTGCCTGCGGGAATGGTCTGGGTCAGGGAGTTCCCGGATTCCGTGGGACTTCCAGGGACGGCGGCCCAGGCGGCGGGAACGAGCGCGGGCGTGGATTCGAGACGATAGGCCGGAGTGGTTTTCGGCCAGGTGAGCACGATACTGGCTCCATTTCGCTGGGCGGTGAGTTGGACGGTCGGGGGAGTCGCGTCTTCCGTGCCATCGCCCTCGCGGGATTGATACGCGAGGATTCCGCCGGTGGCATTGATCAGCGTCCGGGCGCCGGTTTCCGGGTTCACGCTGTACCATTCGATGTCGGCGCCTCCCGTGCCTTCGAAGAAGATGAGCCGGAACGCGAACACACCCGCCGTCTCGTTGGCGACGTCGAACGTGGCTTCGACGGTTCCACCGCCGGGGCTGCGGATTCCGAATTGATTGGTGGTCCGGCTGGCGGAGGGTCCGGCCCAGACGACGAATCCGTCGTCGCAGGCGACCGCGAGCCGATGGGCGCCGCGGGGCAGGTTCAGGTAGGTGATGACCTCCAGCGCCAGGTTGTTGACGTCGTAGGCGTCGAGGTTCGGGAACTGCCGATCGCCGGGAATGCCTTCGTCGATCCCGGTTTGCTCGTAGTTGATCGTGTCCGTCTCGACAAAGGTCCCGTCTCCCTTCTCGCCGACCGCCTCGTTCTCGAACGGCTCCCCGGTGTTGGGATCAATGATTCGACCGGCGAGCTGATCCTCGGCGCGCTGCGGGTTGTTGGGGAAGAGCGCGGCATCGACGCCTTCGTAGGGTTTGTGAATCCGGCCGGTGAAACCGCGGGGACGGCCCGAGACCGAAGAAGCGGGAGTGGCCCAGGACGGGTTCAGACGCGGGACGTTGGCGACCGAGAATGACCAGGCGCTTTCCTGCTGGGTGCCACCCGCCGTGAAACTGACCCGCGCACTGACAACCGAGCCGCCTGGGAGAAAGTCCGCCGATGCGTAACGGACCGAGACTCCCGAACTGCCCGGGGTCCGGGTGCTCGCCGCGGTGACATCGACGTCATTCACGAAGACCCGGATCGAGGCGGCGTCGATGGATCCGCCGCCGTTCACCAGTTCGGCGATGACGCTGGCATCCGGGAGGGCCGCGGAGCCGGGGATTGGGAGAACGATCCCGGTGTAGGGGGCGCTGGCCGCCGCGCTCGTCGGTGCGACAATGATCTCGCTCGGAACCGAGATGGTCGATCCGATCGGAGTCAGGCGAAGCGTGCGGGTTCCACCTCCGTCCAGCACGACGGCCTTCCCGAAGGCGTCCGAGAGCGCTGCGAACCGGGGATTGGCCGTGGTGCCGGTCGCGGGAATAAGGAACACACCCAGGGGCGAGGCGGTGGCGCCGGCGACCTGATCGACGCGCACCGTCTGGGGCTGCGGCGATCCGGCGTACAGATAGACCTGTTGGCGGCCTGACGGCAGCGTGATGTCCACCGGGGTCGAGTAGTCGGCGACCGGCGTCAGACCGATCTCGCCTTCGGCGAACGTGTCAAAACTCACGGAATTCGTGGAGGATCGGCCGGTTTGGTCGGCGAGGATGATGGACCCCGAATAGAGCTGGTTCGCCTGGAGCTTGGAGTAGGTGAAGGTGCGGCTGCGGATGTCGCCGGACGCGACGAGGTCGGCGGTGACATCGGTGCCATTGAGAATCAGTTGGGCGCCTGTGGTGGGAATGCTGTTGGGAGGCTGGGTCGTGGCCGTGAAACTGAGGCCATTGGCCGCGGTGGCGTACCGGGTGCCGCTCGCGGGGCTGAGGCCGGAGATTTCCGGAGGCAGGTTGGCGAGGGCTCCCGGCGGGAACACGGCCTCCGTCTTCATGGCGAAGAAATCCACGTCGAGCGCCGAACTCTGGGGCGTCGCGGTCGAACCCATCGCGATGTAGCCGATGCCGCCGTAGTCGTCGCCGGTGCCGGCGGTGATCTTGAAGAACCGCGCTTCAGTCGAACCGTCGACGTAGATCAGGGCTTCGTGGGTCCCGATATTGGCCGGATCCTTGCGGAGAACGATCCAGAATTCGTGCCAGTCGGTGGGATCCAGCGCGAGAACGTTGGTTCCGGTGCCTTGTCCGAAGTTGACGTTCCCCGAGTTCACGTTGCCGTTGAACTCGTTCATCGTCAGTCCCGTGAACCCGGCCTTCGGACTGTTGGGATCGCCCTGGCCCTGGTCGTCGGCGACGGCGAGTGAAAAGGCGAAAGCCCCGCCGATCTGCTGTTTGATCACGAAGTTGCCTTTGCCGCCATCGCTGGTGACGTAACCGTCCCCGCCGGCGGGATACGGTTGCGGACCCGCGGCACCCTGGCCGTCGCGGTGGAGGGGGTCCAACGGATGGGTGGTCTTCGCCGGCGTCGGAATGCGCGCGCGAAAGGAAATGGTGACTCCCTGGTCGAGGGCGTCGTCGGCGGCGCCGTGAGCCGAGATGTCGTGGCCGAGGTAGACCTTGCGGTTGCCGTTATCGGGAAAGCCGAAGTCCCGGGGATCACCCGTATCCTGGATGCGTAGGTAGCTGACGCCGTCCTCCGAATAGATCTTCGCGCCCCCGGGCGCGTTTTCGCCCGTCACGAAAGTCCCACCCAGCCCAGAGCCGTCCCAGGTGTCGGACCCGTTGGTGTGCGACCAGGTGCCGTCGAGCGCGTCGAAGTCAGCGCCGCCGCCGAATTCGTCCTGGCCGGCGTCGGCCGAGTAAATGTAGCTCCAGCCTCCCGAAGGTTCCGGGTAGGAGACGCCCGCGGGGGCGGAAGGCGATGCCAGAAGGAGGGTCAAGAGCCCGAGGAATGAGAAAATCGAAGGCTTCATAGGAAGGAGTCTGGGATCGGAAGGGTTTTGGACGAACGAGCGACTCTTGGCAAGGGAAGGATTTCAAGCGTCCGCGGGGCCGCGGGGCCGCAGGGCGGCTCCAGGAATCGACAACGAGCGCCTCGTGGAGGACGAGGAGGAAGGGGGCTTCGTGGATCCGCCCTAGTTGACAATAACAAGAACTGACCCCTTTGAGGTCCACACGCGGACCATTCCCGAGGCGTCGCCGGTGGCCAGCCTGGAACCGTCGCGGCTGACGGTGAGCGCGAGGATCCAGTCCGGGTGTCCCGGCCATTCGGCCAGGACGGCGTCGCTGTCGGCGTCCACCCGCCGCAGCCTTCCGTCGGATCCCGAAGTGAAGAGGGAGGCGCCATCCGGCGCCCAGGCCAGGGCGAGGATGCTCGATTGCCCGTGGTTTCGCACGATCCGGACCATCCGACCCACGCCCGGCTGCCAGATGCGAACGGTCCGGTCGTCGCCACCCGAAGCGCACACCGACGGCGTGCCGGGTTCGGAGTCCGGCCTTCGCGGCCGGAACGCCAGCGCGTTCGGGGGTTCGGTATGCTGGTTGAACGATCGAAGGAGATGGCCGTCCGCCGTCGACCAGATCTTGATCGAGCGATCCGCGCTGGCGGTCGCGATCAGGCCGTCGGCGGGATCCCAGGCGGTGGCGAGGACGGGGCCGGCGTGTCCGGCGAGGGTGAATACCGGCGGAGGGTTGGTGACCGGCGTCGTGTTCCCGCCAGGTTCGTCCGCGGGAAGGTTCCAGACGAGGGCGAGGTGATTGGCGCCCGCGACGACCATCCGCCGTCCGTCGGGACTGAAGTCCAGGCCCATCGCCAGGTCGCCGGCGAGACGGGCCTGGAACACGGGCGCGCCCTCGGGCCAGGCCAGAACCAGGGCTTCCCCGTGTTCACCAGGTGTCCCGCCGACCACTCCCAGCCGGCGGCCGGTCGGATCGAAGCGGAGGGCGGTGATCTTGGGCCACGGGCAGTCCCATTGCTTCACAACCGTCTTCCCGTCGGCGGAGCGGATCGTGATGGAACGCGGACCGTTGCTGACGAGTGCGGAGCCGTCGGGGCTGAAAGCGAGCGCGGAGATCGGGCTGGCGTTCTGGCGATCGGTCGGAACCGGTGGTTCGGCGGCGGCACCGCGGAGGTGGAAGTGGAGGGAAGGAACAAGAACGGCCGCGACCGCGGCGATGGCGGCGGCGATGGCGAACGGGTTCCTCACGGCTAGGACGTCAGTTCGCGGATGAAGGCTCCTTCGTTGAGGACCTTCATGGGGCGCCCGTCGGGGGTGATGAGTTCGCGGGAAGGATCGATTCCGAGGGATTGCAGGATGGTGTATGCGAGATCGGGGGGTGTGACCGGACGATCAACGGGGAATTCGCCGTACGGATTGGTGGCGCCGATGACGCGACCGCCCTGGACACCACCTCCCGCGAGGCAGGCGAATCCCGCGCGGGGCCAATGGTCGCGGCCGGCGGTGGCGTTGAGTTTGGGGGTTCGCCCGAACTCGCCCATCAGCACCACGAGCGTGGATTCCAGCATCCCGCGTTGGTGAAGGTCTTCGATGAGGGCCGCGTAGGCGCGGTCGAGATTGGGCAGCTTGCCACTTCCCGGGAAGCGCGAGTCGGGGAACTCGCGGGCGATCTGCTGGTGGGTGTCCCAGCCGGAGTCGACGACCGTGACGAACCGGGAGCCGGCTTCGACGAGGCGGCGGGCGAGGAGGCAGCCGGTGCCGATGCGGGAGGAGCCGTAGCGTTGTCGGACTTCGGCCGGTTCCTGTCCGAGGACGAAGGCGTTCTTGGCTTCGGCGGATCCGATGAGGCGATAGGCCTGTTCGTAGAAGGCGTCCCTGTTTCGGGTGGCGGGACCTTCCTCGACGTGGCGGGAGAAGGCGTCCATTTGCGCGAGCATCGCGCGGCGGTGTTGGTGGCGTTCGAATGAGACTCCCGGGGGCGGATGAAGGTCCCGAACGTGCGACGGATCCTTGCCGATGCTGAACGCGGAGTAGGCGCCGGGAAGGTATCCGGACCGCGCGCCGCCGGAATCGCCGCCCACGGCGTCGTTGGGGATGGCGACGTAGGGAGGCATGGGCGAATCCGAAGTGCGGAGCCGGGCGACCACGCTTCCGAGGCTGGGGTATTCGAGGGCGGGGGTGGGGCGGTGTCCGGTGAGGAGGAAGCGGGTTCCGGTGTCGTGGTTGCCCAGTTCGTGGGTGATCGACCGGATCAGGGCGATGTTTCCCATCCGGGTGGCCGTTCGGGGGAGATGTTCGCAGATACGAATTCCGGGGACCGCGGTGGGAATGTCGCGGAACGGGCTGCGGACTTCGGACGGCGCGTCGGGTTTTGGGTCGAAGGTGTCGATATGGCTGGGGCCGCCATCGAGCCAGATGAGGATGCAGGCGTTGGCGGCGGGGCCGGCGGAAGGGGCGGCGGATGATGATCCGGCCTGGAGCCGGAGCGCGCCGGAGAGGCTGAGACCGAGGGGGGCGAGCACGCCCAGGTGAAGGAAATCCCGGCGGGAAACGCCGTCGCAACGACTCGGGACGGGAAGATGGGGTTCCATGGGGTTGATGGGGGTTCTCAGTGGTTGAAGCCGAATTCCCGGCTGTTGAGCAGGGCCCAGAGCAGGTCCTCGATCGCTTCCTTCCGGGGTTCGGCGCTCGCGAGCATCGAGGTCCAGGCGGCGAATTCGTCCGCGCCGGGAATCCGGGTGAAGGCGCGGAGGTAGAGTTCGGAAACGACGTCGGCATCGGACGCGCCCGAGGTGATCAGTTGATCCACGACGCCGCCGGAGAGTTTGTCCTGGATCGTGCTGCCCTGGATGAGGTGGAGGGTGCGGGCGAGTCCGCCTCCGCCGCCGGCCATGGGGTCGCACGGGCGTTCGCGGTTGCATCGGCCGAGCACGTCGAGTTCGACCGACGTGACCTGGGGGCCGACGAGTTCGACCGCGCGCCGTCCTTCGGATTCTCCCTCGAACGGGTGGGCCACCCCTGTGACCTGTGTGATCGCGTCGAGGAACACCGGGGCGGATACTTCGCGGACGTACGCGTGGGAGAAGAGGCGATCGTCGAGTCGATTCGAACCGGTGGACGACGCCGCCAATTGGTAGGTGCGCGACGTGGTGATCGTGCGGAGGAGATGTCGAAGATCGAAGCCGTGCGCGGCGAAGTCCTTCGCCAGCGCGTCGAGCAGGGCCGGGTGTGTGGCCGGGTTGGTGGGGCGAAGGTCGTCGACGGGTTCGACGAGTCCCCGGCCGAAGCAGTTCTTCCAGACGCGATTGACGAACGAGCGGGCGAAGAGGGGGTTGTCCGCGGCGGTCAGCCACCGGGCGAGTTCGACGCGTCGGTCGGTTTGGGCTTCGGATTGGCCATTCGGGGCTGGAGCGGATGGCGGCGATCCGAGGGGACGGGGATCGACGGGGAGCCCGGTTTTGGGATGGTCGACTTCGCCGAGTTGCCGCACTTGGACGACGTCACCGGATCGGGCGATCCGCGCGAAGTAGGCGGCGAACCCGTGGTAATCGTCCTGGGTCCAGCGGTCGTTGGGATGGGCGTGGCAGCGGGCGCACGCGATCCGGGTTCCGAGGAACATCCGGCCGACATGCTCGGAGAGGTCGCGCGGATCCTGGCTGAGGGTGAAGAAGTTGGCGGGTCCCTCGGACCTGAGATTCCCCTCCGCCGTCAGGAGCTTGCGGACCAGTTCATCCAGCGGAACGTGTCGGGCCACCTGTTCGCGAAGCCACCCGTGATAAGCCCTATGGGCGGTCTCGTCGGGTCCTTTGCCACCGAGCAGCAGGAGGTCGGCGAGTTGGAGCGTCCAGTAGTCGACCCACTCGGGCCGGTTCAGAAGGGCATCGATGGCACGGGCGCGGCTGGCGGGCGAATCCGCTTCCGACAGCGCCTGTCGGGCTTCGTCGGCGGACGGCAGTCTTCCGATCAGATCGAGGGTGACCCTTCGGAGGAAGGCGGTGGCGGACGCCTCGGGCGAGGGTTCGAGACCGAGGCGTTCGAGTTCGGCGCCGATATGGGCATCGACGAAGTGATCGTCGGGGAGGCGACGAGCTGGAGGTGGGCCTTGGAAAGGGATGCCGATGCGGGCGGCGGCCACCTGACCCGAATACCGGATCATGATGCTGGTCAGGCCCGGAGCGCGGGATGTGACCGAACCGTATCTCGAGACGTCGGCGACGGCGTCGTCATTGGAGGTGTAGAGGGCGAGCCGCGTGACGTCCTGGCGTTGGCCGTCGGAGAGGATCGCGGTGACCCGGAGGGATTCGGTCTGTCCGGGGGCGGGAAGCAGGAAGTCGCGGGGCGCGACCTCGATGGCGGTGACCTGGAGATCGGCGGGCCCCTGAGGTGCGCCGGCGGCGATCCAGTTCAGGACGAGCTGATAATCCTCGGAATCGGCGGGAAGCCGGCGTCCGCCTTCGTGGGAGAGCTTTCGGGACGACTTGCGCAGGAGAAGACTTTCCTCGGGGCGAACGAAATCCACGCGTCGGCCGGCGAGTTCCCGCGTAATGCGGAGGTAATCCAGGGCCGGGTCGTAGCCGAGGAGGGAGAGACGGAAGCCGCCCTGACCGGTGGCGGCGCCGTGGCAGCCGCCGCTGTTGCAGCCGGCCTTGGTCAATATCGGCAGGATCCCGGTTCGAAAATGAAGGGGTTCGGCTCCGGCGGTTTGAAGCCAAACGACGAGGCAACTGGCGAGAAGGACCCCAAATCCACGCGCACGCGGAAGTATTCCCGAAACACACGACCCGGACCCGGCCCTGGCACTTGACGTGGAACCGGGTTGGAACCGAAAGGACGATCGGACTGGGAACGGTGCTCTGGAAGCAGGCGGAGTGGGCGTGGCCACTGCCCGGCGGCCGGGATGGCCCGGGGGGCGGAAGCCGAGGCTGGAGTGGCGGTCCGGCACCTAGGGAGTGTGGCCGCATCGGGGTCGTGTGGCAAACCCGGTGTCACGGTCGGGGACGGGTTCCGGGACCGGTCTTGCGGGCGGGGTGGGGGCCCCGATAGCGTCCGCCAAGCGCATGAGGGAGGTACTCGTCATCGGACATCGGAATCCGGACCCGGACGCGATCTGTTCGGCGATCGGCTACGCCGAGTTCAAGCGGCGGACGGGATTGCGGGAAGCGGTGGCGGCGCGGTGCGGGGACACGAATGAGCGGATCGATTTCATTCTGAACAGCTTTTGCGTGCCGGCGCCGAAGTTCGTGGCGGACGTTTCGCCGAGGGTTTCCGACGTGATGGAATCCCACGTGTTGAGTGTGGGCGAGGACGCGACCGTGACGGAGGCGATGACGATGATGGACAACGCCAATCTCCGGGTGTTGCCGATTCTCGACGCCGACCGTCGCTGCAAGGCCCTCGTGTCGGTGTTCAAGGCCAGCAAGTTCTTCTTCCCAGCGACGGGGCGCGCCTTCGATTCGCGGCGGGTCATCGGGTCGCTTCGCGGGCTGACCCGGGCGCTCCGAGGCCGGATGATCTGCGCCTTCGAACCGGACCGGGAGGACGACCTGATCCTGATGATCGGCGCGATGAAGAGTGCGTCGTTCCTCCAGCGGATGCAGAGCTATCCGCCGGAAAAGCTGATGGTGCTCGTCGGGGATCGAGCCGACATCCAGAGCCACGCGGTGGAGGCGCGGGTTCGCGCGCTGGTTGTGACCGGAGGGCTGGCGGTCGATGACGAAATCTCGGCGGCGGCGCGCGCCAACGAAGTCTCGCTGCTGGTCTCGCCGTTCGATACGGCGACCTCCGCCATGCTCTGTCGCGCGGCGATTCCGGTCAGCCATGTCCAGGACGAGCATTTTCTTTCGTTCAACAAGGACGAACCCATCGGACGGGTCCGCGAAGTGGCGACGGCGTCCGCATTCGGGGCGTTTCCGGTCGTGGACGACGAGAAACGGGTCGTCGGCATCCTGACAAAGTCGGATTTTTTGAAGCCCGTCGACCGCAAGCTGATCCTCGTGGATCACAACGAGCTGTCGCAGGCGGTGAATGGCGCGGACCAGGTCGAGATCCTCGAGATCATCGACCATCATCGGATCGGCGCCCTTCGCACGCAGCAGCCGATCCTGTTTCGGAACGAGCCCGTGGGTTCGACGAGCACGATCGTGGCGGATTGTTTCCTTCGGTACGGGGTGGAACTGCCGTCATCGATCGCCGGCGTGCTCCTTTCGGGCCTCGTGTCGGACACCCTCAATCTGACGTCGCCGACGACGACCGCGCGGGACGCGGAAGTGTTGGCGCGGCTCGAGAAACTGGCGGGGGTGAACGCGCGGGAATTCACGGACAAACTGTTCGCCTCGGGCTCGATCCTGGTGTCGAGGGAGCCCGCGCAGGCCATCACGGCCGACTGCAAGGAATACGTGGAAGGGCCGTGGCGGTTTTCGGTGGCGCAGATCGAGGAGTTGGGTTTCGACAATTTCCGGCAGCGCAAGGAGGCGGTTCAGGGTGCGTTGTCGGCGTACCGGGAGCGGCACGGGTACCTGTATTCGGCGTTGCTGGTCACGGACGTCGTGGAACAGACCTCGCTGCTGCTGCTGGCCGGCGACGCGGAATTCGTGAAGGTCATCGACTACCCGGAGGTGGAGCCGGGGATCTTCGAGATGCCGGGGATCGTTTCGCGCAAGAAACAGTTGCTTCCGTACCTGACCCATCAACTGGCGAAATTGCCGGTCCCGAAGGCCGGGTGAATCCGCTTTCCACGGGCGGCCTTGCCCCGCCGGGGTTCAGTATCGAAGGACGCGTTCCAGGAACCGTTCGATGGCTGGCGCGGGCGGGTTGTCGAACAGCGATGTCCCTGGGCCGTGGGCGGCGATCGTGCCGTCGTCGACGAACGCGACGTGATCGGCGACGCGGCGGGCGAAGCCCATCTGGTGGGTGACGAGGACGAAGTCGCGGCCTTCCGCGCGAAGGGCCGCGATGGTCTCGAGGACTTCGGCGGTCATTTCGGGATCGAGGGCGGACGTGGGTTCGTCGAAGAGGAGCAGGCGGGGTTTGACGGCGAGGGATCGGGCGATGGCGACGCGCTGGCGCTGGCCGCCGGAGAGTTCGAACGGCCGCTGATCCGCGTGGGAATCGAGGCGGAACTGAACCAGCAGTTCGAGGGCCTGGCGGCGGGCTTCGGAGCGGGGGACTCCGTGGACGTGTTCGAGGGGGAGCGCGATGTTTTCGACCGCGGTGAGGTGGGGGAAGAGATTGTGGGCCTGGAACACGAATCCCGTCCGGAGGCGGTGACGGCGCATCGCGGTTTCGTCGCCGTAGGGCAGGAGATCCCCGTGGAGGGAGACCGTTCCGGAGTCGGGGGTTTCGAGGCCCGCGAGAAGGCGAAGCAGGGTGGATTTCCCGCCGCCGGACGGCCCGATGAGGACGAGGGCATGGACGTCGGCCAGTTCCAGGTTCGCGTTCCGAAGGACGATGCGGCCCTCGAAGGATTTCGAAAGATTCTGGAGGCGCAGGTCCATGGAGTGGGGGTGCCTAGGTGTCGAAGTGGGCTTGGCGTTCGAGGCGCCGGGCCCAGAGCGAGATTGGTAGAGTGAGGACGAGGTAGCCCAGGGCGAGTGGGAGATAGCCCTCCAGGGTGGCGTAGGTCAGCGCGTTGAACTGTTGGGCGTTGAGGGCGAACTCGCCGATCCCGATGACCGACAGGAGGGAGGAATCCTTGACGAGGGAGACGAACTGGCCGGCGAGCGGGGGGAGGATCTGGCGGAAAGCCTGTGGTGCGACGACCAGGCGGTAGGTCTGGGCGTGGGTGAGTCCGATGGATCGAGCGGTTTCCCATTGGGACGCGCCGACGCTGTCGATGCCGGCCCGGATGATCTCGGTGATGTAGGCGCCGGCGAAGAGGGCGAGGATGAGGGTGCCGGCGACGAAGCGGTTCTCGAGATGGAAGGCGGGTGCGACCACGTAGAACAGCACGAGTATCTGGACGAGCAGCGGGGTGCCGCGGATGAGTTCGACGTAGACGCGGCTGGCGACCCGCGCGGGGAGAAAGCGGGCCTTGGAGGCGAGGGCCGCGGCGATGCCCAGGCTGGCGCTGAGGACAAGGGAGGCGAGCGCGAGCGCCAGCGTGGTCAGCCATCCCTTCCAGAACAGCGCCCGATAGCGCCAGAGATCCTCCCAGTTCCAGTGATACCCGATCCGATGGAACGTCAGCGTGAAGACGAACGCGAGGACGAGAAGGACGAGGACGAAGTGCGCGGCGACGATGCCCGGTGGAGGCGCTGGAGCCTGGGGGCCGGCGGGGGCGAGGAAAAACTGCCGGAGGGCGGAGGATCTCAAAACACGAAGTCGAGGCCGAGTTTTCGGAAGCCTTCCTTGGCTTCGCTGAGCCAGCGGTCCCCAAGGCGATCGAATCCGCCGTCTTTCCGGAAGCGGTCGAGGAACCGGTTCACGGAAGCGACGAGTTCGGTGTTGCCCTTGCGGGCGCCGACGGCCCAGCGCTCCCTTTGGAAGGGTTGGAGGACGGCGCGGGTCGACTCCTGGTGCTGTTGCCAGTGCTTGAGGACCGAGAACTGGTCGTAGATGAAGGCGTCGGCCTTGCCCTGCACGACCTCCAGAACCGCGGCGGCTTCGCGGTCGAGGACCAGCACGGACGCTTTCGTGAGCCGACTGGCGGCGTAGTTGTGGCCCGTGGTTCCCTTTTTGACGGCAACGATCCGGTCGGGGTGATCCAGGTCGTCGGCCGTCTGGACGCGCGATTTCCGTCCGACGAGCAGGCAGAGCCCGGTTTCGAGGTAAGGCTCCGAGAAATCGATGGATTCGGCGCGCTCATCGGTGCGGGTGAGCGAGGAGATGATGAGATCGATGCGGCCGGTTTTCAGCGCCGGGATCAGGCCGTCGAACGCGATGTTCTCGATGACCAGTTCCCGGCCGAGGTCCTGGGCGAGGGCGGAAGCGAGGTCGACGCTCACGCCCGTGGGTTGGCCCTGTTCGTCGGTCATTTCGAACGGGGGATACGCCAGTTCCATTCCCACGACGAGCCGGCGGCTCTCGGGTTTCGAACAGCCCGGGACGAGGATTCCCAGGCCCGCCACGGGGACGAACAAGCCGGCGAGAAAATGGCGGCGCTTCATTCGCGCCCATCAAAGCACGGCGCGGACAAGCGATTCAATCAGCGGTTCGAGACGGTTCCGGGCCTCGAGTCCCGCGCGCCAGCGTGGGGGAACCGGGTCACCGTCCGAGGCCGCTCCGAGAAGGGAACCCAGCACGGCGCCTCGATGGCAGTTGTCGCCTCCGACCTGCGCATTGGCCACAAGGCCAGCCTCGAAGTCGCTCGAGTACTTGAGCGCGAGATACAGCGCCGCCGGCAGCGCCTCCTCGATGTAGCAGGCATTCGACAGCCGTCCGCCGACCACCTCGTCGTCCGGTTCCGCGATCCACTCCAGAAGACGTGAGGGAACGAGGCGCGCCTCCGGCGCCGCATGGGCGACGGTTTCGGCGGCGTCCGCCATGGGAGTTCCCTCGAAGAGCGCGAAGAGCAGGCAGGCGAGGGCGTCGGCGGCCGCGAGGGTGTCTGGCGCGGGGTGGGTCAGGCCGACGTGCTCGCGGATCGTTGCCCGGGCTTTCGGACGATCCTTGTGATGCAGGACGGCGAGGATCGGGACGGCGACCAGACCGCCGATGTGGGAGTCGGGGGTTCCGGCCTTCTTCGGCGGAACGCCGAGCGCGAGGTTGTCGAAGAAATGGCGGTGGCACTCCTCGACATAGGTGTCGTTGTGGCGGCCGGGTTTCCGGTGAAACGCGAGGTAACGGGCGAGGTAGTCGTCGCCGTCGTACCGACCGAGTTCGTGGACGGAGGCGAGAAGTTCCTCGGCGAGTTTGAGATTGAGGGTGTTTTCGCCCGGGACCAGGAACTGATGGTAGTGGATATCGCGGCGGCCCCAGTACTGCCGCTGGTCGTGGAGGATATCGCACTCCGGCTTCGGCGGGTCGTATTGGATCCGCCAAAGGATCGAATCGGGGTGGGGATTCCGTGGCGCCATGTAGTCCGAGACGACGCCGTAGTCGCGCTGGAGCGCGCCGCGGTCGTAGTACCAATGGACGGGCATCGACAGGGCGTCGGCGATAAAGGTGCCCCAGAGGGCATTTCGGAGGCGGTTGGCGCGCTGTTCGGGGGTGCTGGCGTGGCGCGCCGCGGAAGAAGCCCGGGGGCGCTGAAAACGGGTGTGCATGCGGATGTTGGCGATTCGACGGGGGACCCCTTTCGGAGCCGGTTCAATCCGGAACCACTTCCATGGCCCGTCCCGATGGACATGGAGATTGAACTAAGACAAACGGCGAAGGGAAGATTTCGTGCTGAAATCGGCGAGAAAGCTGACTTGGGGTTTGATCCGTGTCAAAGTCCCCGGATGTCATTGAACGAGCGACTGGGGCGGGAAGTGAAAGCGGCCATGCTGGCGAAGGATGCCGATCGGCTGGGCACGTTGAGGATGCTGAAGTCGGCGCTCGGGTACGCGGCGATGGAGAAGAAGGTGGATTTCCTGGGGGATTCCGAGTTTGTCGCGGTGGTTCAGAAGGAGGTCAAAAAGCGGCGGGACGCCGCGGAGCAGTTCGCGAAGGGAGGTCGTCCCGAGTTGGCGGCGAAGGAGACGGCCGAGATCGCGGTTCTGGAGGCCTTCTTGCCGCGGACGCTGACCGCGGAGGAGTTGGACGCCCTGGTTCGGGAGGCGATCGCGTCGACGGGTGCCGTCTCGAAGAAGGAGATGGGGGTCGTCATCAAGGCGGTTCAAGCCAAGGCGGCCGGTCGGGCGGATGGCCGTGCGATCAGTTCGCTCGTGGGCCAGCTCCTTCCGTAGCCCCTTGAAATTCCATGGCCAGGGAATCCAAAGCGCGATTCAGACCCATCCACCCACGTACCCACGCGCGGACGCACGCATGACTTGTTTTGTGACCGGAGCGACCGGCTTCGTCGGAGCGAATCTTGTTCACGAGTTGGTGGCGCGCGGCCACGAGGTTCGCGCGCTCATTCGAGGCAACCACGAGTCGCCCGGGTTGTACGGCGCGAGGTACGAGCGGATCGATGGAGACCTCGAGGACCGCGCGGCGCTTCGCCGCGGATTGTCGGGTTGCGAATGGTGCTTCCACGTGGCGGCCAGTTATCACCTGTGGCTGCGCGACTATGCGCCCATGTACCGGTCGAACGTGGAGGGGACGCGCTGTGTCCTCGAGGAGGCGCACGCCGCCGGATGCCGGAGGATCGTCCACACGAGCACCGTCGGTTGCATTGGGCTGCCCCGGGCGGATGCCGAAGGCCGGGTGGTTCCGACCGACGAAAACACGCCCGTGGACGAGGGGCAGATGTCGAATCACTACAAGATCTCCAAGTGGCGCGCGGAACTCGTCGCGCGGGAGTGCGCCGCCCGCGGCGCGCCCGTCGTCATCGTGAATCCGAGCGCGCCGATCGGGCCGCGCGATTCGAAACCGACTCCGACCGGGAAAGTCATCCAGGATTTCCTGAATCGCGCGCTGCCGGCCTATGTCGACACCGGGCTCAACTATGTGCACGTGCGGGACGTCGCCATCGGACACATCCTCGCGGCGGAAAAGGGCCGTGTGGGCGAGCGCTACATCCTGGGGAACGCCGAGGGCAATTGGACCATGAAGGAAATGCTTCAAGCGCTCGCGGAGATCACGGGTGTGAAACCTCCGCGATTCCAGGTGCCCCACGCGCTGGCGTGGATGGGCGCCGTGGTGAACGAGGCGATGTCGGCGGTGAGCGGCTGGCCGCCGAAGGCGCCCCTGGCCGGCGTCAGGATGGCGCGTTACAAGATGTTCTTCGATCCGGGCAAGGCCATCCGGGAGCTGGGCCTTCCGCAGACGCCTCCGAGGGAGGCGCTGGCGGATGCGGCGCATTGGTTCCGCGCGAACGGCTACGTCTGGCGCTGACCGGGCCGCCGCCGTCCGAGCAACCGGATCGCGTCCTTCACGACCCACCGGTTCGCGACCAGCGCCTCGCGCGCGGCGGCGCCATCGGCGCCGGTGAGTTCCCGGGTGATGCGGACGGCCCGTTCGCGGAGTTTGGCGTTGGCCGGGTTGAGGTCGACCATGAGATTGGAGACCACCTTGCCGAGGCGGACCATCGTCAAGGTGGTCAGCGCATTGAGGATGAGTTTGGTCGCGGTGCCGGCCCTGAGCCTTGTGGAGCCGGTCAGCAGTTCGGGTCCGATGGCCGGGGTGATGACGATGTCCGGGCGCTGGCCGCGGTCGAAGACCAGGTGGGGATTGAAGGCGATCAGGACCGTCGTCGCCCCGCGATGGCGGGCTTCGGATAGGGAGCCCCAGACGAAGGGGGTGCGCCCGCTGGCGGCGATTCCGACCACCACGTCGCGACGGCCGATTCCGCGGAATTCCATCGCCCTGCGGCCCGCGTCCACGTCGTCCTCGGCGCCTTCGACGGCGCGGAACACGGCCTCGGCGCCGCCCGCGATGATTCCCTGGACCCACTCCGGCGGCGACCGGAACGTCGGCGGGCATTCGCTGGCGTCGAGCACTCCCAAACGGCCGCTGGTTCCCGCCCCGACGTAGAACAGGCGCCCGCCCGTCGAGAGGGCTTTGTGGATGACCCGAAGTGCCCGGAGGATTCGCGGTTTCTCCGCTCGGATCGCGTCCGGGATTCGCGCTTCCTCGGAAAGCAGGAGATCGATGGCGGCCCCGGGACGGAGGCGATCGAGGCGCATCGAACGCGGATGCCGTTCCTCGGTGGGCGAAAGGCGGGCGGAAGCGGGAACCACCGACTGAACGGGGCGGGCTTCGGCCGTCACATTGCCCGAAGCGTGGACGGCTACGGGTGGCGCGGGATCGCGGCCATCCGCCGGACGTTTCCGAGGATTCGACCGCCACGCGTCGAGGGCGAGGCGCGCGGCCCCCGCGGCGCCGGACGTCCGCAGGGGTCCCACCCGGGCCGATGGCATCTCGCGACGGATGCGCCGTGTCACCGCGCGTGCGAAGGCGGGTTGGCGGAGGAGGACGCCGCCGGCGAGGATGAATTCCGGCGCGGCGTCGGTGACTTGACGGAGCGCCAGGCGTCGGGCGCAGGCGCAGGCGGCGGCGGCGAGGTCGTTCGCGGCGCGATCAATGGTTCGCCGGGCGATCGGATCCCTGTGGGCCGCGGCTTCGAAGACGACCGGGGCGAGGGCCGCGACGGAATCTTTTCCGGCGGCGTGAATCCATGCGACCAGGTGATCGGGTTCATTGAAGTGAAGGAATTCGAGGACCTTCCGGCCGAGGAGGCCCCAGGTTCCGGAGAGATCCCAGGCTTCGACGAGGTGGCGCAGGGCTTGAATGGCGATGTCGTAGCCGCTGCCCTGGTCGCCGAGAAGATGGCCCCAGCCGCCGACGCGAGCCGTGCGGCCGCGCGAATCCCGGCCATAGCAGCAGGAGCCGGTGCCGCTCAGAACGAGGATTCTCGGACCTGTCGGCGGGGTGTCCGTGGCGGCGAGGGCCGTGTCGAGGTCGTGGGTCGCGACGCAGAGGGCGTTCGGCCAGATCCGTTCGGCGGCGGCCTTGAGGCGCGCCTGATCTTCCCGCGTCCTTGCGCCCGCCATGCCGATTCCGACCGCGACGGGTTTCGGGAATTCGCCGGCCACGGCGCGGAGGTGCCGGCGGAGTTGCGACTCGGTGAGGAGTTTCAGGTTGGCGGGACCGAAGTGGATGGGCGGGGTGGGAGACTCGCCGACGGGCATCCAGCAGGCGGACGTCCGGGTCCCGCCCGCTTCGATTCCGAGG
This sequence comes from Limisphaerales bacterium, assembly GCA_050250555.1. Taxonomy (GTDB): domain Bacteria; phylum Verrucomicrobiota; class Verrucomicrobiia; order Limisphaerales; family CAIMTB01; genus CAIMTB01. The sequence goes on from JBFWOK010000021.1 coordinate 36,170, forward strand.
ATTCCGAGGATTCCGGTCGGGGGCGGGTTTGTGTCTCGGGCGCGCATCGAAGCCCGAGAATGGGGATGGGGACCGCCGGGGACAAGAGGGGCGGCGGCTACCAGAGGAAGGAAGTCTGTTCGGCGACGAGTTCCTCGGCGTTCCAGAGGGAAACGCGCCAGGCGCGGAGTTCGCCGAGCTTTTCGTAATCGGGGCCGACGACGGGGAGGCGGGTCCACTGGCTGTAGTTGCCGGAGGCGAAGACGCGTTGGGTGACGACGACGGGGTCCTGCGCGGGCGCCTTGGAGCCGCGCATTTCGACGCGGAGCATGAGGACGGCGGACGGGGTTCCGCGGAGGCCCTTCCAGAGGACGTCGAAGCGGAGACCGGATCGGAGTTCGGGATGGCGGCGGAGTTCGAACTGGTACGCGTCGCGATCGAACAGGCTGGGATTGACGGTGTGGCGTCCCTGGAGATCGAGGAAATGGGGAAGGACCTTCAGGACGCGGGCGGTGTTGGCGACCGAGCCGGCTTTGCGGGACTTGGCGGCGGCGGGCGCGGGAGGCGCCGCGAAGAAAAGAAGGCAGGACACCGCCACGACGGCTTGGGAAACGATGCGGCGGAGGGCGGGGGTGAATGGCATGGGGATCGAATCGTGGGTGCGGGTCCGCGGGCCGGGGTCAGCCCGCATTTTCGAGGGGGCGACTTGAGACTTCGAGCATCCGTTCGATCGGGAGACGGGCGCGCCGGATCGTTTCCGGATCCAGCTCGATGCTTGGCGAGAGATTGGCCATGCAGTCGTGGAGCTTCTCGAGGGTGTTCAGCTTCATGAACCGGCATTCGTTGCACCGGCAGTTCTCGGTCGGAGCGGGGATGAACGTTTTGCCGGGGCACTCCTTCTGGAGTCGGTGCAGCATGCCGGCTTCGGTGGCGATGATGATGGCGGGCGCGGGCGAGGCCTTGCACCAGGTGACCATCTTCTCGGTGGAACAGACTTCATCGGCCAGCATGCGGACGGCCTTGGTGCATTCGGGATGGGCCACGAGCGGCGCGCCGGGATGCTCCCGGCGGATCCGGCTGATGACGGCGTGGGTCCACTCGACGTGGACGTAGCAATTGCCCTTCCAGAGCGTCATCGGGCGCCCGGTCTGTTCGATGACCCAGCTGCCGAGGTTTTCGTCGGGCACGAACAGGAGGTCGCGGTCGCGGGGAGCGGCCTCGACGATCCGGACGGCGTTGCCGCTCGTGCAGATGACGTCGCTCAAGGCCTTTACGGCCGCCGAGCAGTTGATGTAGGCGATCGTGTAGAAGCGGGGGTTCGTCTTCTGAAAGGCGGCCAGCTTGTCGGCCGGACAGCTCTCCTCGAGCGAACAGCCGGCGTCGCGATCGGGAAGGACGACGGTCTTTCCCGGATTCAGGATTTTGGCGGTCTCCGCCATGAAATGGACGCCGCAGAAAACGATGACCTCCGCGGACGTCCGCGCAGCCTGCTGGGAGAGGCCGAGGGAATCGCCGACGTAATCCGCGACATCCTGGATCTCAGGCACTTGGTAATTGTGGGCGAGGATGACGGCGTTCAGGCGCTTCTTGAGGGAAAGGATCTCCCGTCCGAGACCGTCCAGGCGTTCGGGCGTCGGCGAAGGGCGGACGGGGAATCGATCCACGCCCGAGGCGAGGGCGTCGGCGGCATCCAGCATGGGTGGAGTTGTAGACGGTGCCGGTCCGATGGGCAACCCGCGCGAGACGGTCGGCGGGTGGCGCGAACCGGGGTCGGGGTCGGGGTCGGGCCGGCGAGGAAGGTCGGCGCCGCGTTTGACGCGTGGGCCGGGTGTCCGGCATCGTCGCGGGCATGCGGTTGAGACGTATCGCGCGCGAGAAGGCGCTGCAGTTCCTGTTCCAGCACGAAGTCAATCCCCACGAGAACCTCGTGCGGGAGTTGGACGCGTTCTGGTCGGAGCAGTTCCGCGCGATGCGCGATGAGCGGGCGGAGAACGAGCGGACGGACAAGGCAGCGCCCGCGCCAGCGCCCGCTCCAGAACCGGAGACCGCATCCGACGGCGATCCGGCTCCCACCGTCGACGAGGCGGCCATTCGGACCTTCGCGGACGGTTTGGTCGAAGGGACGCTGTCGAGGCTCGCGGAGATCGACGCCGACCTCAGCCGGGTGATGATCAACTGGTCCCTGCACCGGCTAGCCGCGGTTGATCGGAACATTCTCCGCATGGCGGTCTATGAGATGCGGTTCCGGGACGACATCCCCCCGGTGGTGACCATCAACGAGGCGATCGACATCGCGCGGAAGTTCTCGACGGCGGACAGCGGCAAGTTCGTCAACGGGATCCTGGATCGGATCAAGGGGGAACTGAGCCGGCCGGCACGGGAACCGGCGGGGGCGTAGATCGCGGGGGGCCGCCCGAGTCCCGCCTCCGATGATGATGTTCGCCGACCTTCACCTTCACACGCGGTATTCGGATGGCACCTACACGCCCGTCGAACTGATCGCGGCGGCGCGGAATGCGGGGCTGTCGGAGATCGCGCTGACCGACCACGACACGCTGGACGGGTGTGCCGAGGTCGCGGAATTGGCCGCGGAGGCGGGGATCGGATTTATCCCGGGGACCGAGATCACCGCGGCGTTGGACGGACGCGAATTGCACATCCTGGGGTACTGCGTGGATCCCGATCACGCCGGGCTTTCGCGGGAATTGCGCGCGGCCCAGGATATCCGGCGAAAGCGCGTGAAGGAAATGGTGGCGCGGCTGAACGCTCGCGACATTCCCTTGTCGCTGGAGGGCGTCCTGGAGACCGCTCATTGCAGCGCTCCGGGCCGGCCGCACGTCGCGCGCGCGCTCGTCGCCGGCGGGTTCTGCGCGAGCCTCGATGAAGCGTTCGACCGCTTCCTCAAAAAGGACAAACCCGGCTGGGTTCCGAAGCGCAAGATGTCGGCGGCGCAGGCGCTGGACCTGATCCACGCCGCGGGCGGCGTCGCCGTCATGGCTCATCCCGGCCTGAACCACGACGACCGCATGATCGTCCGACTGGCGCGCATGGGAATCGACGGCCTGGAATGTCATCATCCCAAGCACGGTCCCTCGGCGGTGGCCCGGTACGAAGCGATGGCCCGTGAACTCGGCTTGCTGATCACCGGAGGCTCCGACTGCCATGGCATGAGCAAGGCCCGGCCCACCATCGGCACGGTCAAGATTCCGGGCGCTCTCGTCGACGAACTCCGTGCCAGGGTTCGCCAGCGTGAAGGAAGCCATCCACCGGGGCCGGCCATTCCGGACGCGCTCGAGCCGACGCCATGAGGGTTTCGCCCGCCGGGCCGCGACCGACTCTTCGGGGTCCCTGTTTCCTTTCGGGGCGCGGCGGGCGGCCGAACACACGACGATTGCATTTGAAGATATCAACCCTTTGAAGCGGACAGGACATGGGCTTTTTCGATCGAATCAAATCCGGCCTTCAGAAGACGCACCAGAAGCTGGTCCACGAACTGAAGCGCATCGTCACGCTGTCTCCGAAGCTTTCGGCGACATCCCTGACCGACATCGAGACGGCCCTGATGTCGGCCGACCTGGGGATGGCCATGACCCGGCAGATCGTCGCCGCGGTGAAGACCGCCTACGAGACGCAGGGGCGCTCGGGGAGCGACGTCCTGATGGTGGCGCGCCGCGAAGTCGAACGGGCGTTCGAAGGAAACCCCGCCGGACTGCACAAGGTGCCCGGGGAGGTGACCGTCGTTTCCATCGTCGGCGTCAACGGGACCGGCAAAACGACGACCACCGCCAAACTGGCGCATCACCTGCGGGGTCGGGGCGAAACCGCGGTGATCGCCGCCTGCGACACATTCCGCGCCGCCGCGATCGAGCAGTTGAAACTGTGGGGCGAGCGGCTTGACGTCCCGGTGATCGCCGGCGCGTATGGCGCCGACGCCGCCGCCGTCGGGCACGATGCCGTCTCGGCCGCGCGCGCGCGCAAGGCGGGTTACCTGCTCGTCGACACCGCGGGCCGTTTGCACACCAAACACAACCTGATGCAGGAGCTTCAGAAACTGCACCGTGTCATCGGGAAGCAGGCGCCCGGCGCGCCCCACGAAGTGCTGCTCGTGCTCGACGGATCCACGGGCATGAACGCGCTCAACCAGGCCCGCGAATTCCACAAGGCCGTCCCTCTGACCGGCCTCGTGATCACCAAGCTCGATGGGACCAGCAAGGGGGGGATGGTCGTGGCGATCCGCAAGGAACTCGGTCTCCCCGTGAAGTTCATCGGCGTCGGCGAACAGGCGGACGACCTCCAACCCTTCGACGCCGCCCAGTTCGCCGAAGCGCTGTTCGCGGAATAGGGGGATTGCCCATGCCCGCTGTCCCCCGGCCTTCCGACGCGTTCTTCATGCGGCGGGCGCTGGCCCTGGCGCGGCGCGGTTGGGCCCGGACATCCCCCAATCCGATGGTCGGCGCCGTCATTGTTCGAGGCGGCCGCGTCCTTGGCGAGGGCTGGCATCGCCGGGCCGGACTTCCCCATGCCGAGGTGGAGGCGTTCGCCGACGCGCGGGCCCGGGGCGCCTCCGTTCGTGGCGCGGACCTTTATGTGACGCTCGAACCGTGCTCCACCCACGGGCGGACCCCGCCGTGCACGGACGCGATCCTCGCCCACGGAATCCGGCGCGTGGTGGTCGCCGCGACCGACCCGAATCCGCGCCACGCGGGTCGGGGTCTCGAACGGCTCCGCTCCGCGGGCGTCGCGGTCACGGTGCTGTCCGGAGGGGAAGCCGAACGGGCCGCGGTACTCAATGAGGCGTTCAATCATTGGATCGTTCATCGGACTCCCTGGGTGACTTTGAAAGCGGCGATGACGTTGGACGGCAAGATCGCCACCGCTTCCGGGGATTCGAAGTGGATTACCGGGGAAGAGGCCCGGAACGAGGGAATGCGGTTGCGTTGCGAATCGGACGCGATCCTGGTCGGCGTCCGCACGGTGCTGGCCGACGACCCGTCGCTGACGGCGCGTGGAACGTGGGCGAGCCGCCGCGCCGACCGACCGTTGCGCCGGATCGTTCTCGATTCACGGGCGCGAACGCCCCCGACCGCGAAGCTGGTCACGGACGCCCGCGCCGCCGACACCACGGTGGTGGTGACTTCGTCGGCGCCGGCTCGCGGTCGGCGACTCCTGGAAGCCCGGGTTCGGGTGGTTGAAGCCCCGGCGGCTCCGGAGGGCGGGGTCGATCTGGGGTGGTTGATGGCGTTCCTTGGGGACGAGGAAGTGACCCGCCTCCTGGTGGAGGGAGGCGGCGAGGTCAACGGCTCCTTCCTGGACCTGGGACTCGCGCATCGCGTCGCGTTCTTCTATGCGCCGAAGATCCTGGGGGGCGAGGACTCGAGGAAAGGTGTGGCGGGACACGGGGCGGGTTCGCTCTCGGAGGTGCGGCGGTTGGAGGATGTGCGCTGGAGGCGGCTTGGGGATGATTTGATGCTGACGGGCCGGATCAGCGGGGCGGGGCCCGATGCGGGATAAGGATCATCCGGCACTCCGCCTCCCCCGAGTTCTGGGCATGTTACGAGTCTTTGCCGACTTCCGTCCGCGCCCTCGCCGACAAGAACTTCAATCTCCTGACGGCCGATCCACGCCATCCCTCGCTCCGGTTCAAAAAGGTCGGGGATTATTGGTCCGTCCGCGTCGGGATCGCCTATCGGGCCTTGGGTCCTGCCGTACCTGAGGGGGTCGTCCGGTTCTGGACCGTCGGACAAGGGGTCAGTTCTTGTTAATGTCGCCTTGTGCTTCAGGGATTCGTCGCGGCCGGGGTGGAGGTGTTGTCAATAACAAGAACCGACCCCTTGGGTCCTTCGAGCCGCGGGTGTCCCTGGGGTCGCGTTGTCAGGATCCATGCCTTCGGCCCACCCGGTGCCCCTTGGGAAGCCCACGCTTGGTCGCGATGGATCGTCCCGGGTATGCTGCACTCGTGGATGTCGTCTACATCGTCGGCCCGATCCTCCTGATCGCGGTCGTCCTGGCCGCCGTGTGGTTGGATCGCTGGAGTGTCCCGGTCATCCTGATCGCGCTGGGCGCCGGGATTCTATTCGGCAGCGACGTGTTGAAGCTCTGGTACTTCGACAACATCGAGCTCACGAACCGGGTCGCGAACCTGGCCCTGGTTTTCATCCTGTTTCACGGCGGGTTTTCGACAAAGCGCGCGGATTTCAAGGAGGTGGCCCTGCCCGCGGGAGGATTGGCGACATGGGGAGTGGCCCTGACGGCGTTGGCGACCTTCGGGGTGCTTCACGGGGTCGTCGGATGGGGAATCGACAAAGCGCTTCTCCTGGCCGTCATCGTGTCGTCCACGGATGCGGCCGCCATCTTCTCGATCCTCCGGCGGCAATCCCTCTCGAAAAAGCTCTCGTCGACGGTCGAGATCGAAAGCGCGGCCAACGATCCGATGGCGATCATGCTCACCGTGGCCGTCGTGGAGGCGCTCACGGTGGGGCACCCTCCCTTGTCGGTCATGGCGCTGACGTTCGTGTGGCAGTTCGGGTCGGCCCCGGTTCTGGGCTGGCTGATGGCGAGGGGGATCCTGTCCTTGTTCAACGTCCTCACCCCGCATGACCGCGGACACTACTACGTTCTCGCCCTGGGTTTCATCATGCTGGTGTACGGACTGGCGCAAGGGATCGGCTCCAGCGGGATGCTGGCGGTGTTTGTCGCCGGCTATGTCATGGGGAACCGCCCGTTCGTCCACAAGCAGGGCGTCTCAAATTTCTCCGCGGCGCTCTCGACGGTGGCCAATATCGGAATGTTCGTCCTGCTCGGACTCCAGGTCTTCCCGCGTCAGTGGGCTGGAATCTGGTTGGAAGGCATCGTGCTGTTCCTGGCGCTGACCTTGGTCGCCCGTCCGTTCGCGGTGTGGGTATCGACGATCGGGATGGGACTGCCGTGGCGGGAGAAGCTGTTCATCAGTTGGGCGGGTCTCCGCGGGGCGGTGCCGATCGTCCTGGCCACCTACCCGATGGCGGCGGGCATTCCCGTGGGGAACGACGTGTTCAACCTCGTGTTTTTCGCCGTGCTCCTTTCGGTCGGGGTGCAGGGAGGAACGCTGGGGATGCTGGCGCGCCGGTTGAAGTTGACCGTCCCATCCCGCCCCGCTCCGCTGTTCAACCTCGAGTTGGTCACGATGGCCGCCAGCGACCTGGACCTGATCGTCATAGACCTTCCCGGCCCCGGCGATGTGATTGGCTCGACCATCGCCGAGTTGAAACTCCCCCCCGGGTCGGTGATCACCCTGATCACACGGGGAAAGGGGTTGGTGGTGCCAAAGGGTTCGACCCGCCTGCAGGGCTGGGACCAGGTGAGCGTGCTCGCCCACGCCAACGAGGAGGCGGCGATCCGTGCGGCGCTGCTGGGCGCGCTGCCTGCCGACGCCACCCGCGGGGAACGCCGATGAGAACTCAAAACGGGTTTGGCCCTGGTCGTTGGGGCGGTTCCATCCCTTCTAATCGAAAAAAGGGCCTGAAGTAGTGCCTGAGCTCCGGCGGAAAACTTCGGAGTGACCCCCCGATCGAGGCATTGAGTCCATTGGGGACATCGAGTTCTCTCAATAGAAGCGAGAATTTTGCGTTCGGCCCTTCCTGAATAAGCACCGAGAACTCAAACGCTCTATTCCCCCTGAGAAGCCAGACCGGCCAGTTCATCATGCGCCTCGCCCCGACACGGGGATTATCAAACCTCCTTCGTCGAAACTGCGTCCCGGTATCCTTCATGCATTGGTCCAGGAGCTCTCCACGCCGATTTCCCGAGACCTCCTTCAGTCGTCGAAGCCATTCATCGTGAAGCGAATTCGCTTCGTCCGGAAATTTGCTCAGCACATAGCGGGTCTCCACGGGGTTCTGTCGGGTGAAATGGGAAGCTTCCAGCTGTTCAAACCGGACCCTGAACTCTTTGAACAGTCCACTCACAGCCTCGGCCTCATCGGAGGTGAATCCAAACAGGACTTCCGCCTCAGGTGAGAGTTTGTCGTCGTCATCGATCGTCGGAATTCCCAGTCCGGGAATCCTGCTCTTGGAGAAATCCACGTACTCGGTCCCCTCGTCCCAGACGACGTTCAATGGGTTCCCATGCGGCGGAATCGGGGATGGTGGGCTTTGGCGATTCGCGTCCGGATTGCCAATGGTCGGTCGACCCGCATCCTTCGCGAGTCCGGGAACCGGCGTCTCGGCGACCGACGCCGAGTTCGTCCGCTGGAAGTCGTGCACGGAGTCACGCCACTTCTTCAGCAGGGGCCTGAGCGATTCAGGGGCGAACCGATCGGCCTCCTCGGAATAGGGCCCACTGCTGCTGCTTCCGCCCGAGACCCTCAGGAGGTCAACGGATCTCGTCTCCCGGATCTCGATGAGCCTGAACGTGAGGGATTCCGATACCGCGGTCGAACGGAGGATCGTCCGCTGAAAATTCGACCGTCGCCAGAATTCCTCACTTCGTTGCTTCCCCAGTAGCTGTAATAGCCCTGCGCGAAGGTTGCCTTCGATTTCGTCGAGCGCCGATGGGTAGGGCTCCAGGAGGAAGGTCCGCTCTTCGAGAACGGTGAGTCCCGCCGGTGGGCGGTAGCTGCCCATCGGCAATGGACCGTCGACTGGCTTCAGGTGGTTCCCTTCGGCTTGCCGCTGGGCGTCGCGCGCTTGATGGACCAAGAGTGAGAGCGCTTCGGTTTGCGCGGCCGTCAGCCCGAACAACCCGATGAACGAATCGGACACGATCCAATTCGGGTGTCCCGGATCCTTCGAGACATCGAGCGCCGCGAAGTCGAAGTAGCGCAAGAGCCCCTTGGGAACGCGAACCCACTCGGTGGCTTCACTCCAAGGGTAGCTCTTCAGGTCACCGTGTCCGAGTGGGGGCCGATTGCGATCGTACGGTTGCCCCGGGGCTGATGCGGAAAGTGTCAGGAGAACGAAGACGGTCGCGAGGGATTTCATGTCAGTTCGACACCTTGCCGGCGGGTTTTTTGATCATCGCTGCTGGTACACGCTCGTCATGGATTGTCAACGGTCCCGAATGATTGACGGCCCATTTATCGAGCGGCGCGAGGAACCGGCCCGAGTTCGCATCCAACCGCTTCTTCACTCACCCGCAGGGAGGTTGGAAAGGAAGTCGTGGAGTTGCCCGATGCGGCCCGCCGGATCGCAAAGGTCGACGGCTCGTGCCGGTCCGCCGGCCCCAAGGCGGGCTCGGAGGTCCGGGTCCTCGACCAGGGCTGCCAGTGTCTGGGCGAGGGCTGTGGCGTCTCCGGGAGGGACAAGGCGTCCGCAGCTGTCGTCGACGATTTCCAAGGCGCCCCCGAGCGCCGTGGTCACAACGGGAAGTCCCGCGTACAGGGCCTCGACCAACACGATTCCGAACGGTTCCGGGCCGAGATTGGGTTGGCAATACAGGTCGGCGGCGGTCATCAGGTGGGGGACATCCTTCCGCTCGCCCAGGAACGCAAACCGACCGGCGAGACCGGAACTCTGAGCGCGTCGAACGAGGTGGTCGCGGTGGCGTTCCTGTTCCGTGGTCTGGGGGCCGCCGGCGATCCAGCAAACCCAGTCGGAATCGCCGGGGATCCGGGACAGTCCGTCGAACAGGAGGTCGTGGCCCTTCCAGGGTTCCATTCGCGCGGCGACGAGGATGACGGTCCGGGCCGGAGGAGCGCCGAGCGATCGCCGCAGCGAATCCCGCGTGCCGGGAGGAATCGGGGGGGGAGCGGGGACGGGGCAATGCAGGACTTCCCGAGGCGCTCCGGGAAACAGTTCCCGGGTGAGATCGCCGGTGTGCCGGCTGTTGAGGAGGACGAGGTCCGGGTGGGGGCGTTGGCCCCAGCGATCCATTCTGGAGACGGGCGAAGCCGCGCCGTGGATCCAGGCGACGGTGGGGGCACCCTGGGCGACCAGGGATCGGCCGAAGGCAAGGCGGGTCCAGGCGGAATGGGTGATGACAACCGATGGCCGGGTGTCAGCGAGGAGATGGCGGAGGGCGGCCCGGGCGCGGAGGATTTCCCAGGGACGCGACAGGCGGACGGCGGGGAGGCGATGGACGGGAATGCCGGCTTCGCGGAGTTCGGTGGAGAGGCGGCCATCGAAGCAACTGGCGAACGCGTGCGACAGGGCGGGCGTGGAAACGGTGTGGCGGGCGATGCCGACCAGCATGGATTCCACGCCCCCGTACTGGTTGCCGGCGCAGACATGGAGGATGGAAGTCGGGTTCCGATTCCGGTTCGGGGAAGGGTGCATCAGCTGGCGCGCCGGCCGCTCATGGTGGAGTCCGCCAGGCGGGGCGCACAGCGCGAAATAGCCCGCGGGAAGGGGAGAACGGGAGGGGCCCCGGGGAGCGGCGGTGACGCGGGATTTTCGCTTCGGCGCGGGGAACGGATCCGGGTACCTTCGGTCCCGCGTGGATCGAGTCGCGTTTCAGATCGGGTCGGTGGTGGTGACCTGGTACGGGATTTTTGTGGCGACGGGGTTCTGGCTTGGGGCGTGGACCTCGGCCCGGCGGGCGCCGCGGGCGGGGATATCCGCGGACACTGTGTGGGACCTCCTTTGGGTGCTGGTGCTGGGGGGCATTGTGGGGGCCCGGGCGTTGTATGTGATGACCTACTGGGACCGGGATTTCCGGAATGAACCGTGGAGCGAGATCTTCATGGTGCACCACGGCGGCCTGGTGTTTCACGGGGGTTTCCTGGTGGCGACGGCGGCGGGCTTCGTCTGGTGTTCCGTGAAGAAGGTGCCGGGTTGGACGATGGCGGACATCCTGGCTCCCGGGCTGGCTTTGGGGCACGCGCTGGGGCGGATCGGCTGCCTTTTGAACGGGTGCTGCTACGGGCATCGCTGTGAATGGCCCTGGGCGTGGCGCTATCCGGCGGCGCATGAGACACACGGTTTTCCCGTGCATCCGACCCAGTTGTATGAGGCGGGGCTTTGCCTCGGGTTGGCGGGCGCCCTGGCGTGGGGATTCGGCCGGCGCCGTTTCGAGGGTCAGATCTTCGCGATCTACCTCGTGGCGTACGGGCTTCTAAGGAGCGTGGTGGAAGCCTTCCGCGGCGACTATCCGCCCTCGGCGTTGACCTTCGGCGTTCTGACTCCGGCGCATTGGGTGAGCTTCGGGCTGATCGGGGCGGGCGTTGTGCTCTACGGCCTTCGGTGGAGGTCGGTGAGGGCCTCCGGGAAGGGGGGCGCTTGAGCGGAGGCGTGCCGTCGCGGGAGCCGGCGTCGTGGACGGTGGAAAGCTCGCTCCCGGATGTCCGATTGGATTCCTACCTTCGCGGCCAGCTTCCCGCCGTTTCGCGCGGGGCGGTCCAGCGGCTGATCGAATCGGGAGCGGTCCGGGTGAATGGACTTCCGGCCAAAGTGACCCAGACGCCGCGATTCGGGGATCGGATCGAGGTGACGTGGCCCGAACCCGTTCCCGCCGAGGCACGGGCCGAGGCGCTTCCCTTGAGCGTGCTGTACGAGGACGACGACTTGCTGGTGCTGAACAAGGCGGCCGGGGTGGTGGTGCATCCGGCTGTGGGACACGCCGAAGGTACCCTGGTGAACGCCCTGCTCCACCATTGCGCGGGGAAGCTGAGCGGCGTGGGCGGGGTGGCCCGTCCCGGCATTGTCCATCGGCTGGACAAGGATACGAGCGGGTGCCTGGTCGTGGCCCGCCACGACGCGGCGCACGTCGCTTTGGCGGCGCAATTCGCCGGCCGGACGCTCGAGAAGATCTACCAGGCGCTGGTGTGCGGCGTGATGGGTTCGCGGTCCGGTGAAATTCGGGCCGCGATCGCGCGGCATCCGAGCCACCGCAAGCGCATGGCGGTCAGCGAAGGCGCGGGAGGACGCGAAGCTTGGACCTCGTACCGGGTGGAGACGCAGTGGGCGGAAGCCGCGCGGATCTCGGCGACGCTTCACACGGGCCGGACCCATCAGATCCGGGTTCATTGCGCGCACATCGGACATCCCATCGTCGGCGACGCGACCTACGGAAAGCGGGCGAACGCCCGGTTGGAGGAGGCGCTCGGATTCCGGGCCGAACGACAGATGCTGCATGCGTGGCGCCTGGCGTTCGCGCACCCGACGACCGGCCGGCGGATGGCATTCGAGGCGCCGTTGCCGGATGATTTCCTGGCCGCGGTGGCGGCGCTTGGGGGTCATGCGGCTGAGGAACCGGCGGGGACCGATGACGGATCCTCTGTCAGGACTTCACGCCGACGACACGGAGGCCGGTGAACCCAAGAACGGCTGCAACGACCACCGAGGAAACGGAAAGCGCGGGATGAGGATAGGTTGAAGAGGGAGCCGGGTCACCCCTAGGAGTACGCCCGCCGTCTCTGCAACTCCCTCCCCTTCCGTGTGTTCCGAGCCTTCCGTGGTTGAAACGGTCGTTTCCAGGATGAACCCAGGAGGGAGGAGTGAACGGGCGAAATGAGTTGCTCAGAGCAGGGCGGCGGAATCGGTGTCCAGCAGGAGCGTGCACTGGGATTGGGTGCGCAGGAACGACGCCGGGCACGAGGTCGCGATCGGACCGCGAAGGGTGTCGCGAACGGCGTTGGCTTTGCGCGACTCGGGAGCGACACACATCATTTTCCTGGCCGAACACAGCGCGGGCACGGTGAGGGTCATGGCGTAGGGCGGCACCGCCTCCAGGGACGGGAAGTGGCCTTCCTTGACCTGCTGGATCTTGCACGCGTCGTCGAGCTTCACGAGCTTGACCCAATGGGGATCGTCGAACCGCGCGACGGGCGGATCGTTGAAGGCGATGTGTCCGTTCTCGCCGATTCCAAGGCAGCAGAGGTCGATGGGCTGGGCGCGCAGAAGCGCCGTGTAGCGGGCGATTTCGTCGAGGGGCAGATCCGTGTCGCCTTCGAGGTAGTGGAACACTTTCGGACGGACCAGCGTTTCGACCCGTTCCCGGAGGTACCGGCGGAAGCTCGCTTTGTGGGTCGCGGGAAGCCCGAGGTACTCGTCCATGTGGAACAGGGTGATTCGGGACCAGTCGACCCCGCCGGCGGCGACGAGGCGTTCGAGGAAACGGATTTGGGAATTCCCCGTGGCCAGGATCGCGGCCGCGCTTCCCTGGCGGTCCAGGGCGGAGACAAGGGCTTCTTTGACTTCGGCGGCGACGGAGACCGACAGGTCATCCTGATTGGCAAAGACCTGGACGGGGAGGGCGTCGACGGTGAATCGCTGGATCGGTTGGGCCATGGTGGAATGAATGAGGCCGGCTCCGTCGCGGAACCGGGACGGGAAGCGTACGGAGCCCCGGGGGGCGCCGGCAAGACCTGCGCTCGATTGTGGACCGCGCTGGGACCATCTTCGGGTTGTCGGCGCTCTCGCGTGGAACGCCGCGCGCTACCGTGCGGGAAGCTCCATGAACCGGGTTTCTCTCACGGAGGCACTGAGACACGGAGATCCTGGGACGGATTCCGCCCCCCTCCGCGCCTCCGTGCCTCCGTGGGATGGCTCTCGGGTTCATGGACCCATTGCGCGAGTCGCAGCTCGGTGATGCCACCCCCAAATGGAAAATCCGGCCACCAGCGTTTTGCTGCGCACCTTCCGAGGACTGTTGTCTTGGGGCCGGAAGTTCCCGGGGAAGTTCCCGGAGGGAAACCGTCAGGACGGTGGCGGGCCGCTCCTGCTGATGCCGCCCTCGATCAAAAGAGCCGCGGCAACGAGGATGGAAACGATGCCGACGGAATTGAGGGCGACGCGGATCCATCCGGGCGGGACTTCATAGCCCAGCGGGGGATGGAGGGCGAAGAGCGCCACCAGAAGGACAACCGGTGGAAGGATCAGGGCGGCCCGGGGCAGGAACAGTCGCAGGCCCACGGGGATCGAGTCGGGCGGATGGTTCCTTCGCAGGATGCTGGCCCAGGTGATGAACCCGGTGGCGGCGTGGGCCGCCAGGATGAGGATGAATTGGATGGTCCTCGTCCGAGCCAGCCAATCAAAGCGCCCGGAAAGAATTGCCGAGGCGAAAGCGATCGCGAGGCAGAACCAGAGGATCAGGAATCCGAGGCTGGCGAGGATCTGTCCGTCGCCGACGACCCGGTCGGCGTCCGAAGAGAATCGTCGCGGGGCCGTGAAAAGGGCGTGGAGGACGATCAGGTAGATGGGAACGGCGAGGGCGAGCGCGATGGTGCCTAGGGTACTCATGTCACCACAGAATGTTTTTCTGGTCAGCGGATCCGGTCCACGGAGCCCTCCAAAGTGGACCGAACGGATAGCATGGGGCTTGAGTAATCCGAAATGCGCCTTTAGCCCTAGGGCTGTTGGTCCGAATATCCGGCCGTGGGGCGTGGGGTTCGCTCCGGGAGTTTCGGATCCGACCCAGGATGGGAAGTCGAGTTGACGAGGAGGATGGATTGGCACCAATGACGAACGGGGAACTGGAGGCGGCCATCACCGCAAAGATGCGCGGCGCGGGCGTGGGCTCGGCCACGATCCATGCCTTTCTCGACGCGCACCGTCGCGTGAAGGCGGGCGAGCGCGGACTGATTCCCGAGACGGCGATCCAGCCGGTTGGCGACCTTCCGCGCCTGGACCAGTTGCCCGGGGGCTCGGACGACGCGGCTCCGCTGATGAGGGAGATGGTGGTGTTCAAGCTGAACGGCGGGCTGGGAACCGGGATGGGGCTCGATCGGGCGAAATCCCTCCTCCCGATCCGGGACGGGGCGACGTTCCTCGATTTCATCGCCCGGCAGATCTTGCACCTTCGTGAGGGGACGGGTGGTTCCGCCCCGCGATTCGTGCTGATGAACAGCTTCACCACCCGCGATGACACCCTGGAATTCCTGGCGCGCTATCCGGCGCTCGTGACCGCCGGGCCGGTCGACTTCCTTCAGAACAAGGTGCCGAAGCTCTGGGCGGACACTTTCGAACCCGTGGAATGGCCGGAGGAACCCGAACTCGAATGGTGTCCTCCCGGGCACGGCGATTTCTACCCCGCCCTGCTCAATTCCGGCCTGCTCGACAATCTCCTCGACCAGGGGGTGCGATACGCCTTCGTTTCGAACTCCGACAACCTCGGCGCCACGGTCGATTCGAGAATGCTCCGCTATTTCGCCGAGACGGGTCTGTCCTTCCTCATGGAAGTCGCCGAGCGAACCGGGGCGGACCGAAAGGGCGGGCACCTGGCCCGGCGGGTCGGCGATGGACGACTGCTGCTTCGCGAATCGGCGCAGTGTGGCGGGGAGGACGAGGCGGCTTTCCAGGACATCGCGCGGCACCGGTTCTTCAACACCAACAACCTCTGGATCCGCCTGGACCACCTCGCGGCCGCGCTGCGGGATCCGGCGCGCTCGATCCGGCTGCCGCTCATCACCAACAGCAAGACCGTCGACCCCAAGAACCCGGCCACGCGGAAGGTCCTGCAGCTGGAATCCGCGATGGGTGCCGCCATCGAAGCGTTCGAGCGGACGGGCGCCGTCGTCGTGCCGCGCTCGCGCTTTTCGCCCGTGAAATCCACGAGCGACCTCGTGGTGTTGCGGTCGGACGCATATCAGACCACTCCCGACCACCGGCTGGTCCTTGCGCCCGGGCGAAACGGCCGGCCGCCGGTCGTGGACCTCGATCCGCGCCACTACCGGCTACTCGCCGGGTTCGAGGCCTTGTTCCCGACCGAGGCGCCGTCCTTGATCCGATGCGACACCCTGAAGGTCGAGGGCCCAGTCCGGTTCGACTCCGGGGTCGTTTGCGAAGGGGATGTGAGTTTCAGGAACGCTTCAGCCGAAATCCGCGCGGTCCAGCCGGGCTTGTACCGGAATCGATCCGTCGAGGTCGGATGAGGCAGGCGATCGCTGCTGCCGCAGGGCGCTTCCGGGCTGATCATCGAGGGTAGCCAGGGAGTGTGTCGGCGAGGATCTCCCGGATGGCCGCGCGTTCCGCCGTGGGCAGATGCGCGAATCGCCGGGGCGGATTCGCGGCGGTGAGAACGGAATCCAGCCGTCGCAGAACGTTGTTCCTCAGGTCCGGCGGAAGGCTCTCGAACGCCTCCGAATAGACCATGTAGCTGCACCGGTGCCGGAACAGCCGGGTTCGCAGGTCGAAATCCTTGAGGCTGCGCCCGGACGCATCGGGTCGGCGATTCCGGGCGAACGTCCTCTCGAAGTCGCCCGCCCCCTGGATCCCGCCATCGGGAAGTTCGATTTCATCACAGAACAGGAGCGCCTCGACGATCCGGTCGGTCTCGTGGGTGAGCACGCGCAGGGCCGTGCCGACCGGTTGCTCCGAGATGGGTTCGCCCATTTCCTTCTGCAACTGCCGCTGGTAATGGGACCACTTGCGGACCCGAAGCGCGCCTTCGGCCAGGCGGTTGTGGATCAGGACCTGATGCTCGAGAACCATGAGGGCGACGATGTCGCTGTCGGGACGGAGGTAGGCGGCGGTTGGAAAGAGCCCTTCGAGGGAGGTCCGGTTCGCTCCCGCTTCCGTATCGACGACCGCTTCCCGGCCGCGGTCCCGGGCGGTGACATTGCCGAGGTGCCGCGCCGCGCCGTGGCGGCCGGTCACGTACCAGCCTCCCCAGCGCTGTTCGAGGGGCGTTTCGTGCGTCACGAGGGTCGAACCCGCGGAGGTGATGAGTTCGCCGCGTTCGTCCGGGTAGACGGAACGCACCATCAGCCCGGGCCAGTTCCGGGTCATGGATCCCCCATGGCACGAGAGGCAGTCGCCGTCGCGACGGAACCGAAGCGGCTGGGATGGGTCCCGCGCATCGAGGGCATAGAACACCAGGCCCAACTTCGGGTCGGTGACCGTCACTTCGGTCAGACCTCCTGGAACCCAGCCGATGTACAGGTCCTCATTGAAGTAGAGGGTCCGAGGCTGCCTGGGCGTGATGAGGTCCCGCTGGAGGCTCGTCTTGGAAAAGACGAGGACCTGCGACTCCACCGGCACGTCGGTTTCCGAAAGGAGCCATCGCAAGAATCGCGACTCGGTCACGTCGGGTCGCGACGCGTTCAGTTTGGGGGTGAGGCGGGTGATGCGATTGGTCGGGGTGCTCGCGCTGTACTCGATCGGCGGCAGTTCATAGTCGGGATTGCCCTGGCCCCGGGAAGGCGACGGGACGACGAGCCCGAGCAGGGTACCGAGAAAAACCGTCGCGAGGGCGCGGTCGCGACACCGAGTCCGTGACGACGGGTTCCGGGGCGCGAGACGGGTCATCCGCGGGCCGCTGTGAGCGGGGGTGGTCGTTGGAATGGGGTCCTGGGACATCTGCACGGCGGGTTCTTTGCCACGGAAGCGTGGATCGGAGCCTTGACGCAAATCAGAACTTTTTCTTCGCGCGCAGAGTCCGGAGGGGAAGGGTGTGGACGGGGTACAGGCCCGGGCAGCAGCCGAAGTGCTCGTGAAACGCCTGGCTGAAGTGGCTGAGGCTCGAATAGCCGACCTCCATGGCGGCTTCCGTGACGTTGAATCGGCCGGAGCGGAGGAGTTCGGCGGCGCGTTCCAGACGAACCTGCCGGAGGAACTGCTGGATCGTGAGGCCCACCTCGGCGGAGAAGGTCCGGCTGAGATAGTACGGGCTGCAGCCGACGAGGCGGCCGAGTTCCTCGAGGCTGGGAGGTTCGGCCAGTCGTTCCCGGAGCAGCGCCACCACTTTCTCGATGCGGTGGTGGGCCATGCGCTTGGCGCGCGCGCAGAATAGTTCACGGTCGCCGGGGGGCTGGAACAGGAGTTCGACGACGAGTTCGATGGCCTTCGACCGGTACCAGAGGACCTGGGCTTCGAGGAGCACCGGCGGCGTGCGGAGGCTCGCGAGTAATTCCTGCTGCCGCAAGGTGAGCGGGAGCGCGTTCCCGACCGCCGAACGGGCGTCGGCCTGCTCGAGGATGGCGGAGACGACCGGATGCAGCCAGGGACGGTAGGCGTCGAGGTTTTCGCGGAGGAACGGACGCGAGAGTTCCACGGTGATGAAGGCGTGGTGCTGATGCGCCCGCCGGTGGGCTTCGAGGGGCTCCGTTCCGCGGGCGTAGAATCCGGCCATGCGGGGGCGAAATTCCATCCGCTCACCCCGAGCCGTGACATGGCCTTCCCCGGAGAAGTTCAGGCAGATCTCCACGCTGCTCTCGTGGAAGGTCCGGCCCCAGTCGACGTCGGTCTCCGGCTTGAGTTCGTGCCATTCGAAGCTGAATCCATGCCGACGGAAGCTGCCGCCGAGTTGCCGCCATTCGGCGCCGACCGCCGCCCACAGCCGGTCCTCGCGAAGCGCCCGGGCGGCCGACGCGCTCGGATTGGAGTTGGCGGAGGGCATGGCTTTCGTCCCGAAAGACGGGCTGTCCCGGACTGGACCGGGATGGGTTCGGCGGTTGGCCCTGGCGCGGATTCGAATCGAATCGTCGGCGGGACCTGGGGTTAGTGGGCGGGTTGGCGAATGACGATCTCGCCATCCCGGACCTTCACGCAACAAGTCAATCGGAACTTGTCGGGGTCCCGATTCCATTGATCCAGAACGTCGAGTTCCTCCGGGGACGGTTCCTCGAGGTTGTCCATTCCCTCGACCACCTCGACGACGCACGTCCCGCACGAGCAGTTGAAGCAGCCTGCTTCCATGTCCACGCCGGCCGCCTCGCCTCCGTCGATCAGCAGTGAGCCGGCGGGAATTTCAGCCGAGACATTGGCGGGGAGGACGGTGACTTTGGCCATGATGCGAGTGCGAGTGCGGGGATCCGTTTGGGGCTCGAACGGACGCGTGAACCTATGCCCCCGGATCCGCGAGGGTCAAGGTGGGTGGCCCGAAGCTTCGGGCCCATCGGATACGGTTTCCCGGGTTGTCGGTGCCCTCGCGACGAACGCCTGCCTGCGATCGATGTGCGCTGTCGGGGTTGGAATCGGAGTCGGAATCGCAGTCGCTTTCCTCCCGGGATTCGGGTCCCGGTATCGTGCGGGGGACGCCCACTTCGAGACCGAGTCCGAAAGTGATCCTGACATCGACTCCGAGCCCGCAGGCCACCGCGTCTGAAAAAACCCAAAAACCCCGCTTGCAGGGTGGCCCACGCCCACGCATGCTCTTTGGACTTAGGCGCGGGGTGGAGCAGCCCGGTAGCTCGTCAGGCTCATAACCTGAAGGTCCTAGGTTCAAATCCTAGCCCCGCAACCAATTTCCGTTGCACCGCAACGACTTAAGCCGCTGGCCTCCAGCGGCTTATTTCTTTCTCTGGCACGCTTCCTCGATTTGACCCTTTGGCATGCAACACTTTGAAATACTGGGCAATACTGCGAAAGATTGTGGAACTTTTGTGCCGTAGATGGGGGCCTGAAGGGCGGCAGGTTCAAACTTGAGGAAAGCCGTGCCGGAAGCGTCGAGACGGTCGAAGCGTCTGCTGGAAACTTGTCCAGAGATCCGAGCCTGGAGGGCGAATTGATGCAGCACATATCACGCCTCCCAACCCGCATCCTGGCACCGCGCGCTCGCCGACTCTGGCCCTCCCGTGCAGCATCGAACGACACGCAAACAACCGCCTCCCAAAACGCAAACGATCCAAGACGCCGACCAAGTGGATCTCCCAAGCGTGAATCTGCTCGCTCCATCCGCTGTTGCAGCTGCCTACAGGCTGAGGCGCAGGTGGGGACATCGCAATCGACTGGACTGATTGGCGTTGCTACCCGTTCAGAGGGTGCTACAACGACGCCATGCTTCCCGAGGCGAACCAATGTCAGCCAAGATGGCTCGCGAAAGAGCGTAGGCGAACGCTTCAGTTTTCGCAGTCTATCCAGCTACAAACATCCATTTACGTCGCCATTCACGGATTCGGCGGCATTTAGGCCGTCTATACAGCGCTCGATCCCAGAACAAAAATCATGACGCTGGGACGTGCCTACGCGACGACGGGTGGTCGGCCGCCGGGAAATTCCGGAAAGCAGAATCCGGAACAGGACATTGCATTGAACGCGAAACGACTCT
>JBFWOK010000022.1:0-4188 GCA_050250555.1 Limisphaerales bacterium
TGGTAGCAGGTGGGGCTGCGATGTCGGGATCGGGATCGGGATCGGGATCGGGATCGGGGTCGGGATCGGTGTTGTTTGTAAACGCGGGTCCCGATTCCGATTGGGAGCGGGGGTGCCGGATTCGATTCCGATTCCGACCCCGACAGAGCACAACGCTGGCAGGCGTTCATCCCATCGCGAGGGCGCCAACAGTTTGGAGGTGGTCCCGTGCGGGATGAGGCGCGCGCGATGAGGGTTGTCGAAACCGGGCGGGTTCTGTACGAGAGCGCTCACGATGCTGAACCACAACGGTTGTACCCGGGCATTTCCTGATCCGGCGGGTCGGTCGACACGGTGGCTCCCGCTAGTCGCGCTGGGGCTCATGGCGGGAACGGAGTGGAGTCCGTGTGTCCGGGCCAACGGCGTGGAGCGGAACGGGGCCGGGGCACGGGCCATGGCGTTGGGCGGCGCGAGCGTGGCGTCGCCGGAGGCTCCCCTCGAAGCGCTGGCGGTGAATCCCGCGGGGTTCCGAGAAAGCCAGCTTCAGGTGGGGGGGTGGGGGGCGACGGTGGATGGGACGTTTTCGAATGCGGCGAACGACGGCGGCGACCTCGGTGGGACGCTGGGTGTGGCGCCGGAGGTGGCGTTGTCGATGCCGCTGGGCACGTCGCCGGTGACGCTGGGTCTGGGGGTGATTCCGGTGGCGGCGGCCGGCCTGGACTGGCAACTCGTCGACGCCCCGGGAGGCCTGGATGGCGTCACAAGCTACGGATTGCGACGGCATCACGCGGAGTTTTTGGCGATCCGGAGCGCGGTGGGCGCGAGCGTGGCCCTTGGGGAGTCGGTCTCGCTGGGAGCCGCGGTGGGGGCGACCTACAACCGGAACCGGCTCGAAGCGCCGTACGTGTTCCAAAGTCATCCGGTCCTGCGGGGTTTCAAAACCCTGCTGGATCTCGAGACTGAAGGCTGGGGTGTCGACGGGACATTCGGGGTGGTTTACCGACCGTGCCCTGGGGTCAGCCTGGGATTGAGCTACCGGACGCCGACGGCCTTCGAGACATCCGGGGACGCCGAAGGGAACGCCGGAGCGCAACTGACCAGCCTGGGAGGGGCGTTCGCAGGAGTGCGTCCTGATTTCCACTACGACGCCCGTGTGAGCACGAGCCTCCCGCAGTCGGTCGTGGCGGGGTTGTCGTGGCAGGCGCGGGATTGGCTCAGGCTCGTGGTCCAGGTCGACTGGCTCGACTGGAGCGACGCCTTCGACCGGCTGGATGTGACGCTGACGGGTGGAAACAACGCGGATCTCAACGGGTTCCTGGGCAGTTCACGGATCGACGACACCGTGCCGCTCGACTGGGATGATCGCTGGGTCTATCGGGCCGGCGCGGAATTCACGGTCGCCGAAGGGCTGCAGGTCCGGGTAGGTTACGCCTATGGGGAATCGCCGATTCCTGATGGAACGCTGACGCCGATGAGCGCCGCGATTCTCGAGCACACGGTGACGGCGGGGATTGAGTGGCGTCGGAACCGGTGGGGGATCGCGTTGGCGTACCAATACGATTTTGGATCGGAGCGGGCTGTCGGGACGAGTCGCCTGTCTGCGGGGGAGTATTCCGGGAGCACGACGGATCTGGAATCGCACGTGCTTGGGTTGACGACGACGTTCCGGTTTTAGGCGTCGATCGGTTCAACGGGTCGGCGTCGAAGCCTGATCCGCTCCGCCCAGAATGCGGATGCGCTCGATGACTTTGGGGAGGTAGCTCGCGCTCACGTGACTTTGCAGTCCGTGATCCATGGCGGTGGCTTTCCAGTCCGGGTGTCGTTGATCGAGTTGGGCTGAGTGGGTTGCAAAGTACTCCTGGGCGGCTCGCGATCGAATGAGGAGGGATTCGCTGGACCAGTTGACCTTGGTGACACCGGCGGCGACGGCTTCGCGGAGGGCGGTTTCCGAGAGGCCGGACGAACCGTGGAGCGCGATGCCGATGGCCCGCCCCGTGATTGCTGAGGCGAGTTCCTGGTGCTGGCGAACCGCGTCCGGGGAAAACGCGTTCTGGTCCCCGAGGCCGTGCCGCGTGCCCACGCCCGGGGCCCAGAGCGCGACGTGGCCCGGATGCCGCGATTCGACACCGCCAAGGAGGCGTCGTGTGACTTCGAGCGGAGTCACACCGTCGTCGACGCCCGCTTCCATTTCGAGTGTGACGGGCCGCCGGACAGCTTCGGCCTCGGCGCAGAGTTCGAGGATGGAGGCGATGTTCTCCTCCTCGGTGAGGGCGGAAGAATCGAGGGAAAGCGTGGAGGGAGTGAGGGTCGATCCCGGAACTCCGATGGGAACTCCACGGAGGGCGGCTTTCAGAAGCGGCAGGGTGACGGGGCCCTTGATATGGTCGGTGTGGAACAGAACCGGCACATCGCGGAAGCGGTCGGATCCGGCGAGGACGGCGAGTTGGACGAGGTACCGGGCGAGGCCGAGGTGGGGGTCGCCGGCGCCGAAGCTGTGACCGGTGAGCTGCCAGAGGCTGGTTTCGACGATCACGGGGGCGCGGCACTGTCGCGCGGCTTCGAGGACGTCGGTGAGGGCGGCGGGGGAATCGGCGTTGACCGCCAGGAGGGCGAACCGGCGTTCGAGCGCGTCGCGGAGCAGGGCCCGCGCCTGGATGGGGTCGAGGAGCATCGGAGCGGCGGGCGCGGTCAGGTCAGCGCCACCTTGACGTGTTTGGGTTTGAGGTATTCGAAGACGGCGCGACGCGACAGTTCGAGTCCGTAGCCGCTGTCCTTCCAGCCGGCGTAGGGGCCGTACGTCGTGTTCACGGCGCCGTGGTTGACGCAGACGGTCCCGGCTTCGAGGGCTTCGCTGGCGCGGATTGTGGTGCTGAGATCACGGGTGAACAGGTAGGCGACGAGGCCGTACTCCGAGGCGTTGGCGAGGGCGATCGCTTCGTCGAGGGTCTCGAACGCCGCCATGCCGATCACGGGGCCGAAGGTTTCCTCGCGCATGACCCGGGCCTCGGGCGGGCAACCCGTGAGGAGCGTCGGGAGGTAATAGTGTCCCCGCTCGAACGCGGCGCCTTCCGGGCGTCCTCCACCGGTCACGAGCCGGCCGCCGCGGGCAATCGCGTCGTCGACGTGCGCCTGCGCGGTGAGGGGGCCGTCGGGCGTGGCCATGGGCCCCAGGTCGACGGCGGGTTGGGAGATGCCGTCGCCGAGGCTCATTTTCTCGGCGAGCGCCTTCAATTCGGACGCGAGTGCGTCGTGGATGGGCGCCTGGGCGTAGACGCGATTGACGGAGCTGCAGGACTGGCCGCAGTTGCGCCACGCCTTGTAGGCGATCGTTTTCGCGGCGAGCGCAACATCGGCGTCGGCGCAGACAAGGGCTGGGCATTGGCCGCCGAGTTCGAGTGAGACCTTCTTCAGGTGCGGTCCGGCGAGTTCGAGAATGCGCTTGCCGGTGGCGGTCGAGCCGGTCATGGCGATCTTGGCGACGTGGGGGTGTCGGACCAGGGCTTCGCCGAGGACGGATCCGGAGCCGGTGACGACGTTGACGACGCCCGGGGGGAGTCCGCCCTGGGTGAGGGCCTGGCAGAACGCGAGGGGCGAGAGCGGGGTGACGGTGGTGGGTTTGACGACGACGGTGCAGCCGGACGCGAGGGCGGGGCCCAGCTTCCAGCTGAGGAGGGACACGGGGTAGTTCCACGGTGTGATGAGGCCGCAGACGCCCACGGGTTGCCAGTGAACCCACGATCGGTAGTTGCGGTCCTCGGTGGGATTCGTCCAGCCCTCGATGCGCGGGGCTTCGGCGGCGTAGTAGTCGATCATGTCGCAGGCTCCGATGATCTCGGACCGCGACTGCGGGAGCGGTTTGCCTTGTTCGAGCGCCATGGCGAGGCCGATCGATTCAGCCTGGGTCCGCGCGTGGGCGGTGGCCTTGCGAATCGTTTTCTCACGGTCATAGGCCGTGAGACGCGACCAGGCCCGGAAGGCGGTGCGGGCGGCTTCGACGGCGGCGTCGAGGTCGGCGGACCCGGCGCGCGGAACGGAGCCGACGACCGCGCCGTCGTGGGGGGAGTGGATCTCGGTTCGCGAGCCGTCGGCGCAGGCGCGCGACTCTCCGGCGAGGAGGAGGTCGAGGTGGAAGGCGGTGGATGGAGGCATGGGCTGCGGGGGGGGGGGGGGGGTCGGGGCGTGTGGGGCCAGGCGGGGGGGGTGGGGGTG
>JBFWOK010000022.1:4198-53839 GCA_050250555.1 Limisphaerales bacterium
ACGGGACTAGAGCGACCAGCCTGGGCGGTAGGCGTAGTGGAGAAGGGCCTCCGCGTCGGGAAGGTTCGGGATCTTCATGGCCGCGCTGTCCCAACGCAGTTCCTCGCCGGGCATGCGGATCGCGATGCTTCCGAGGAGGACGGCTTCGGTGAGCGGACCCGCAAACGCGAAATCCGACGCCGTGGGGGTGCCTTTCTTGCAGGCCTCGATCCACTCGGCGTGATGTCCGACGGAACGGGGCAGGGTTTTGGGAGGCGGCTGGAATTCGCGGTGGAGGGCTTCAGGGATCAGACGTGGGGATTCGCCTCCCCACCCGCCGACGAGCATCTT
Organism: Limisphaerales bacterium; assembly: GCA_050250555.1. Classification (GTDB taxonomy): domain Bacteria; phylum Verrucomicrobiota; class Verrucomicrobiia; order Limisphaerales; family CAIMTB01; genus CAIMTB01. The sequence goes on from JBFWOK010000022.1 coordinate 4,529, forward strand.
GCCTTTGTCACCCACGAAGAGGATGCCGTCCTCGGCGTCGAGGGGACGGCCGCCTTCGAGTTCATCCGGGCGCGCGGGGAGGAGGCCGCCGTCGTACCAGTGAACCTTCACCGCGGGGAGGGTGCCACGGGCTGGGAATTCGTAGTGAACCATCGCGGCGACGGGGACGGTCTCCGGAAACACCGGGGTGGACGACGCATGAACGCGGGACGGTGGGCCGAGCTTCAGGGCGTCGAAGACCGGGGCGAGGTTGTGGATTCCCATGTCGCCGAGTCCGCCGGAGCCGAAATCCCACCAACCCCGCCAGCGGAAGGGGACGTAGGCGGGATGGTAGGGACGATGGGGGGCGGGGCCCAGCCACAGGTCCCAGTCGAGGGTGGACGGGACGGCGGGTGTGTCGGTCGGCCGTTCGATACCCTGTGGCCACCAGAGCGGCATCCGGCCCCGGTGGGTGGGGCGATCCGACCAGACATGGACCTCGCGGACGGCGCCGATGACGTCGGCGGCGAGCCATTCCTTGATCTGGCGATTTCCCTCGAACGCCATTCCCTGGTTTCCCATCTGGGTGGCGACTTTCGCTTCGCGGGCGGCGCGGGCGAGCGCGCGCGCCTCGTGAACCGTCCGGGTGAGCGGCTTTTCGCAGTAGACATGCTTCCCCGCTTTCAACGCGGCCATGGAGGCGACGGCGTGGGTGTGGTCGGGCGTGGCGACCACGACCGCGTCGATGCCCTTCTCCTTCTCGAGCATGACCCTGAAATCGCGATAACGGGCGGCGCGCGGGAACCTTTTGAACGAGTCCGCGGCGCTGACATCGTCGACGTCACAAAGGGCCACGATGTTCTGCGACTCGACGCCCTTGATGTCCTCCGCGCCGCGACCGCCCGCGCCGATCACGGCGATGTTGAGTTTGTCGCTGGGTGGTGTTTGACCGGCCCGGCCGAGGACCCTGGACGAGAGGAGGAGCAAACCCCCGGCCGCGGTGGCCGAGGAGGCGCCGAGGAACTGTCGGCGGGTGCTGGTTCCTTGAGGGTGCGGTGTCATAGGGGATGGGGTGGCCATAGGGCGGGGGCAGGGAGGACGCGTCGGGGCGAGGTTGAAGAGCACGGAGGATTCCTGCAACCCCACCCGGGGCGGATCGGCTTCGTTGGCCGAAAGTGGGTTCGGGGACGGGAATCCCGCGAAGCGATCCGGTCCTGGCGGCTGGCGTTGACGGCCGTTTACGCCATTCTCCCGGGGTGAAACGCGATCGCGAGGTTCGGGTGGTGGTGCTGGGAGCGGGCTTCGGGGGGCTGACCTTCTGTCAGGCATTCCGGCATCCATCGGCGACAATCACGCTGGTGGACCGGACCAACCACCATCTGTTTCAGCCGCTGCTGTATCAGGTCGCGACCGCGGGATTGTCGGCGCCGGAGATCGCGGCGCCGATCCGTTCGATCTTCGCGGATCGCCCGGACGTCACGGTCCTGATGGACGAGGTGGAGTCGGTGGATCTGGAAGGCCGGGCGGTGAAGCTGGGTCACACGACGTTGGAGTATGACTACCTCGTCATGGCGCTGGGAGGTGTGACGAGTTACTTCGGGCATCCCGAGTGGGAGCGGCATGCGCCCGGGTTGAAATCGCTCGACGACGCCGTCCGGATCCGCAGGGAGGTGCTTCTGGCCTTCGAGCAGGCCGAGAATTCGGCGGATCCAAACCTGCGCGCGGAGCTGACGTCGATGGTGGTCGTGGGTGGGGGGCCGACCGGCGTGGAACTCGCGGGGGCTTTCGCCGAGCTGTCCCGAACGGTGCTGGCGCGGGATTTCCGACGGATGGATCCGACGCATGCCCGAGTGGTTCTGATCGAAGCGGGGCCCCGGATCCTGGGGCATCTGCCCCCCGAACTTGGGGAAAGCGCGCGGCGGCAATTGGAGGCGTTGGGGGTCGACGTGCGGGTGAACACCCGGGTCCGGGACCTGCGCGAACGCGAGGTTGAATTCGAAGACGGCCGCGTGCTGCGGGCGGCGAATATCCTTTGGGCGGCGGGGGTCGGAGGTTCGCCCTTGGCGGGGGAACTGGGTGTGGAACTGGATCGGGGAGGACGTGTCAAGGTGGGTCCCGACCTGAGCCTGCCGGGGCGCGCGGAAGTCTTCGCCCTTGGGGACATGGCGGCGGTGATTGGGGAGGATGGCCGGCCCGTTCCCGGAGTGTCTCCGGCCGCGATGCAGATGGCGCGGCACGTCGCGCTGATCGTGCGGGAGGAACTGGATTCGTGGGGGGACAGTCGTCCGGAACGCCCGCCGTTCAAGTACTGGGACAAGGGGACCATGGCCACGATCGGACGGTCGGCGGCCGTGGCGAAGATGGGGGCCCTGGAGTTGACGGGATTCCCGGCGTGGCTGGCGTGGCTCGGCGTCCACCTCATCTTCCTGATCGGTTTCAGGAATCGCGCCGCCGTTCTTCTTCAGTGGATGTATTCCTACTTCGCCTACAAGCGCGGAGCCCGCATCATCCTGGGGAATTCGCCCGGCGAAGGCTGACTCGCAATCAGTTCATCGCCGGCGCCGGGCCTGGGGGAGCCAAGAACTTCATCGGGACGGGGCTACGGCGACGTTTTGAGGACGAACGGTCGGCTCGTCGCCCGATTCGCCGTTGGAAAGTCGGCCGGTACCGGCAGCGTGACCTTGCCGGTGGCGGCCCACTCGGCGCCGCGCACGAAAGTGGTGATGAAACCGACTCCTTCGAAGGCGGGGGTGTCATGCCCCAGCGTGGTGTGGAACACGCGGCCTTTGCCATACTCGATGGCCATCAACATCGGCTCATGGCGGCCCTTCGAGGCGGGGACCGTTTGTTCCTCGCCGGTGGCGAGCACCGTCATGTTTTCGGCGGGTCCCCGGAGTTTCGCGTAACACTCGTCGGTGGTGGTGAGCCAGTGGGTGGGCAGACCGCGGGTGATGGGATGGTCGGCGACCCGGATCGTGATGGGAATTTCATGCTGGCGGCCGTGCGTTCCCGCCTTGCCGGGGGAGGTGTCCCGCACGAGTTGCCCGGCGGCGTTGTAGTAGACGTGAGGACCGTCCTTTTCGTCGCGGTCACCCCAGCCGCCCACGCCGATCATGCGGTTGTAAGCCGGCCATTTCGGGAATGAGTTGTCCGCCGCGTGAACGGAGACGAATCCGCCACCCTGTTCCATGTAGCTCTCCAGCGCCTTGCGTGTCGACTCGGGCCAGTCGGCGGCCTGCCATCCGAAGTTGCTGATAACGACGGCGTAGTCCTTGAAGTCGGGTGCGAAATCCGGGTCGGGTCGTGGGTTCGGGAGGTTTTCGGTCGTGCCGGCGCCGGCTCGCGGGAGGAACTCGGCGTGGCGATGGCCCTGCCATGTGAACCGGGTGCGGCGAACCTCGACCGAGAAAAGCCCCGTGTCCTCGAGGTACTGCTTCATCATGATCGTCGACTTCGGCCAGACGTCGTGATTGTTCTGGCCGTCGATGATCAGGGCTTTGAGCCTGCCCTCGGCGCCCTGGGAAAGGACGGCTGACACGAGGAGAAGCCCGAGGGGAAGGATGGCTTTCATGGGTTGAGGTCGGCGGCAGCCTAGGCGGGATTCGGTCGGGGGGGAAGGGCGGGTTGGCGGGAGGGATTGAGGGCGTTTCGAGGTGAGCTTGTGAAAAAAATCACAAATTCACCTTGTCCGACTTTTGGCCATTGCTAGCTTTTGCCCGCTGGCAGTTCCCCGCCGGCGGCTTCAAGGAATGACAACCACGGAATTTGGTTACAATTCGAAGATCGAAGGCGACGTGGTCTTCACCCAGTTGGACGCCGCCCTGGCCTGGTTTCGGGAGAATTCCTTGTGGCCGATGCCCATGGGTCTCGCGTGCTGCGCCATCGAGCTGATGGCTTCCGGAGCGAGCCGGTTTGATATCGCGCGGTTCGGATCCGAGGTCATGCGGTTTTCGCCCCGCCAATCGGATGTGATGATCGTCGCGGGCACGGTGACCTACAAGATGGCGGGAGCGGTGAAGCGGATTTACGACCAGATGGCGGAGCCCAAATGGGTGATCGCCATGGGGGCCTGCGCCTCGACCGGCGGAATGTACCGGAGCTACGCGGTCCTTCAGGGCGTTGATTCGATTATTCCGGTCGATGTGTACGTCGCGGGATGTCCACCCCGGCCGGAGGCTTTGCTCGACGGCCTGATCAAGCTGCAGAAGAAGGTCTCCCGGCAACCGGTGATTCGGGACCTGACCCTGACGAGCGCTCTTCGGAAGGATTCCCGGGGTCCGGGTACCCCGACGGGTCCGGAGCGGGAGCCGGCGTTGGCGCACGGAACCCGCGCCAGTTGAGCGGGTTGAGCCGATCCCATTTGAGCCGAACGACGCTGAGCTGAACCGAACCCTGGAACCCGAACCATGTCCGTCGCCCTCGAAACCGCGAAACGCCTTCGCGAACAGTTCGGCGAGACCGTCTCGCCGGCGGCGGAATTTCGGGGCGAGGTGACCGTCGTCGTGACCGATCCCGCCCGGATCGCCGACGTGTGTCGGGAGGCCAAGTTGGCGCACGGCTTCGACCTCCTGCTGGACCTCACGGGCGTCGACAACTACGGGGAGGATCCGCGATGGACGGTGGTGTATGAGCTTTACGGGCTGGGCCACCGATGCCACCTGCGGCTGAAGGCCTCCGTGAGTGAGGCGGCCTCGGAGTTGCCCACGGTCAGCGGCGTCTGGAGGGGGGCGGATTGGCACGAGCGCGAGGCCTACGACATGCTCGGGATCCGGTTCCAAGGGCATCCGGATCTCCGCCGGATTCTGATGTGGGAGGGCTACCCCTATTTTCCCCTTCGGAAGGATTTTCCCCTCGCGGGCAAGTCAAGTGAGGTTCCCGACGTGGCATTCACGAAGCCGGCGCCGCTGGAGGGAGGGCCCTTCGTGACCGTGGCCGGCGGCGCCGATTCCATCGTGCGCGAACCGCGGGTGCGGACTCCCGAAGGTCAGGACTGACGGAGCGATGTCATGGCGATCCTAAAGGACATACAATTCCCGGACCCGGCGGCCCGCACCCCGCCCGGGTCGGGTGGGTTGTCGGAATCGGGTTTTGGTCCAACGGCGGCGACGGAGCCCACGGATCCCGTCCAAGGGGAGAAGATGGTCCTGAACATGGGGCCGTCGCACCCGTCGACCCACGGGGTCCTGCGGGTGGTCCTCGAACTCGATGGGGAAACCATCGTCAAGGCGGATCCGGATATCGGCTATTTGCATCGGGGCGACGAGAAGATCGCGGAGAACATGACGTATAACCAGTTCGTGCCGTACACGGACCGGCTGGACTATCTGGCGCCCTTGGCGAGCAACGTGGCGTACGCTCTGGCGGTGGAGAAGCTGATGGGGCTGGAGCTGCCCTTGAGGGGGCAGTACGTGCGGACGATCTGCTGCGAACTCGCGCGGGTGTCGGCGCACCTCCTGGGACTTGGCGCCTTCGCCATGGACGTCGGGGCTTTGACGGTGTTCATGCACACCTTCACGGAGCGTGAGAAGGTGTACAACCTGGCGGAACGCCTCACGGGCGCCCGGTTCACGACCAGCTACACGCGGATCGGCGGACAGACCCGGGACCTGCCGGCCGGTTGGCTCGATCAGGTTTTGAAGTTCTGCGACGAAGTGCTCGTGACGATCGACGAGGCCGACAAGCTTCTCACGCGAAACAGGATCTGGATGGACCGGACGCGGGGAGTCGGAGTGATCTCCGGGGCGGACGCGGTGGACTTCGGGCTGACCGGTCCGAATCTGCGGGGGAGCGGGGTCAATTACGACGTGCGCAAGGCCAACCCGTATCTGGTCTACGATCAGCTGGATTTCGAGGTTCCCGTGGGCTCGGTGGGTGATTGCTACGACCGCTACCTCGTGCGAATGGAGGAAATGCGGCAGAGCGTCCGGATTCTCCGCCAGTGTGCCGACCGGATCCCGGGAGGGGGTGAGAACCCGCACGGCGAACCGATCAACGTGGGCGATGGAAAGGTCTTCCTCCCGAAGAAGGAGAAGGTGCTGACCCGCATGGAGGAACTGATCCACCAGTTCATGCTCGTGACCCAGGGGGTCAACGCCCCGGCGGGTGAGGTCTATTTCGGGGCGGAGAATCCGAAGGGCGAACTCGGTTTCTATATTCAGAGCCGCGGAGGCGGGACGCCCTACCGACTGAAGATTCGGGCGCCTTCGTTCTGCAACCTGAGCATCCTGGCCCACTGCCTTCCCGGTCACATGATCTCGGATGTGACGGCGATCCTCGGGTCGTTCGATTTCGTGATGGGGGAATGCGACCGATGAGCACGCCGACGATACCCGCGGAGCTCGAGGCGGAGATCGATGAACTGATCTCGCACTATCCGCAGAAGCGCAGCGCGTCCCTGATGCTTCTGCACGCGTTGCAGGAGCATTTCGGGTGGTTGCCCCCGGATGTCATCGAATGGACGGCGCGAAAACTCGATCTGCAGCCCATCCATGTCCGGGAACTCGTCACCTTCTACCCGATGTTCCGCCAGACGGCGGCGGGGCGGTTTCAGTTCAAGGTGTGCCGGACCCTCAGTTGCGCGCTGGGCGGAGGGCACGCGCTTCATCGGCAACTTTGCGAGAAATTCGGGTTGGAACCGTCCCGACACGGACTTCAGACCACGCCTGACGGCCGGTACTCGGTCGAATTCGTGGAGTGTCTCGCGAGTTGCGGCACTGCTCCCGTGATGATGGTGAACGAGGAGTTCCACGAGGGGGTGACGCCCGAGAAAGCCGACGCGATCGTGGGAGGCTGCCGATGAGACTGGGCTTGGTCCGGAATCCCCGTGATTTTTCTCGTGAGCCCGTGGCATGCACGTCCCATAAGTCCCATGGGTCCCATTCGTCCCATCCGATCAGAATCTCCCCATGTTTCCCAAACAAGCCCTGGGAGTTCCCCTGGAAGGATTGGCTGCCCGACATGGATTTGAACCATGACAAGCAGATTCAGAGTCTGCTGTGCTACCGTTACACCATCGGGCAGTCGGTGCGGCGGCAACGGTCAGACATTCGGGGCTGAGCGTCAAGACACCATGCCGCAGGAATATCGACTCATTCTGAAACACGCGGACGAACCGGGCTACACCCCGGACATCGAGTGTTACCTCGGAAATGGCGGCTACGAGACCCTCCGCCGTTGCCTGGCTGTGACCGCCCGGGTCCTTCCGGATGGAAAAACGCAGTCGCCCCAGGAGCAGATTCGGGACGAGGTCTTGAAGTCCGGGCTGCGCGGACGGGGTGGCGCCGGGTTTTCGGCAGGCCTCAAGTGGTCCTTCGTCGACCGTCGGTCCGGCAAGCCGATCTACCTCATCTGCAACGCGGACGAATCCGAACCCGGCACGTTCAAGGATCGGCAGATCATCCACAAGGATCCCCACCAGCTGATCGAGGGAATGATTCTCTCCTGCTTCGCGAATGACGTGAAGCTTGCCTACATCTACATCCGGGGAGAAATGCCGGCGGGAGCGCGATTGCTGAATCGCGCCCTGAACGAGGCGCGCGCCAAGGGTTTCCTCGGCCGGAACATCCTGGGTTCCGGGTACGATCTCGAGATTCATGTCCATCGCGGTGCCGGCGCGTACATCTGCGGCGAGGAGACCGGGTTGATCGAGTCGCTCGAGGGCAAACGGGCGTATCCCCGGATCAAGCCGCCGTATTTCCCCGCCGTGCTCGGGCTTTACCAATGCCCGACCATCGTCAACAACGTCGAAACCCTCGCCGCGGTTCGCCACATCCTCGCGATGGGCGCCGCCGAGTACGCGAAGCTGGGTTCGCCGAACAACACCGGCACGCGGATCGTCAGCATCAGCGGGCACGTGAAGCGGCCGGGTTACTACGAGATCGAGGTCGGGAAGGCGACCCTCGGCGAGTTGATCTTCCATGAGAACTTCGGCGGTGGCCTTCGCGAGGGGCGCCGCTTGAAGGCGGTCATTCCCGGAGGGTCGTCGGCCAAGGTTTTTCGAGCCGGCGAACGGTTCACGCTCCGAAGACGCGGCGCGGACGGCCAGGTCGCCCCGGTGGAGGTCGACCTCCTGGATCTGCCCTACGATTTCGACTCCCTCCAGCAGGCCGGAAGCATGTCGGGATCGGGCGCCATCATCGTGATGGACGACACGACCGACATCGTCGGGGCCTTGGCCAACATCAGCGAGTTCTACGCCCACGAGAGCTGTGGCCAGTGCACTCCGTGCCGGGAAGGCGCGCTCTGGCTAAGCAAGGCGCTGCACCGGATGACGCATGGCCATGCGAGGCGGGTGGACCCCGACTATCTCCTGCACATCGCCCAGAACATCCAGGGCCGGACCATCTGCGCTTTCGGTGAGGCGGCCGCCTGGCCCGTATTGAGTTTTGTGAGGAAGTTCCGGGACGAATTCGAAGCCCGCGGCGCGGAGGACGAGGCGCGTGCCGCCACACAGCCGCCGGTGGCGGGTGTCCCGGGCAGCCCCGGCGCGGGGCCGACTCCGGAACGGAAACTGGCGGCGAGTCCGAGAAGCTAGCTAGAAACCATGGCCCCTCCGTCCCCCTTTCCCCCGGTTCCCGCAGCCCCCTCGGCCGAAACGCTGAGCATCAAGGTCGATGGACGCGCCATCGACGTCCCGAAGTTGATGCCCGACTGGCAGGGTCGCCTTCAGCCCACGACGATGTTGCAGGCTTGCCAGGCCGCCGGGGTGGAAGTTCCGCACTATTGCTATCACGCCAAGCTCCCCGTCGCGGGGAATTGCCGGATGTGCCTGGTCGAGTTCGGGACGCCCATGCTCGGTCCCGATCGGAAACCGATCCTCGACGCGGACGGTTCGCCGAAGATCGCTCGGTCGGTGCTGCCCTACGAGCCGGGAACCCCGCGCGGCGCGATCGCCTGCGCGACACCGATCTCCCCCGGCATGGAGATCTATCCTGGGTCGCCCGCCACGCGTCAGATGCGGGAGGCGGTGCTCGAATCCCTGCTCGTCAACCACCCGTTGGACTGCCCGATCTGCGATCAGGCGGGCGAGTGCAAGCTCCAGGAATACTCGGTCGAACACGGCCAGGCCGAGAGCCGGTTCGTCGAGGCGAAGGTCCACAAGCCCAAGGCGGTCGACCTCGGCCCCCGCATCCTCCTCGACGACGAGCGCTGCATTCTTTGCACCCGCTGCATCCGGTTCACCCGGGACATCGTCGGGGACGACCGACTCGGCATCGTGAATCGGGGGTCGTACAACACGATCGCCACCTACCCCGGGGACCGCTTCGACAACAACTACACGCTGAACACCGTCGACATCTGCCCGGTGGGGGCGCTCACGTCGAAGGATTTCCGGTTTCAGATGCGGGTCTGGTTCCTCAAGGAAACCTCCAGCCTTTGCACCGGATGCGCCACGGGGTGCAACATCACGATGTGGTCGCGCGAAGGGCGCATCCATCGCTACACCCCCCGCGACAATGACGCGGTCAACGCCTCGTGGATGTGCGACCAGGGGCGGTTGAATCACCGCTGGATCGGGCGTCTGGATCGATTGCGGGAATTGGGGGGCCGCGGAGTCGGGGCCCGAACCTGGACCTCGTCCCTTCGCGGAATCGCGAAGGCGCTCGCCGCCGCCCGTCCCGGTTCGGTGGCGGTGGTCGCGTCCGCGCGTCAGACGACCGAGGAACTGTTCCTGCTGAGCCGGCTCGCCGCGCGGTTCGAAGCCGTGACGGATTCCGTGCCCCGGCACGGGGAGGCCGACGCCCTGCTGTTGAACTCCGACCGCAATCCCAACATGGCGGGAGCCCGCCTCACGGGGATTGCCGGAGAGACGCCCGGCTCCCGCCTGAAGGAGATCGCGGGCGGCATCGCGGCCGGCAGGATCACCACCCTGATCGTCTTCGGGGAGGATGTGACGCGCCACGGCATCGGAGTGGACCTGCTGGATAAATTGGAGATGCTGATTGTCAGCGACATCCTGCCCAACGAAACGACGAAGCGCGCCCATCACCTGCTTCCGGGGTGCGCCCATGCCGAGAAGCGGGGAACCTTCATCAACGCGAAGGGCCGGATCCAGAGGTTCCTCAAGGCGGTCGAACCTCCGGGAGATGCGCGGCCCGAGGCGGAGTTCCTGGACGAACTGCTCGGGGTTCTGGCCGGTCAGGACGCGCCTTCGAACGGGACGCTCGCAACGGCTTTTTCAATGGAATCCCTGTTCAATCGGATGGCGCGGGAAGTGCCCGCGCTGGCGCGGGTGACGTGGGCGGAACTGGGCGAAGGAGGGGCGCCAACGGGCGCCTGAGCGTCGCGACGAGTCGCAGGAACGAGCATCCCCATGGACTGGAACTTCCTCCTCTTCAGCGCGGTGAAGATCTTCGTGGTCTTCTCGGTTGTGATGACCATGGTGGCCTACGCGGTCCTCGTGGAGCGCAAGGTCAGCGCCTTCATTCAGGACCGTGTCGGACCGAACCGAACCTCGCCTTTCTTCGCCCGATTTCTGCCCGTCCTGGGCCCGCTGCTGACCCGGTGGGGGATGTTCCAGCCCATTGCCGACGCCCTGAAGGCGATCCTGAAGGAGGATTTCACGCCGGGCCACGTGCGGAAGGTCTATTTCTGGCTCGCCCCGGCGATCGCGATGGTTCCGGCCCTGCTGACGCTCGCGGTGATTCCGTTCGGATCGCGGCTCGGACAGCAGAAGATGGTGATCGCGGACCTCGACGTCGGCATTCTGTACACGTTCGGAATCGTTTCGCTGGGCGTCTACGGAATCGTCCTGGCGGGGTACGCCGCGAATTCGAAGTACCCGTTTCTGGGGGGCATCCGGTCGAGCGCTCAGATGATCTCCTACGAAATCTCGATGGGGCTGAGCGTGATTCCGATCTTCCTGCTGGTCGGGAGCCTGAACCTCGGCGATGTGATCACGCACCAGTCGGGAAGCCTGCTCCGATGGCATGTCTTCCAGCAGCCGGTCGCGTTCCTGATCTTCCTGATCGCGGCGCTCGCGGAGACGAACCGGCTGCCGTTCGATCTGCCGGAGGCGGAGACGGAACTGGTGGGCGGGTACCACACCGAATACAGCTCGATGAAGTTCGCGCTGTTCTTCCTGGGGGAATATGCGGCGATGATCTCGGTTTCGGCGATGATGGTGACCTTGTTCCTGGGGGGGTGGACGCTGCCCTTCTTCGGTCTGGACCAACCGGCGGCGTCGCTTGGCGTCGGCCTCCTTCACATCCTGATCTTCCTGGCGAAACTGGGATTCTTCCTCGTGCTGATCATCTGGGTGCGATGGATGCTGCCCCGCTTCCGCTACGACCAGCTGATGGATCTGGGCTGGCGCCGCTTCATTCCGGTGGCCCTCGCCAACATCGTGGTCACGGCGGGCGTGCTCCTGTTGGCAAAGTCCTGAAAAGCCAAGCCATGATTGTCGAACGCAAAGAACTGAGCCTGGCCGAAAGGCTGTACCTCCCGGCGGTGGCGAACGGGTTCAAGGTCACGTGGCGCCATTTCAAGAGGACCGTCTTCGAAGGCCGCACGGCGGCGGACGAAACGGGGAAGGGCTACTACCCGGAGGTGCCGTGGAAGGTGGAACCCGGGTACCGGGGAGCGCCCTATCTCGTCCGCGACCAGGATGGCGGCACCAAGTGCGTGAGCTGCCAGTTGTGCGAGTTCATCTGTCCGCCGAAGGCGATCCGGATCATGCCGCCCGGGCCCGACGGCCCGCCCGCGGACCGTCCCAACGCGGAGAAGATGCCGCGGGAGTTCGACATCAACATGCTGCGCTGCATCTTCTGCGGCCTGTGCCAGGAGGTCTGCCCCGAGGAGGCGATTTTCCTGAAGGACGACTATTCGCTGACCGGGCTGACCCGGTCCGAAATGATCTTCAACAAGGAGAAGCTCCTCTCCTTGGGGGGAACCCACGCCGGCACCCAGAAATGGCGGCACAAACTCGACGAGGCGCGGGCCCAGGAGACCTTTCCGGTCGAGGACCCATCGGCCGCCCATTGAAATCCCACGCCCTGAGGATGCCTGATGTGAGCACCCCACCTTCCAAGCCACAGCCATGACCGACGTGCTCTTCTACGTGTTCGGCGGCCTCACGCTGGCGTCCGGGTTCCTGACCGTCGCCAATCCGTTCTCGCGCAGCCCGGTGGCGAGCGCCCTGTTTCTCGTGCTCACGATGGTCGGCCTGGCCGGGTTGTTCATCCTTCTGCACGCCTTCTTCATCGCGGCGGTTCAGATTCTCGTCTACGCCGGCGCGGTGATGGTCCTCTTCCTTTTCGTCATCATGCTCCTCGACCTCAAGGAGGAGGAGCGCCGGAGCTGGAACCGGTTCGGGGTGGGCGCGGGTTTCATCACGGTGGCCGGGCTCTTCGCGGTGCTCGCCTCGACCCTGGTCCGGGCGCAGGCGGCCGCCGGAAGGGAACCGGAACTCGAGGGCACCACCCAGGCGCTGGGGCTGGCCTTGTTCCAGCGCTATCTGCTGCCTTTCGAAGCCGTGTCGGTCTTGCTGCTCGTCGGGATGCTGGGTGTGATCCTGCTGAGCCGGAGGGATCTCAAGTGAAGGTGGGACTCGAACATTATCTCCTGGTCAGCGCCGGCCTCTTCAGTCTCGGGCTGCTCGGCGTGATTCTGCGCCGCAACCTGCTCGTGATGTACATGGGCCTCGAACTGATGCTGAACGCGGCCAACCTCGCGCTCGTCGCGTTTTCCCGGTACAACAAGAACCTCGATGGCCAGCTCATGGTGTTCTTCATCATCACCGTGGCCGCCGCGGAGGTCTCCGTCGGCCTCGCCCTGATCGTCGCGCTGTACCGGAGGCGCCAATCCGCCCACGTGGAGGATCTGACGTCCCTCAGATTCTGATTCGGGCGCGAACAGGAACAGGAACCGGACGATCGATTCTTCGACAACGATGCAACCCGAGACCCTCGCGTGGACCATCCTGGCGCTGCCGCTGTTGTCGGCGGCCGGGATCACGCTCTACACCCGCCGCAACCCGCGGCTCAGCGCGGCGGTCTCGATCGCCGCCGTGGCGGCCGCGTTCGTCGCGTCGGTCTTTCTGTCGCTGTCCTTCCGCCGCCTCGCCGTCCCCGCGGGCGATTGCCTCATCACCGCCGTCCAGTGGCTGGAGGTGGGGGGGTTGTCGGTCGAACTCGGGCTTCGCCTGGATTCGTTGTCCCTCGTGATGCTCCTTGGGGTGACGGGCGTGGGACTGATGATCCACATCTATTCGTGCGGGTACATGGCCGGCGACCCGTCCTATGCGCGGTTCTTCGCCTCCCTGAGCCTCTTCATGTTCTCGATGCTCGGCATCGTCCTGGCTTCGAATTTCGTGATGATGTTCCTCTTCTGGGAACTGGTGGGTGTGTCCAGCTACCTGCTCATCGGGTTCTGGTTCGAGCGGCCGTCGGCGGCCGACGCCGCGAAGAAGGCGTTCCTCACCAATCGTCTCGGGGATTTCGGATTCCTGCTCGGGATCGTGATGGTGTGGGCGGCCCTGGGCAGCGTTGATTTCCTCGACCTCGAGCGGACCCTCGCGCTGGATCCCGGCGCCCTGGGGAGCTTCGCGAGCCTGGCCGGCGTCCTGGTGTTCCTCGGGGCCGTCGGCAAGAGCGCTCAATTTCCGCTGCACGTCTGGCTTCCCGACGCCATGGAGGGTCCCACGCCCGTCAGCGCCCTGATTCATGCGGCGACCATGGTGGCGGCCGGCGTGTACATGCTGGCCCGGTCGTTTTTTCTCTTCGGGCTCGCGCCGGCCTGGCCGGAGTGGCTTGGCGCGCTGTCGGGGATTTCGGCCCTGGACGTGATCGCGTGGACGGGCGGGGTGACCGCGCTCCTGGCCGCGCTGATGGCGGTTCAGCAGAATGACATCAAGAGGATCCTCGCCTACTCCACGCTGTCGCAGCTCGGCTACATGGTTCTGGCGGTTGGCTGTTCCCGGCCCGAGGCCGGCATGTTCCACCTCGTGACGCACGCCTTCTTCAAAGCGCTGCTGTTCCTCGGTGCCGGTTCCGTGATCCACGCGATGCACCACGAGCAGGACATCTGGAGGATGGGCGGCCTGCGAAACCGCCTTCCCGTGACCTCCTGGACCTTCATGGTCGGCACCCTGGCCCTTTGCGGCCTGCCTCCCTTCAGCGGGTTCTACTCGAAGGACGGCATTCTGGCGGCGGCCGAGAGCCGACCGGTGTTGTTCGCGCTCGCGCTCGTCGTGGCCGCGCTGACGGCTTTCTACATGTTCCGGCTCGTCTTCGTCGCCTGGCGGGGCGAAGCGAGGACGGAAGCCGCGTCGCATGCCCACGAATCGCCGCCGGTCATGCTATGGCCCCTTCGGTTTCTGGCGCTGGCGTCGGTGTTCGCCGGGTTCTGGGGCCTGGATGCCGCGCTGCGGGCCGGCCTGGGGCAGGGGGCCGGGGCGGGGCATGATTCCCACTCCGGATTCTTGTCGGCCGTCTTTGAACCTTTCGGGCACGCGCCCCTCGCGGCATTTCTTGGATTGTTCGCGACGGCGATGGGATTCGCGGGTGCCTGGAAGCTCTATGGAGCCCATCCCGGCCGCGATCCGCTGCCGGAATCGATCGGAATCCTGGCGCGCTGGATGCGGGACCGGTTCTACTTCGACGAAGCCTACGCTTGGCTGATCCGTGCCACCCATGATGCGGCGGCGGGTTTCGCGCAGTGGATCGACCGCTGGATCGTGGCCGGTCTCTGCGTGCGGGGGTTGGCGGGAACGACGGACGTGATGGGACGCGCCCTGCGTCTCGTGCTGACCGGCAACCTTCAGACCTACGCGTTTCTCGGCGCGGCGGGCCTCGTGATCGTCCTCTGGATGGTGCTGCCATGAGCCTCCGCAATCCACCCCTTGCCTGACATGTCCTTGCTCACCTGGATCACCCTGCTTCCGCTGCTCGCCGCCGTCGGACTGTGCTTCGTTCCGCGCACCGCCGTTGGGGTTCCGCGCATTGTGTCCCTGGGGGTGACCGGAATCGTGGCCTGGCTGGCCATGGATCTGCTGGTGGGTTTCGGAGCGGCGCCGGTGGGGCGGGGCGGGTTCCGTTTCGTGCAACAGATTCCGTGGGTGGAGTCGCTGGGAATCTCGTTCTTCGTGGGCGTCGACGGAATCAACCTGGGATTGATCGTGATGGGGGCGATCGTGGCGTTCGCCGCGGCGTGCGTGTCGCGGGAGATCCGGGACCGGGCGAAGGAGTTCCACATCCTGCTGTTGCTGATGACCGGCGGAATTCTCGGCGCGTTCGCGTCGCTCGACATCTTCTTTCTGTACTGCTTCCACGAACTGGCCCTGGTGCCGACGTTCCTGATGATCGGCATCTGGGGGCGAGGTGAGCGGCGGCAGTCCGCCGCGTTCCAGATCACCCTCTACCTCACGCTTGGGGCGCTGGTCGCGCTGATCGGTCTGATCGCACTCTACCTGCAGTCGGGGATCCGGTCCTTCGACCTCATCACCCTGGGTGAACACCTCGCTGCGAACCCGATTCCCGCCGGCCGGCAGCATTTCATTTTTCCGTGGTTGATGTTCGGTCTCGGGATCCTGGTCTCGCTTTGGCCCTTTCACACCTGGGCGCCGCTCGGTTACGGGGCGGCCCCCACGGCCACGGCGATGCTGCACGCCGGAGTCCTGAAGAAATTCGGGCTGTACGCCCTGCTGAGGGTCGCGGTGCCCCTGTTGCCGGAAGGGGCCAAGATGTGGATGCCGACCCTGGCGTGGTTGTGCCTGGGGAACATCGTCTACTGCGGCTGGGTCGCGATGCGCCAGAAGGATCTGAACCAGCTGATCGGCAATTCCAGCGTGGCCCATGTCGGATTTGTCTTCCTTGGGGTGGCGAGCCTCACGTCCATCGGCATCACTGGGGCCGTGGTGGTGATGGTAGCCCACGGGTTCCTCGCCGCGCTGAGTTTCGGATTGAGTGGCTGGTTGTACGGGCAGACCCAGTCCCTGGACATGGGACGGATGGGCGGGCTCCTCCGGCGGATGCCGTTCGTCGGGACGGTTCTCGTGATGGCGATGATGGCCGGGTGCGGTCTGCCGGGCTTCGGAAATTTCGTGGGAGAGTTCCTGGTGCTCTTCGGCGGATGGACGAGCGCCGTGCCCATCTGCGGCGGATGGATTTCGTTTCGACTGCTGGTGGCCGCCGCCGCGTGGGGCGCCCTGATGATCGCGGCGGTCTACATGCTTCGCGCGATTCGGGCGATGCTGCACGGACCGCCCGCCGAGTTCTGGAATGAATCGCGCGATCCGGCGGGTCCCTGGGATCGCATGCCCTACGTGGTCCTCCTCGCGTCCCTGATCACGTTGGGGATCGCTCCGAGAATCCTCACCGACCACATCGCCCCCAGGGCGGCGTCGATCGTGGAGGCCGTCGACGCCTCGCGTCCCGCCCGCCAACTGGCCGTGACCTCCGGCAACCCAATCCCATGAATCTCTGGCTTCTCGGACCCGAAGTGGTGCTGGTGGTGCTCGGCCTCGCGCTGCTGCTGTTGGACGGGGTGGTGCCGGGTCCGCGACGGCGCCTCCTGGGGCATGCGTCGGCCGGGTTGGTGGCGGTTCTCTTCCTTTTCGAAGTGTCGGGCCACGGCGGACTTTCCGAACCGGGGTACGCCTTCGATCGGATGTTCGTCCTGGATGGGCTCGCCATTTTCTTCAAGGCGTTGTTCCTGGGCGCTGGAGTCTTCGTGCTGCTGCTCGCGGCGGACCTTGGCGACCGGCTCGGATCCGGCGTGACGGAGTATTTCGTACTCACCCTTTTCGCGTTGGCGGGAATGCTGCTCGCGGCGTCGGCGAACAATTTCGCGGTCATGTACGTCGCCCTGGAACTGATCACGGTGTCGTTCTATGTGCTGACGGGATTCCAGCGATCCCGGATCGCCTCCCTGGAGGCGGGGGTGAAATACCTTCTCCTCGGCGCCCTGTCGTCGGCGTTCATGGTGTACGGGATGGCGCTCTGTTTTGGCGCGTCCGGCACCATGCAATTCGATGAACTCGCCGCTCAATCCGCCGAACTCGCGGAAACCCGTCTCTTCCAGGCGGGAATGCTGCTGGTGTTGGGAGGCCTGTCGTTCAAGGTCGCCGTGTTTCCGTTCCAGATCTGGGCCCCCGATGTCTACGAAGGCGCACCCGCGCCGACGACGGCGTTCCTGACGATCGGCTCGAAGGCGGCCGGGGTCGTGTTGCTGGTGCGCCTGCTGGGGGGCGTGATCCCGGAACTTGGGCTGAAATGGGAGCCTCTCCTGATGTCGGTGGCGGCCATCTCGATCCTGTTCGGCAGCCTCTGCGCCATTCCGCAGCGAAGCCTCAAGCGATTGATGGGCTATTCCAGCATCGCCAACGGCGGTTTCGTCCTCATGGGTCTGGCCGCGATGTCCAAGGCCGGGGCCGCCGCGGTGCTGTTCTATCTCGCGGGTTACCTGTTCACGGTGCTGACCGCCTTCCTGGTGGTGGCCGTCGTGGTCGAACGGCTGGGAACCGACGATCTGTCCGCGCTCGCCGGGCTCCATCGACGATCGCCCCTTCTGGCGGCGTCCCTGGCGGTTTCGATGATCTCGCTGGCGGGTGTGCCCCCGCTCGCGGGGTTCTTCGGAAAATTCCTGGTCCTGAAAGCCCTCGTCGAACAGGGCGCATCCCTCCCCGCGTACTATGCGCTGGGCGGCGTCGCCGTCCTCGGGGTGGTGATCTCCTTCTGGTACTACTTCGGCGTGCTCAAGGCGGTGTACTGGACCGAGGAGGTTCGGGAGGCTGAGGAACCGGCCCCCTTGGTGGTTCCGCCGGTCCTGCGCGCGGCGTTGGTGGTCGGCGCGGCCGGAGTTTTCCTCCTGGGGATTTTTCCGGGGACCGTCTGGGACGCGGCCGTCGCCGCGGTGGCCCTCCTGAAAGTCTGAGTTGCGTTCGGCCGATTTCGTGGGGGGTGGAATCAAGAGCTTCCCAAGCGCCACGGGCTTCGGGCAGACTTCCGCCTCCGTCAGGCGACGGCCCATGGCAAAACCCGCCCGCAAAAAAAAGCGATCGTCCACTCCGCACTCGGTGGTGACTGGAGGCGCGGGGTTTCTTGGTTCGCATCTGACTGATTTGCTCCTGGCCCGTGGACATCGGGTCACCGTCCTCGACAACCTCGTGACGGGTTCGGTCGCCAATATCGGTCATCTCGCGGGAGCTCCGGGGTTCCGTTTCGTGAATCAGGACGTCACGGATTACCTGTTCCTGGATGGGCCGGTCGATTTCGTGTGGCACTTCGCGTCGCCGGCGAGTCCGGTCGACTATCTCGAACTGCCGATCCAGACGCTCAAGGTCGGTTCGCTCGGGACCCACAAGGCGCTGGGCCTGGCCCTGAACAAGGGGGCGAGATTCCTGCTGGCTTCGACTTCGGAGGTCTACGGTGACCCGCTGGTGCACCCTCAACGGGAGGACTACTGGGGCAATGTGAACCCGGTCGGCCCGCGGGGTTGCTACGACGAGGCGAAGCGGTTCGCCGAGGCTTTGACCATGGCTTACCGGACCGAGCACGGCCTGGAGACCCGAATCGTGCGGATCTTCAACACGTACGGTCCGAGGATGCGCCTCCATGACGGTCGGGTCGTTCCGGCGTTCATCGGATCGGCGCTCGCCGGCAAGGCGCTGACCCTGCACGGTGACGGAAAGCAGACTCGAAGCTTCTGCTACGTCTCGGACTTGGTGGAGGGCATCTACCGGCTGATGCACTGCGACGACCCGACCGCGTGGAGTCCGGTCAACATCGGAAACCCGAGTGAAATGACCATCCGGGAGTTCGCCGATGAGATCCTCAAGCGGACGGGTTCGCGCAGTCGCGTGAAGTCGAAGCCGGCTCCGGAAGATGACCCGAAGCAGCGGCGGCCCGACATTTCGCGAGCCCGCAAGCTCCTGGATTGGAGGCCTGAAGTGAGCCTGGGCGAGGGACTTCGACGCACCATAGATTATTTTTGTGGTCAAACGGGGAGGCAGAACGTATGAAGGCCGCGAAGCCACGCGGGATTTTTGAGTTTGCCCTGTGAACCTCTTTCCTTTAACCACCCGTCGCCCGTTCCCATTCGGCGTGAAAGCACGACCCGCGGTCGTGTCGCCATGTCGTGGGTGGTGACGGAACGAACCTGGCACCATGCTCAAAGCCAAGCCATTTCTTGCCATCGATTTCGGCGCGGGGACGCTGAAGATGGCGGAGTTCGAAATCAACGACGCCGGAAACCTGGTGCTGCGCCAGTTCGGGACGCGGCCCCTGGGTCTGGAGGGTTCCCAGGAATCGGCCCGCGAGCGGGTCGTCACCAAGGGACTCCAGGAACTCATCACCGAGCGCGCCTTCAGTTCCCGATCGGCCAGCGTTTGCGCGCCCGGGTTCCACGTCTTCTCCAAGTTCGTCAAACTGCCCCCGGTCGATTCGGCGAAGATCTCGCAGATCATCCAGTACGAGGCGCAGCAGAACGTTCCCTTTCCCCTGGCTGAGGTCGTCTGGGATTACCAGATCCTCGGCACCGCCGCGGGCGGGGAAATGGAAGTTCTGCTGGTCGCGATCAAGACGGACATCGTCGAGGGCCTGTTCCGTGTCGCCGAATCCAAGGGAGTCCGCCTGCAGCACGTCGATGTCTCCCCCGCGGCCCTGGCGAACGCCTTTCGGTTCAACTACAGCGACCAGGACGGCTGCACGATGCTCCTCGACATCGGGGCGAAGACCAGCACGGTCCTGTTCTTCGAGAAGGGCAAGATCTACGCCCGGAGCATCAGCATCGGGGCGAATTCCATCACCCAGGATTTCGCGACCGAATCGAAGGTTCGATTCAACGAGGCCGAGACGTTCAAGCTTCAACACGGATTGGTCAGCCTCGGGGGCGCCTACGAGGAACCGGAGGACCCCAAGCAGGCCGCGATCGCCAAGGTCGCGCGGCAGGTCATGACCCGGCTTCACATCCAGGTCAACCAGACCATTCAGTTTTACCGGGGCCAGCAGGGTGGTGGCGCTCCGCAGCGACTGGTGCTTTCCGGAGGGGCCTCGATCATGCCCTACACGGCCCAGTTCTTTAATGAGAAGCTCAACGTCCCGGTCGAGTATTTCAACCCCCTCCGGAACGTCCAGATCGGGCCCGCCGTCAACGTCGACGAACTCTCCGCCGTCGCCCACGCCATGGGTGAGCTTGTCGGCCTGGCGCTCCGCAACCTGGCCCAGTGTCCGATCGAACTGAACCTGCTCCCGAAGAGTTCCCTCAAGCGGCAGCAGTTCGAACAAAAGAAGCCCTACCTTCTCGCCTCCCTATTCAGTCTCGTCGGAGTCGTGGCCGCCCTCGGTTTCTTCGCCCGACTGGTCGGTGACGACAAGGAAGCCGCCCTCGGGCAGATCTCGGAGAAAGTCGAGCCCCTGCAGTCGAAGGAACAGCAGCTGAATTCGGCCAACTCGACCCTCAAAAAATCGGTCGAGGACGCGAATTACTACCGGAACTGGCTGCAGGCCAAATATCGGTGGGTCGACCTGTTCGGCGAACTGCGAACGGCCCTGTTGGCCGCCGAGCAGCGGTCCAGCCCCCCGGGGGTGGATGTCGGCATCTGGGTCGAATCCCTCAGCATGGGCGATGTGGTGAAGGATTTCGCGGCCACCGAGGAGGCGCCCGCCGAGGAGGAGGAAAAGCCGCAGGCCTTCACGATGTCCCCGGAGCTGATGCGTCGCTACGGCCTCGTGCCCACGACTCCCGCCGCGTCCGAGGGCGATGGTTCCGGAGGTGACGGTTCCGGAGGCGAGGAAACGGCCGCCGCTTCCGCCAGCACCAAAAAGAAGAAAAGCGGCAACACCAACGAGGTCTCTGAAATCAGCCTCGTCTTCCGCGCCATCAACCTCGCAAATCTTTCGCCCACGAACAATCTGCACATCACGGCCTCCGTGGAGCAGGAACTGAAAGCGAATCCCCTCTTCGACCCGGAGAACACCCGCCTCGGCAAACAGCCGACGCCGGAAGAAGGCGCTCCGACGTTCACCTTCGAACTCACTCTCGGACTGAAGAACCCCATCCAGCTTTAGTATGCCGTGGATCAAAAAGAACCTGACGCTCGTCCTCGGCGGGTTGGTGGGACTGGTGCTATTGGGCGGAAGCGCCTTCTTCCTCTACGACCAATCCAATCGCGAAACCACCGTCAACGCCGCCCTCGAGGAGAAGCGGGAGGAGTGGAACCGGCTGAACGCCCTGAATCCGTACCCTGAAGAAAAGAATATCAAGGCCGTCCGAGCCGAAGCCGAACGCGTCGGAGCCCTCACGAAGGCGCTCCGGGAAAGCATCCACGCTCCAAATGTTCAGCCAGTCTCGGACACCTTCTCGCTGAAACTTCTCATCGAGACGACGATCTCCCAGCTTCAGCACGAAGCCGAGGAATCCGGGGTGCATCTGCCGGATCGCTACGCGTTCACGTTTCAGAAACTTCGTGAGATGCCGTATTTCGAGCCCAACGGAATTCCGAAGCTCGCCGAACAGGTTGCCCAGATTTCCGCCCTCAGCCGGGTCCTTTTCGCGGCCAAGGTCCATTCCCTGGATCAGTTGCGCCGTCCCGGCGTTCTGAAGGAGGAAGTCGGCAGCACCGAATACCTGACGAAAAAGGCGGTCACCAACAACTGGGTGGTCCGATCCCCGTTTGATCTCAGCTTCCGGTCCTTCAGCACCGAGCTCGCGGCGGCCCTCCAGGGATTCGCGGCGATGGACGAGGTGGTCGCGATCAAGACCATCAACATCCAGCCCACCAGCCTTCCACGGAGCATGGGGGCCGCGGCGACGCCCGTTTACATGTCGTCCCCGATGCCGTCGCCTTCGCCGATGCCCATGCCCGGTGGCGCAGGGGGTGGCATGGATCCCGCCTTGCGCGCACGGTACGGACTTGGTGGCGGATCCCGTTCCGACGCCGAAACCGGTGGTGGTGGCGGGGGAATGGACGCCGCGATGAGGTCCCGGTACGGACTCGGACCGCCGGGAGCCGCCGGTGGCGAAGCGGCCATGCGTTCCCGGTACGGCATGGGCGGGGCCGGGGGGATCGCCGCGCCACCTCCGTCGTTGTCCTCCCCCATGTTTCCAACAGCCCCCGGGCCGGTGGTGTCGGCGACCCCTTCCGTCGTTCTCGACGAGAAACCCCTTCGCGTCATCATCCAGCTCGACTTCATCAAACCGAAACCCGAACCGGAACCGACCGCCCGGCGAGCTTCGCGTCCGGCTCCCTCGGATGTCGCGCCCGATGACGCTCCGGCCGATTCGTCCCAATAGCCCCGAGCCGACATGGACCAGCTCAAGAAACTCGGCGTCGTCTTCGGCGCCCACTACGAGAAAATCATTCTGAGCGTGATTCTCCTGGCTCTTTTGGGAGCTGCCGCTTTCCTGCCTTTCCGGGTCGCCCAGAACCGGGAGACGATCCGGCAGGCCCTCGAGTTGGGAAATCGTGCTCCCAAAAAGGTCAGCGAGCCCGTCGATACCTCCGGATACGAGCTCATGCTGAAGAGGCTCCGGACCACTCCTCGATTGGTTCTCTCCGGGGAGCACAATCTCTTCAATCCGGTCCTCTGGAAGCGGGGACGCGACGGGGCGCCGTTCAAGGTCGTCCATGGCGATGAGGACGGGCCAGGGGGGCTGGTCGCGACCGAGATCCGTCCCCTGGAACTTGTGATTGAGTTCAACGGAATTCAGGAGAGTGGCGAAAGTGTCCGCTACAAATTCAGCGTGCTCGACGAAACCAAGGGAGGAAAGTACGTCCGACCCCGTCAGATGTATCTCTCGCTGGGATCCTCCTCGAAGAACGATCCCTTCGTGGTCACTCGGGTCATCGGTCCGGCGGAGGATCCGACCGGAGTGGAGTTTCGGTTCGCCGATTCGACCGAGACCGCCACCGTGACCCGCGATCAGCCCTTCAAGCGTGTTGCGGGCCATGAGGCGGACCTTGTTCACGAGAAGCTCGGCACAAAATTCAACAACGTGCGCAGCAAACAGCCCGGCGGAATCCGTTTGGGTTCCCAGATTTACAATATCGTTGCCATCAACAAGGACGAAGTTACTGTCCAGTCCAGCACCTCCAAGCGCTGGATCATCCGCCGTAAGGGCGTTTCTTGAGAGGTAAGTTTTTATGTCTCTGTCCCGCATTGAACCCGGCTCCATGACCCGCCAAGCAGCACTTTCCCTGTTAGCCCTGATCCTAAGTCTGGGCGCTCCACTCCAAGCGCCGGCTCAGGCGCCGCCTTCCGGAACCATCGAGGAAGGCGCGCGCAGGGAGGAGGCCTACCAACTCCTGGGTGACCGCCTCAATCAGGCGGATCGGGATGTCGCCGCCGCCCGCATCGCCGATGCCGCCAAACGATACGAGGAAGCGTATGCGCTCGCGGTCCGAATCGGTGCCAAGGCCGAACCGGAACGCGCGCGCGCCGTCGCCGGCGTCTCGTCCACGCGGATGCAGCTCGCGACCAACGCGCAGAAGACCGGTTACCTCAACGAGGCGGTCGCGCACGTCGATCGCGTCCTTCGGGTTGACCCGCTTCACCAGGAAGCCGCCAAGATGAAGCAGGAGCTGGATCGGGCCATCGCTCAGAAGCGCGGCCTGACCCCCAGCGCCGATGCCCTCGGCCAGCTTCCTGAAATCCACGAGAAGAAGATCCAAGTCAGCACGCTTGTGCAGGATGCCCGCGTTTTCCTGGACGCCGGCGAACTCGCCAAGGCTGAGGCGAAGCTCAAGGAGGCGTTGGACGCCGATCCCGCCAACGAACCGGCCAACTACTACATGAAGCAGTTGTTGGACGCCAAGATGCGGCTCGAGAACAAACGCCGCGGAATTCTGAGCCGTCAGGGTCTGCTGATGATTGATGAGGTTTGGAACAAGCCCCTCACGAGGGAACACCTTCCCGCGGCCAATCCCTTCGCGACCACGAACCTCGTCCACACCAGCAAGGGACGGCAGGTGATTAAGTCCAAGCTCGAACGCATCAAGCTGGATGAGGTGAAGTTCGAGGAACTCCCGCTGAGCGAAGTCGTCCGGTACTTGAAGGACGAATCCAAGGCGCGCGATCCCGACAAGCTGGGGATCAACTTCTTCATCAACCCCTATCTGGACAATGTCCAGGCCGCCGCCGGATTCGCGATCGATCCCAACACCGGCGCCCAGATCGCCGTTCCCGCGCCGGAACAGATCAATCTCAACGACGTCACCGTCCGAATCGACCCGGCGCTCAACAATGTCCGCTTGGTCGATGTGATCGACGCGGTCTCCAAGTCCGCCTCCAGCCCGATCAAAATCACGATCGAGGATTACGCCGTCGTCTTCATGCACAAGGCCCCGGAGCGCGCCCAACTCATCACTCGGGTCTTCCGTGTCAATCCGAACACGTTCGAGTCCGGTCTTGAGAGCGTTCTCGGAATCACCTTCGGTGACTTCCAGACAGGAACCTCGGGAGCGGGCGGCGGTGGCGGTGGCGGTGGCGGCGGTGGCGGTGGCGCCGGCGGAGGTCAGGGCGGTCAGGGCTCCATCGGAACCATCATCCCGCGTGTTTTCGTCAGCGGGGTCGCCCAGGGCGGTCAAGGCGGCGGCGGCGGCGGCGGTGGTGGCTTTGGCGGCGGTGGTGGTGGAACCGGCAGCAACGGTCTCCGCGGTGTGACCATTCCCACGCCAGCCCAGTCGGTGCAGGAAGTCGTTCGCACCTTTTTCGCGGCCGCAGGCGTCAATCTGCTTCCCCCCAACGCGGTGTTCTTCAATGACCGGTTGGGACTTCTCATGGTCCGTGCGACGACCGAGGAAATCGAAATCGTCGAGCAAGCGATCGAAGTTCTCAACGCCGCGCCGCCCATGATCCAGATCGAAGCCAAGTTCGCGGAAGTCGGACAGGACGATCTGAAGGCCCTCGGCTTTGATTGGATGGTTGGCAACTGGCTCATCGGGAACGGCGGCGCCGTCGGCGTCCAACCCGGGACCGCACCCTCCTACCAGGGGAGGCCCTCCGCCGCCAATCCAAGCGGAATCTTCCCGGGGCCGGCGGATGCCAACGGCGTCCCAGGGCCGGGTGCGCAACTCGCCCAGGCCTCTGATGGGGTTCTCACCAGCGGACTTCGCCAGACCGTCGGCAGCCAAGGCGCGTCCATCCCTGCGCTCGGGACCATCACGGGTCTGATGACCGATCCTCAGTTCCGGGTCGTCGTGCGCGCCCTTGAGCAGCGCGGTGCGTTGGAACTGATGGCGGCACCGCGGGTCACGACCCTTTCCGGACGTCAGGCACAGGTTCAGATCAATGATCTTCGGACCATTGTCACCGGGGTCGACCTGAACCAGACCGCCGCCGGCGGCGGCGGCAACCAGGGCGCCGTGGTTAACCAGGGTGGTGCGGGTGCGATCGGCAGCCAGCTGAACTACATCACTCAGATCACGCCCTTCGGCCCTGTTTTGGACGTTGTTCCCTATGTGGCGGCGGACGGGTACACGATTGAACTGACCCTCATCCCCACGTTCAGCGAGTTCCTCGGTTATGACGATCCCGGCCTCTTCGTTCCGCAGATTCAGGGTGCGGCGGGTAGCGCCATCGGTTTGCCCCTCACCGCTCAGTTGCCTCTTCCGCGCCTGCGGGTCCGGCAGGTCGTCACCTCCGCCATCGTCTGGGACGGTCAGACGGTCGTCCTCGGTGGGTTGATCTCGGAAGACATCCGCAAACAAAGGGACAAGGTCCCATTCCTGGGCGACATCCCCTGGATCGGCCGGTTCTTCCGGACCGAGTCGACGTCGGCTTCGAAGCGCAACCTCGTCATTTTCATCACCCCGACGATCATTGATCCGGCCGGGAATCCCATCCACACGCCGGACAATCTGCCGTTCGACCCGAGCGTTCTGCCCGATCAGCAGAGGAGCGTCCAGTAACACCGAGGACCTTCCTTGCCGGATCTGATCACACGTGCAATCCTCACACCGGATTTCTGAGCTACTCCGAATGAAATTCTGTTCCCATTCAGTCACCGGCCTGTTCGCCGGCGTCGCGCTCGGATGCACCGCGCTGGATGCGGGCGCCGCCGGAGGGGGACTCCAACCCATGGGTCTGGAGTTTCCCCTGACCCGGGGCCTGCCCGGCGATCAAGTCAATCCCGCGGTCGCCGTTCAGCAGGGAGGTGGCTGGATTGCCTGGCAGGACGCCGCGATCGACGGTCAGGGCTTGGGGATTTCGGCGCTTCGAATCGCGGAGGACGGCACCGCGGTCGGAAGTCCCCGAAGGGTGAACGAAGCCGCGGAAGGGGATCAGGAGAATCCTTCCGTGGCCCTGCTCCCCGATGGTCGTTCCCTTTTCGCCTGGCAGGGCGGCCCTTTCGGATTCCAGAGGATCTTCGCGCGGATCCTGGCTTCTGACGGGACCGCGACCACGGGGGATCTTGCGATCTCCGGCGGGGATGGAGAGCACCAGATCGACCCGGTCGCCATCGCACTGGCTGACGGTTCCTTCGCCGTGGGGTGGTCCTCTTATCGTCAGGACGGAAGCGCCGCGTACGACATTTTTCTCCGCCGCGTCGCGAACGATGGAACTCTGATCGGTTCCGAAGTTCGCCTCAACGCGACTCAGGGCATGAATCGGCGCAGTCCGAGTCTCGCCGCTCTCCCGGGCGGTGGATTTCTCGCCGCCTGGGTGACGGAGCGTCAGGTTGGTGTCCGAAACAACACCGATTCCAGGGGACGGCCTATCGCGGGTTTTGGCGCGCCTGTGTTTTCGGTTCATGTGGTCTCCCGGGTCTTCAACGACCAAGCCGAGCCACTCGGGGCGGAAGCCTCCGTCTCGGAGAGCGGAATGGCGGCCAATCCCGTCGCCAGTTCTCTGCCCGACGGAAGTGTTTTTGTCGCGTGGACGCGTCGCGATCCCAGCGACCGGAGCGCGCGCCTGGATGTCTACGGCCGATTGCTCGGCGCGCTTGGGACTGCCCAAGGATCCGAGGAACGGATCAACGTCGCAACCTCGGGGGATCAGTATAGGCCCCGCCTCGCCGTCACGTCGCACGGAGTGCTGGCGGTTTGGTCGAGCATGGGACAGGACGGATCCTGGGAAGGAGTTTTCGGCCGTTGGATCGACTCATCCGGAAAGCCGTCCGGCGACGAGATCCTGATCAACACGCAAGCGGGCGGAGGGCAGATCTTCCCCGCCGTTTCCGCGATTGAGGGCTTCGGAATGCTGGTCGCCTATTCCAGCAATCAACCTCGATCCGGGCATGAACTTTTTGCCCAACGGCTTGCGCCGCTGTTGCTGCGGGCCCGAGCCGCGGGGGTTGGCCGGCTCCAGCTCGAGTGGCCGACGGTCGCGGGCGGCGTCTACCAGCTGCAATCCTCCACGGACGCGAAAACCTGGAAAAACATCGGAAGCACACGGACCGCTTCCGGCGAGATCGATGAACTCGCAATCACGGCGCCAGGCCAGATGGTCCTTTACCGCATTATCCGGGCTCGGTGAGAGAAGTTATGAGGCGATTCTTCCTGGTTCTATTTTTCTGGGTCGGGTTGGTGGGTGCATCCTCCCGAACGCAGGCTTTTTCCCTCCACGGGACCACCCCGGCCTGGTTCACCGATCAGACCGGACAGTTTCCGAACGGCGACATCTACGGGCCCGTCAATCTGGGCGAGGAATACCGATGGAATGTCCCGATCCTGAATTACTCGTTCGACGAGTCCTTCATCAATTACTTCGGGCAGGACGGCGTCGACGAGGTGGAGAAGGCCATTGCGATCATCAACAGCCTTCCGCCGATGTCGCAGGTGGATTTGTCCCAGTACCCCCTCTTCTCGCAACGGGTGAATCGGCGCGCGAGCGACCTCTTGATGTTCGATCTGAAGTCGTACGCCCTCAAAGCGATCCTTGAGCAACTCGGACTCGGGTCCCCGACTCGATTTGTATTTCAGAGCCGGATTCGGGAGGCCCAGACAACCCCTCCGGTCACCAATTACCTCATCGTCCAACGGAATTTCGATCCCGAAACCTGGGCCCCGACGCCGTACATCAACGGACAGCTTTGGACCTACAACGACATCTTCGACAATCAGGATTCGCCCTCGGTCAAGTCGGGCACCATCACGGAACCCGTGGATCCCCTCATTCTGGCGGAACCCGTGGCTTCCCTCGTGCCAGGACTCGGCTTCACGGTGTTCGGATTTGGATCCTACTTCACCGGACTCACCCGCGATGACGTAGGGGGGCTTAGGTACATTTACCGACCCGACAATAGGAACGTCGACACATTGCCTGCCGATGCCGTGGGAACGGCGGGATTCGGGGGTGGGGCCATCGGGGGTTCTGGTGAGTGGACGCCGATTCCGACGCCTTCCACCAACGCGCCCGCGGGCGGCGGGGGTGGGGTCGTCACCACCAACGGAGTCTTCTTCCCCCAGGCGATCCGTGGCGGCGTGGACAAGCTGACCTTTGTCCGGTCTCCCGGCCTGTTCCAACCGACGGCCTACCTCGTGACGAACCGTTTCACGGAGACGATCCAAGCCGTCATCACGAACGGAGTCCAACGGACGGTCAGTCAACGGGTGACGCGGTTTGTCGCCGCGCCTGATTTCGTGTTCTCGGCGGAAGACCTGACCCAGGATCCAAACGCCGCGGTGGCCATCCTTGACCGGAACGCCGTTGGCACGAACAACGACGGAATCAACGGCACGGTCGCGCTGGATGGACCCGGTCAGTTCTCCGGCTCCGCCAATATTTCGTTCTCCAAGACCGGTCCTGTGCTCTTGAACACCGCGCCAACCTTCCTCGCCCAGCCGGGTATCAGCCAGGACTTCATCTGGGGTTCATTTGACGGAAGCACCAACGATCCCATCGTCTATCCGACGGGGACATCAATTCGCGACATCGAACGTCAGATTTTCGGGAGTCGCTAGGCAGAAACGGCAGGCAAATCCCAATCATCGTGCGTGGCATGAATTTCAGGCTTTTGTGGATCGTGGCAGCCTCCCTCGTCATCGGGGGCGGCGCGTCCGGGATCGCGGCTCCGGCGCCGGTTTATGAAAACCGTGACACCGTCGCGGGGCCAGTCATCGATGCGGAGGTTTTCCTCAACCGAGGGTCCTTCAGCGTGGCGTCCGGACTTCAGCCGTACGACACGCAGAACACCCGCCACTACACCAACTTCCCCGGTGCGACCATCGATGGAAGCGGTGGCTTCCGCTTCGACTTGGTCGACGATCTAGGGGTCCGGTCCAGGGCGGAAAGTTTCGTCAATCAGGGACTCATCACCTTCGGGAGTGACTCCTTCTTCGGTGGGGGCGGCGGCGGCGGAGCCTTTGGGTTTTTCCCGGTCAGCTACAACAGCTCCTGGATCATCGTCAACGCCTCGAACATCGTGAATCGGGGCGGATTGACCGTGGGCGCGGATGGTTTGATTCGATTGGAAGGAAACACGGTCAACCTGAGCCGCAGCGGGATCCGGGCCGGGATCGACCCCTTCGCCCCAATCCAGGAGGGAGGCGCCTTCGGATTGAACTACCAGAACGACGCGGGAATCACCGATTCGTACGGAGGCGCCGGGATGAACAACCAGCTCGATCCCGCGGCCGCCGGCCCGTTCGACCTGGCCGTCCTGACAGGCCCGATCCCGTCCTCGGGGATCCATGAAGTCCTGGTTGCGTCCGGGCTGACAAACCGTGTCAGTCTCAGTGCCACCAATGCCTTCGCGGTGACAAATGCGGTCAGTCCGACCAACTGGATTGTGCAGGCGGTTTTCGTCAACACGAACACTCCGGACCCCGAATTCAAGGTGGCCGTGCGGTGGAGCACGGAACCGAGGATCAACAACATCCAGGGGGCCCAGATGCCGATTGTTCAGTTCACGTTCGAGGACGTGGACACCATCACCACGGATCCGTACACGAACTATGTGTACGTGCTCGATAGCCTGGGAGCGATGACCAATGCCGTATTGGCGACGAACATCGCGACGCAGGTGGATCAGAAACCGACGAGCCTGATCGTCACCCGGGTGACCCCTCCCGAATGGGAAAGCGCCACCACGAGCGAGCTACCCTACACTTCGGACCTGCTTTTCAACGGGAGTTATCTCTCCGCCGTCGTCACGAACGTCTACGGCGCCTACGAGTGCGTCGTCGGCCAGGCTTCCTCGGGTGGAGGCGGGTTTGGTGGCGGCTTTTTCGGAGGCGGAATCCCGGAGATCTCCCATCCCACCAACCTGCCCGGCCGAGTGGAAATCAATGCCGACCGGCTGGACCTCTCGTTGAGTCGCTTCAAGACGGATGGCCTGCTGAGTGTCACCGCCAAGGAACTGGTCGGGCGCGCGCCCTTCAAGCTCGACTCCGCCAGGATCAGCGCCGACGTGGGATTGCCCTCGGGCTCCCTCACGGTATCCAACCTGATTCAGCCGATCGTGCGTCGTTTCAATGGCGTGGTCTCGGTGTGGAGCGCCGCGTGGACGAATCAGACCACCATGGTCGGCCCCGATCCGAACGATCCCGCGCTACAGGTCACGAACACGATCGACGTGCGGTTCCACGCGATGATTGTGGAGCATCAGTTCATCACACGGCAGACGGTGGAAACCTATCGCTTCGCCGCGAAGGCCGATCATCTGATCCTTCAGGACAATGTGACGGTCCGCGAAGGCTTCGTGGTGGATGTCCCTGATGTCGATATCCAGTCTTTCGTGAACCTTGGTCAGGTCGCGATCTCCGAGGAGACCTTTCCGCGGGTCAACAACCTGACCAATCGCGGTGGTTTGTTTACCTCGGTGGGCGCGAGCCTGGGCTCGACCAACCGGTTGATTCCCAATCTTGTGAACAACGGATCCATCTCGGCGACCGCGATCGAGATCAATGCGACTGATTTCATGAATTCCGGGTCCGTGTCGACGTCGGTCGGAGACAACGTGATCAAAGCTCGGAATGTGAAGATCGAGGGAGGGAGTCTTGCTTCGAGCGCGAATCTTGTGATCGAGGGGGATGACGTCAAAGCGACCGGTTCGACGCTTTCCGCCGGTTACGAGGCGCTGAACTTCACCACGGGAATCACCAACTATTACTTGGGTGCTTTGAGTCTGGATGTCGCCACCCGACTGACCGACGGCGGCGTGACCGCTTCGAACGTCTGGACGGTCTATGACGGGGTTTCCATGGCCCGAAAGCCGACCGAGGGCGACCTTTTGGGCACCACGCTCATTTCGAAGGCGGCGAGATTCGCCGACGTCAGCCACGTCTGGGCCGGTGAGGATCGCGGGCCCACCGCGGCGGGGTTCGAGAACAATGTGGCGTTGGGCCGGTTGGTTCTCGATGGACGGTTGTACAGCCTCTATTCGTTCCGATCCCCGACCGCAAATCCGGCCGCGTTGTACGTCGATTCCCTGGAGTTCACGAATGCCGTGGCCGCCGACATTGAGGGATCGCTGAACATCGATCCGAATTTCACGCTTTATTTCGCGGGTTCAAACGTCGACCCCGCCCTGTTGGACGGATTGTTTGACGGGCGTGTCCGCTGGGTTCCGGACTATGCAGGCCCCGTGAGCGGCGCGGTGGTGGCGCTTTCGAGCGGCCAGACCATGCGCGTCAATCGCGGTCTTCTGACGTCGCTCACAATGGATTCCGATCTGGACGGAATTCCGAATGCTTCCGATCCCGCGCCGTTCGAGGCGGCCTCCCTCCGAGTCAGCGTGGCGGTCCTCGCCGGGGCTCCCGACCAGGTTGAGATCTCGTGGGGTGGCACTCCCGGTGGCAGTTACCGCGTTGAGTATTCCAACCGGCTTCAAGGCGCGGCGTGGAACGTTCTGACCACCTGTGAGCACAAGGAAGCGGTTCCGGGTCGGGTGAAAGCGTGTGACGCGCTGAGCAGCCCGGGCGAACCCCGGTTCTACCGGGTCGTTCAGGTTCGCTGATTCGGGCGGGATGGCATGGGCCGCCCTGATGTGTCCCGATGATTCTGCCCGGTGGCCTCGGCGCCACCGGGTACTTTTTTGGGACCGGTCAATAGGTGATGAGACTGCTTTTCGTTCACGCTCATTTCGACGACTACGAGTTCACGGCCGCCGGAACTTTCGAGTTGTTTCGTCGCAAGCACGGCGACGGCGTCCGGCGCAGGGTTCTCGTCTGCACCGATGGCGGCGCGGGACATCATCAAATGAGCCGGGAGGAGACCGTCCGCCGGCGGCTTTGGGAGCAGGAGCAGGCGGCCGCCAAGGGCGGTTTCGAGTTTCGACTTCTCAAGGACCCGGAGGGACACCCCTTCCGGGAAGCCCGTTTGCGAACCGCGTCGGCGTTCCTCCCGGCGCTTTGGCGCGAGATCCGCGAATTCGAACCGGATTACCTTTTTTGTCCGCCGATTCCCGCCGGAACCCTGTCAGGGGTTCACATCGATCATCTGGATGTCGCCGAGGCGGTACGCGCGGTGGCCTATCTCATCAACGTTCCGCACGCGTTCTCGCCCGAATACCCACCGGAAGGCGGGGAGACGGGCGAGGCTCGGTTCGTCCGGACCCCCGTGATTCTGAATGTTTTTGACGGGTACATGGCGGAAGGGCAGGGGCACGACCTGGCGGTTGATGTGACCGGGGTCGCGGATTTCGTGGCGGATCTGGCGTGGTGCCATGAATCCCAGTTGAAGGAATGGCTGCCCTGGGTCGATCGGCACAACCTTTCGGTTCCCAGGGATCTGGACGGCTGGAGACCGCAATTCAGGGAGTTGGTGAATCGCCGCAAGGGATCCCTCGGCCTGGGCGCGGTTCCAGGTTTGTTCGAGGTATTCGTGGTGACCGCCTGGGGTCTGATTCCGAAACTCGAGGATCTGGTCCGGGATTTCCCCGCCATTGATTCGCAAGCGTCTCCCAGGGAACGCCTGGGGACGAAGCTCTCGGCCTGGGCCGGAAGACCCGGCGAGTGAGCCGGAAGGGCGCGCGCGACGGAGTCGGGTTCGAGAGCGAAACTCGGGTTCCCGTCAAGCTGGCGCCTTGAGCCCTTGTCAAACCCGGCTACACTCGCGGCGTGAAATCGCCGAGCCGGCTTCTTTGGGTTGCAGTCACGGTGGCCTCAATCGTCCTCGGGTCCGGATGTTCGAGTTTTCGCCGCGATCTCAAGGCATCCCGGCAGCGCGATATTCCCCACGATAGCGTCGAGGGCCTATGGGTTGGCGATTGGTCGAGCGTTCGGAATCCGGATCACGGGGGACGGATGGAGATGGTGCTCACTCGAACGGGGGACACGCTTTATCGGGCTTCCACTCGGAGCCACTGGTGGCGTCTCTTCCGGTCGTCCTACGACACCACGATTGTCGTGACGCCGATCCATCCGGGAGGATACCTGATCCTGGGTGAGAAGAATCTTTGGGGATTTGGTGGATACACCCTGACCGGTCGGGTCGACTCCGCGGCGATCGATGCGGGATTTCGAGTGGGGTCGAATGAAGGACGAATCCGCCTGGGCCGACCCGCCGAGGACGGTGAGCGCCAATAGGCCCGATAGGACCGATAGGCCCGATAGGCCTTTCGGGTGTGGGCGGTTCGAGGGCGTGGCAGGCCGCCTCCCACCTTGTTCGAGGGGGGTTCCGGATGTGTTCCGAGGTCGATTCGACAAAATTTCTCGGACAAGGGACCGAAGGCCGGTAGATTGGCGGGCCCTACAACGGGGAGTTTCGACATGCAAGGCGACATCGCAGTCATCGGCCTGGCCGTCATGGGCCAGAATCTCATTCTCAACATGAACGACCGCGGCTTTGTGGTCGTTGCCTACAATCGAACCACCGCCAAGGTGGACGAATTCCTGGCGAACGAGGCCAAGGGAACCGCGATTCTGGGGGCGCATTCCCTGGAGGAGATGATTGGCCAGCTCAAGCGGCCGAGGCGGATCATGCTGATGGTGAAAGCCGGGAAGCCGGTCGATGAGTTCATCGACCTCCTGATTCCGCATCTGGAGCCGGGTGACATCGTGATCGACGGAGGCAATTCGCTTTTCGAGGACACAAACCGGCGGGTTCGATTCCTGGAGGGGAAGGGGCTGCTTTACGTGGGAACCGGGGTTTCCGGCGGCGAGGAGGGAGCGCGCCACGGTCCGAGCATCATGCCGGGAGGCAGCTCCGCGGCCTGGCCCCATGTGAAGCCGATTTTTCAGGCGATTTCTGCCAAGGTCGCGGACGGGACCCCCTGCTGCGACTGGGTGGGCGAGGCCGGAGCCGGCCACTACGTCAAAATGGTCCACAACGGCATCGAGTACGGCGACATGCAGCTGATCTGCGAAGCCTATCAGCTGATGAAGGACGGTTTGGGAATGTCGGCCGAGGAAATGCACCAGGTCTTCAAGACCTGGAATGAAGGGGATCTCGAGAGCTACCTGATCGAGATCACCCGCGACATTCTCGCCAAGCAGGACGAGGACGGGACCCCGCTCGTCGAGAAGATCCTGGACACCGCGGGGCAGAAGGGCACAGGCAAGTGGACCGTCCAGAACTCGGCGGAGCTGGGAGTGCCGATCACGCTCATCTCCGAGGCCGTGTATTCGCGCTGCGTCAGCTCGCTCAAGGACGAGCGGGTGAAGGCCGCGCGCAAGCTCAAGGGCCCGCGCGCCGCGATGCCCCAGGCCAAGAAACCCGAAGCCAAAGCCGCGATGGTCCAGGATATCCGCGACGCTCTCTTCGCGTCGAAGATCGTCAGCTATGCCCAGGGCTACATGCTGATGCGGGCCGCGGCCCGGGAGTATGGCTGGAACCTCAACTACGGCGGGATCGCCCTCATGTGGCGGGGTGGATGCATCATTCGCTCGCGATTCCTGGGCAAGATCAAGGAGGCCTACGACGCGAATCCGAAGCTCATGAACCTCCTCCTGGACGACTATTTCCGGGCGGAAATCAAGCGTTGCCAGAAAGGCTGGCGGAATGTCGTCAGCCAGGCGGTGAAACGGGGCATTCCGGTGCCCGCCTTCGGCACGGCGCTGGCCTTCTTTGACGGCTATCGGAGCGCCCGGCTTCCCGCGAATCTCCTCCAGGCGCAGCGGGATTACTTCGGCGCGCACACCTACGAACGGCTGGACAAGCCCCGCGGCGAGTTCTTCCACACGAACTGGACCGGAACCGGCGGACGGGTTTCCAGTTCGACCTACACGGTTTGAGAAAAGTAAGAGGCGGGCCTTGGGCTACACACGGAACGGATTCAACCCAAAGCCCGCCTTCCTTCCCCGAGGAAGGAAACTGACGTGTTCCTCGCCATCCGGCGCGGCCACCGCGGTGACACAGCGGGCCTCCCGCGTGACGGCATGACGCCGCCAGCTCAGAAGGTCTCCGTGGAACGGCTTCAATTAGCGGCGTTCGGACTCCGATAGCAAGCGACTTTTCTGACGGGTTGCTCCCTAAAAAGCCGGTAACCTCCGATCCGCCGCCGAAGGGTCGAATCGAGCTGGGGATCAGCCGTGGATCGGATCCGGATTTGCGCGTGGCATCCGCCCCATCGACGCGTCAGAATCGAACCGAAACCATGAGCATCCTATCCCTCGACCGCAGGAACTTTCTGAGCTTGGCGGCTCTGGCGATCTCGACGCCCCTGACCCGGGCCGTCGACGTAATCCAACGGGAGGGACCGGCGCGGCTTCGTTTGAGTCTGGCCGCCTATTCGTTCCGCCAGTTTTTCAGGGCGCAACCCGGCGGCCGGACGACGAACCCGCCCGAAGACCGAGGGCTCGACATGCGTGGGTTCATTGATCTTTGCGCCCGCCTCGGATGCGAGGGAGCCGAGTTGACGAGCTACTACATTCCGACGCCGGTCACCCGGGAAGCGCTCCTGGATCTTCGCCGGCACGCGTTCCTTCGGGGTGTGAGCGTGAGCGGAACCGCGGTCGGGAACACCTTCACGGTTCCGAAGGGGGAGCGTCGCGACCGGGAGATCGCCTCGGTCAAACAATGGATCGAATTCGCCCAGGTTTTGGGAGCGCCGCATATCCGGGTTTTCGCGGGCAACCTCGAAGGTCAATCCCACGCCGAGGCGAAGCGGAACTGCATCGAGGCCTTGGAAGAGTGTGGTGAGGTCGCCGGGCGGGCGGGCGTGTTCCTCGGGATTGAAAACCATGGCGGAATCGTTTCCGAAGCCGACGATCTCCTCGACATCATCCGCGCCGTGAAGTCGCCGTGGATCGGGATCAATTTGGACTCCGGCAACTTCCATTCCGAGGATCCGTACGCGGATCTCAAGAAGTGTGTTCCATACGCCGTCAACGTTCAGATCAAGGTGGAAATCCGGCGCAAGGACGCCCGCGCCGAACCTTCGGATCTCGGACTCCTGGCGCGGTTGCTGAGGGAATCCGGATATCAGGGGTGGGTGGCGCTGGAGTATGAAGCCGCCGAGGACCCCTACCTGGCCGTTCCGAGGTACATCGGGGAATTGGGCCGGTTGCTGCGGGCGACAACAGCGTAGGTGTCGGTGTCGGTGTCGATGTCGACGGTTCGCATTGGTCGCGATCCCGACTTCGACCTCGACCTCGACCTCGACCTCGACCTGACCTGACCTGACCCGGACGTCTTGGCGATGACCCCGGCATTGATCCTTTTCTGCGTGGGCGCGTACTTCGCGATCCTGCTGGGGATCGCCTGGTACACCGGAAGGCGCGCCGGCAATGACGCCTACTTTCTCGGGAACCGCGCGTCGCCTTGGTACGTGGTGGCGTTCGGTCTGATCGGGGATTCGCTCTCGGGGGTGACCTTCATCTCGGTTCCGGGTTTGGTGAAGACCGGCGGCTTTTCCTACCTCCAGGTCGTCTTCGGGTATGCCTTTGGATACCTCGTGATCGCGCACGTTCTATTGCCCATCTACTACCAGCGGGGTTTGACCTCGATCTACTCGTACCTCGAAGGCCGCCTCGGGATAGCGGCTCAACGCACCGGATCCGCGTTCTTCCTCGTGTCGCGACTTCTTGGCGCCGCGGCGCGCCTCTACCTGGCCGCCGGGGTCATCCAGCGATTTGTTCTGGACCGCATCCTCATTGGCGACTGGCGGATACCGTTCTGGCTGAACGTCACGGTGATTATCGCGCTGATCCTCCTCTACACCTACCGAGGAGGGATCCGGACGCTGGTTTGGACCGATACCTTCCAGTCGACATTTCTCCTTCTTGGATTGTGCCTGTCCGTGGTGGTGATCGTGTCGGCGCTTGATCTCGGTCCGTGGCGGTGGGTGGGTGAGATTGGCGCCAGCGAGACAAGTCGGGTCTTCGTCTGGGACTGGGCGCCAGCCAACAACGTCTGGAAGGAGGTCCTCGGCGGGGCCTTC
This sequence comes from Limisphaerales bacterium, assembly GCA_050250555.1. GTDB lineage: Bacteria > Verrucomicrobiota > Verrucomicrobiia > Limisphaerales > CAIMTB01 > CAIMTB01. The sequence goes on from JBFWOK010000022.1 coordinate 41,708, forward strand.
ATCGCCATCTGCATGACGGGGCTCGACCAAAACATGATGCAGAAGAATCTGAGCTGCCGATCCCTGGGAGAGGCCCAGCGGAACATCCACTGGTTTTCGGTGATCGTGGTCCTGGTGAACCTCCTTTTTCTGGCGCTCGGCGCCCTGCTTTACCGATTCGCCGAGGTCCGTGGGATCGCATTGCCGGAACGCACCGACCTGGTTTTTCCGACGCTGGCGCTCGAACATCTCGGAACCGTCGCCGCCGTCGTGTTTCTCCTGGGACTGACCGCGGCGACTTTTTCGAGCGCGGACTCGGTCCTGACGACCCTGACGACGTCGTTCTGCATCGATATCCTCGGAATGGAACGGCGGCCTGGGCTGACGGATGCTGAGCGGACGCGGTTGCGGCACGTGTTCCATCTCGTGTTCGCCGGGTTGCTGCTGGTGGCGATCCTGATTTTCGAGGCGCGCGCCAACAGCGCGGTGATCACCCTCGTCCTCAAGATCGCCACCTACACCTACGGGCCGCTGCTGGGGTTGTTCGCCTTCGGAATCCTCACGACCCGGCGGGTGCGGCCGGGCGCGGTTCCGTGGGTGGCCGTTTTGGCGCCCCTGATCTGTGCCGTCCTCGAAGCGGGGGCGCCGCGATGGTGGGATGGCTATCGAATGGGAAACGAACTGCTGATTCTCAACGGCCTTCTGACGTTCATTGGTCTTTGGCTGGTTCCCGGGGCCGCTCGTGACGGCGGTTCGCTCACTCGTCGTGTTCCGGCTTGATACGGGCCTGGGACCGCCAGACCAGCGCTCGTGCGCCCAAGACCGCGCCGAGAATCAGCGCGAGAGGCGGCACGACGAGCAGGATCCAGGTTTTCGGGTCTTCGACGGACGGCACGGCGAGGGGCACGCGGCCCGTCAGAAACTGGACGGCGATGATCGACGCGCAGCCGAACAACGCCCAAAGCCATTGTCTTTCGGTGGCCAGGACGCCAAGCAGGAATCCGATCCCGGCGAACACGAACCCCAGGAACGCGGCGGTGCCGGCGGGGGGAAGCGAGCGGGAGGCGACAAGTTCCACGAGGACGGAACCGGTGGTGAGCATCAGGAGCATTCCAAGGAAGCGCGACATGGGAGGGGTTGGAAGAGTTGGGTACTCGATTGTTTCGGGTCTCGAATGAAACCGCCGGTCATCTCACGGATTCGCGGAGGGAGGGCTCTTGTCGGGTTCGCGGATACACCAAAGCGCCACGTGGGTTCGCAGGAAGAGGTCTCCGTATGCGACCACAGGCGACGCGTTGCCGGGCTCGCCGATCGAATTGACGGCCAGTTGCCGGAATCGGGGGGATGCGGCGATAATCGCGGTGTCCCCGCCCTGGTTGTGGAAATAGAGGCGATCGCCAACGAGGATGGGCGATGCCCAGATCGCGCCGTTGGCGCCCGCCCCGGACATTCTTTCGGCCCACACGATGTCGCCGGATTCGAGGTCGATGCAGTCGATCAGGCCGCTGGCTTGGGCTCCATAAGCTCGGCCGTCGACGATCACGCCGGTGGCGACGCGCCTCCGGGGAGGGTTCTCCTTCCAAAGCCGATGGGTTTCGGTCACGTCGCCCTTGCCGCCGAGGCGGACCGCGATCTCGGCGCCTCGGAGGTCGCCCGAGATCACGGCGATCCTTCCGTCGGCGATGGGCGACGACTTGGCTTGAAGGCCCAGACCTCGCGAGCGCCATATTTCGGTGCCCGTGATGGGATCAAGGCCGGCGAAGTAATCCCTGAGCGCCACGAGGACCTGGGGTTTCCCCCCGACTTCCGTCACGAATGGAGTGCTCCAGGTGCCGTAGGTGTCATCACGCCCGGGTTCGGGTCCGGACACCCGCCACAATTCCCGGCCGGTCCGGGCATCGAGAGCCACGACGAATTCCTGGACGCCGGGCCCAAAGCTCAGGATCACCTTGTTTTCATGAAGAATCGGGGAAGCTCCGTAACCGAACTGGTGACGTTGCGGGCCGAGGTCGGCGTGCCACAGCTTGCGGCCGTCGAGGCCGTAAGCGACCAGGCCCACGGATCCGAACCAGCAGAAGACGCGTTCTCCGTCGGTGACCGGCGACGGCGAGCAGTACGGATTCGACCGTTCGGTCCTTTCGTTGGTCCGGCTCTCTTCGCCGACGGCCCACCGGGCCCGGCCCGAGCGACGGTTGATGGCCAGGAGGGATCTCTGGATGCCCAGGCTCTGGGTGAGGAAGACGGTGTCGCCCAGGACAATCGGCGTTGAGTTCCCGGGTTCGCGCAGGCGATGAATCCACCGGACGTTTTGGGTCCGGCTCCACTGAAGCGGGGCGTTGGTTTCCCGGCTCACGCCGTTTTGGTCGGGGCCTCGCCAGCTGGGCCAATCGGCTCCCCACGCGCCGCCACGTGCGAGCAGAAGCGCGATGCAGCCCAGACGACGGGCGATGGAAAGAGGAGGGATTTGCATGCGGCGAGAAAGTCGGAACCGCGGGCGCAAACTGCTGCATGAACCCGGACCCGGCGAACACTATTTCAACGGAGGATGGCCTTCTGCCAAGCTCTCGCCATGGCATGGCAGGTCTCCAGGAGGTGCGCATTGACCATCGCCGGCTCCGATAGCGGCGGGGGCGCGGGGATTCAGGCGGATCTGAAGACGTTCGCGTCCATCGGCGTTCATGGAACCAGCGTCATCACGTGTATCACGGCGCAGAATCCCATGGGCGTCCTGGGCGTTCAGGCGTCGACCCCCGCGATCGTCGGACTTCAGTTGCGGGCCGTGCTGGAGAGTTTTCGACCGGCCGCCGGCAAAACGGGCATGCTCTACTCCCGACCGCTGATTGACGAAGTCGCCCGATGGATGGAGCACGCTCATTTTCCCCCTTTGATCGTGGATCCTGTCATGATCGCGACCCGCGGGGCCAGGCTGTTGAAGCCGAGTGCGATCGACGCGTTGAAACGCAGGATTCTCCCAAACGCGCTGTTGGCGACGCCCAACTTGGATGAGGCGGTGGTCCTGACGGGCATGGAGATTTGCTGTTTGGAGCATCTGCGTGCCGCAGCCCGGTGCCTACGTGATCTCTATGGCTGTGCCGCGCTGGTGAAAGGGGGGCATTTGGAAGGGCCCGAGGCGGTGGATGTGTATTGGGATGGTCGCGAGGAGAGGGTGCTTGCGGCGCCGAGAGTGGCGGGAGTCTCGACCCACGGTACGGGATGCACCTATTCGGCGGCGATCGCCGGCTATATCGCCCAGGGTTGTCCGCTTGGCGAAGCGGTTTGGCGGGGCAAGGAGTTCGTCACTCGGGCGATCCGCGGGACGATCCGAGTGAACGGTCGCGAAGTGCTGGGGCACGGAAATGGCGGCTAATCGATTTCTTTAGCGCAAATGGTTTAGAGCGTGTTGTGGCGCGACTTCGGAGGGGTTTTCAAGCGAATCGCTTCCCTTGACAGATGAATCACCCCTTTCATAGTGGGCTCCTGACATGCCTGGGCCTTCGGCCGATGGCTGTACGGCACGACATTCGAAAGCAAACAACTCACTATGCGAATTCACAGCAAGGCGATCTCGCTGTTGGTGGCGTTGAGTTCAGCGATGCTCATCACGGGCTGCTGCTCAACCACGACCGCGAAATCCTCAACTCGTTCGAGCTACGGCTCGGGGACTTCAACCAAGGCTGCCAAACCGGCGAAGGAGACTCCTCCCCCGGTGGCTCGCGCGACTCCCGCGCCCGCGCCCGCGCCCGCGCCGCGCTCCTCGGGGGGCTATGGTCCGTCCCATACGACCTTCGAGGAAGGCGGCGTGAAGAAGGTTCGAGGATCGATGGCGTTCCCGACCGGCCTTCGGGAGAGCAGTGGCCTGCTTCTCGAGAAAGTCGTCCCCGCCGAGGTGTTGGTGGGTAAGCCCTTCACCTACGAATATCGGGTGATCAATCTGACCGATTACCACCTGTCCCAAGTGATGGTGACCGACAAGGTCACGGACAACTTCACCGCGAGCGATTCGTCTCCCAAGGCGGACTCCGTGTCCGGTGGGGTCGCGACCTGGAAGATCGACCATCTGGCTCCCCGCGAGACCAAGACCATCACCGTGACGGGCTCCGCGTCCCAGGAAGGCACCGTGACGACCTGCGGTTGGGCGACCTATCTCCCGATCCTCTGCGAACCGATCAAGGTGGTGAAACCGGCGATCGAGCTGGTGAAGACCATGCCGGCGCAGGTGACGCAGTGCGATCCGATCCCGGTCAAGCTCGTTGTGAAGAACTCCGGATCGAGCGCGCTCACGGGCGTGAAGGTGACCGATACGCTTCCTTCGGGACTGACCGCGGAAGGCGCGACCACGTTCGACGCCGGGACCCTCGCTCCCGGACAGAGCAAGGAATTCACGTTCACCGCGCGCGCTTCGCGCACGGGTTCGTTCACGAATCCCGCCAAGGCGACCAGCATCCAGGGTGTTGAGGCGATGGCCCAGGCCTCGGTCAATGTCGTGAAGCCGGTTCTCTCGATCGCGTGTCTGACGCCGGCGATCAAGGACGGTCCGCTCGGATTGAAGTTCACCGAGATGATCGGCCGTCCGTTCGAAGTCTGCTGGGAAGTGCGCAACACCGGGGATGCCGCGTCGGCGTCGACGGTGATCGAACTCCCGGTTCCGTCGGGTCTCACGTTCCGGTCGGCGACCGACGGTGGCACGGCCACGGGTGGCAATCTGGTCTGGAACGTCGGATCGCTCGCGCCCGGCGCTTCCAAGAAGGTCTGCGCGACCTTCTCGGGTGCCACGGGTGGCGACTACGCCTTCCGCGCTTCCGCCAAGGGCGTCTGCGCCGAACCCGTCAACACGGCTTGCAGCGTGTTCATCCAGGGCGTCAACGCGATCCTCGTCGAGGTGGTTGACGATCCCGATCCGATCCAGGTTGGCGAAGAGACCACCTACACCATCCGCGTGACCAACCAGGGTGGCGGTCTCCCGCTCCAGGGCGTCGCGGTCAAGGCGATCTTCCCGCCTGAAATCGATCCGGGCGTCGCCTCCAATGGTGGCGTCGCGTCCGGCAGGACGGTCACGTGGCCGGTGGTGCCGTCGCTCGCGGTCAAGCAGGCGATCACCTACACGGTCAAGGGCAAGGGCGTGAAGGCGTCGGATGCCCGGTTCCAGGTCGATGTGACCACCCAGCAGCGGACCAATCCGATCGTCGAGCTCGAGTCCACCACGGTGTACTAAGCCCGTTCGATTCCGTCGAATCACCAAGGGCCGCCCGAAAGGGCGGCCCTTTTTTCGTCTGATGGGGAAGGACTCCGACCGAAACGAACGAACCTGGAAACCGAGGTTTCAACCACGGAACACACGGAGCACACGGAGCACACGGAAACGGAGGGATTCGGAGGGGTGGTCCGTCGGGGAGGGACTTGCGGGTGCATAGTCGTTTCGCCAGCCTCGCCGGACGATGCTCGGCGACGAATGGCTTCGAATCCCCCGCCAGCCGACCCTCCCCGACTGATCCCGGGAACCCCGATCCCGTCGGCCGCGTGGGTTCCAGCGACGATTCCGACTTGGTAGATCCGTACCATTGACTGGGTTTCCTGGGACCAGTTCACTCCTCGCCCACTGGTCCCTTCCTCCGACTCACTTATGTCGCTCCTCAACCGCACGGTGGCGTGGCTCGTGGTGTGCCTCGCGGTGTCCTTGTCCTCCGGAAATGCCCAGGTTCCCCTCGCCATCAGCGACTTTCACGTCGACGTCGTCGGGCGCGCCGTCGTCCGCGTGCCTTCCGAGGCCGGCTTCTATTTCATCCTCTACCGGGGCGATGAAATCACCGCGATTCAGGCGGCCACCGACGTTGAATCGCTCCCGTCAGCCGGGGATCCGCCTTCCGTGGAATTGATCGACACCCGCCCGCCCACGCCCTTGCCCTCCCGCTTCTACCGGGTCGAACGGGTTCCCCTGGCCACGCCCAAGGACGCCGACGGTGATGGCGTCGACGACGTCTACGAGTTGAACGCTCGCCCGCTGCTGGACCCGTTGAATCCCACCGACGCCGCGCTGGACCCCGACAACGACGGACCTTCCACGCTGGAAGAATATAGGTCCGGCACGAACCCCTTCGTCGCCAACCCGCCGCCCGCCCCGGCCTCGCCGCGTCTCAACCCTCCGGGTTCCAGCACCACCGCGGGTCGACTCGAACTCACCGGGTTCGGCGCCGCGAACACCTACATCCGAGTCGAGGGTGGCGCCGCGCTGGCCACCAACCGGGTTGGCGCCGACGGCGCCTTTTCGCTTCTGGTGCCGTTGTCGACCAACCGGATCAACCGGCTCTTCGTCACCGCCCTGAATCCCCAGGGCAACACCAGCCCCGGCGTGCCCATCGAGATCCTCCAGGATTCGCAGCCTGCCACGTTGCACGTCGATTTCCCCACCAACCGAATGACCTTCACGACCGGCAATACCCTGGTGGCCGGGCGCGTGGGCGATTCGTTGAGCGGTTACGCCGGTCTGTCCGTCTGGGTGCACGCCTCCCCCGCCGAAGGCAACCCGCCGCTGGCCTCGACCTCGTTCCCACCCAACAGCCCCCTTCAGGCGACGGTCGACGTGGGCATCGGACCCAATGGCACCTACGAGCGTGGCGACGTTCCGCTGGTGGAAGGGACCAACATCGTGTCGGTGGTCGCCATGGACGCCCTCGGCAATCGGACCGTCCGACGAGCGGAAGTCATCCGGCGTCCGCTGGCGGGTCCGCGGCTGGTGATGCGCTCCGGGGATCGCCAGATGACCAACGTGCTGCGCCGACTGGAGCAGCCCCTGGTGGTGCGAGCCGAGAATCCCGACGGCTCGCCGATCGCCAACGTGCTGCTGACCTTGGACGTCACCCGCAGCGACGGGCGGTTGCTGCCCGCCAACACCAACGCGCTGGCGTCGGATTGGACCCTCCAACCGAACGCGACGACCAACGGCGCCATGGTGATCCAGGTGCGCACCGACGCGAACGGCGAGGCCGCCGCGTGGTGGACCTTGGGCAGCGAAGCCGGTTGCGCCAACAACCGGGTCTGCGTCAGGAGCGGCGTGCTCGATGCCTGCGTGTACTTCTGCGCCTCGGCCATGGGCAATCCCGGCCGCCAGATCAACATCGGCAGCGGCAACCATCAGAAGGTCGAAACCGGCGGCGCCACGGTCGAACCTCTGCGCGCATGGGTCAGCGACGGGTTGAACCCGGCGGGGAATGTTCCGGTCACCTTCCGGGTTGTGGAAGGCAACGGGCGCCTGGTGGAAGGCGGACGCGATGGGTTGGCGTTGGCTTCGAGATCCCCAAGTCCGGCGGGTGCCGGTCCCGAGGGGAGTTCACTGACCGTGGCGACTGGACGGACCGGGCATGCGTCGGTGGGCTTCGTCGCCGGTTCCGACGCGGGCCAGAACGTGATTGAAGCCTCGTTCCCCGGTCAGTTCGGGTTGCCGGCGACGTTCATCGTGTACGGGGTGGCGCGCGACCTGACCCAGCCCGCGACGTTCACCGGTCTGATTCTTGACAACACCAGCTGCCCAATCGGCAACGCCTACTGCGAACTGGAGGTGGCGCACTACAAGGTGGGCACCTTCTCCGACGGTCAGGGACGGTTCCGGTTCGAGAACGTGCCGGGTGGCATGGGGCACCTGCACGTCAATGGCCGCACGGCGACCAGCGTCTTCACCAACGCCATTCCCACCAACAGCTTTCCGGCATTGCACTACTCGGTGACCACGGTGCCCAACGCCGAGAACTCCCTGCCCAGCCCGGTGTTGTTGCCACGCCTGAACCCCGCGAACGCCCACGTCTACGACGGCACGAAGGACCTGGTGCTGACCTGTGAAGGCATCGACGGGTTGAAAATGACCATCCTGGCGAACTCGATGCGCGATCCGCAGGGGAACCCGGTGACGCCCGCCAACCCGATGGTGGTGTCGCTGGACCAGGTGCACCACGACGACGTGCCCATGCCGATGCCGGACGGCGTGGCGCCAGCGTTCGCGTGGACGCTGCAACCGGGCGGCGCGACCTTCGATCCGCCGGTGACCATCGAGTACCCGAACATGAGCGGGCTGCCGCCCGGATCGATCGCCTACTTCCTGAGCTTCAACCACGACACCGAGCGCTTCGAGATCGTCTCCAGCGGCCACATCACCGATGACGGCTCCACCATCGTGACCGATCCCGGCAGTGGCCTGACGTTGGCGGGGTGGGGATGTAACTGCCCGCCGTATGCGGTGACGGGGAGTTGTTGTTACTCGGACGATCCGTGTATGGAATGCCGTGAAGGCAAACTCGTTGCGAAGTTGAATGGAACAAGGGTGAGCGAGTGTGAAGTATGTTTGGATGGAAAACCTGCGAATGATATGCCAGGGCTTGAAGTTCAGTTTGGAAGCGATGGGAGAGGAGTAATTCGGTTGGGTGGGGATGGTAATGCGCTCCAAAACAAGAGTATACCCTCGAATGCAACGGAGAACTTTACGAAACTGACATACAACGTCAAAAATCGCATGGCCGGCGAGACAATCTCTTTCGACATCATTGTGGACCCAACGTTGGGACCCATTCAGAAAGGCTACGCTGGGGTGGCAACGCTCGCGGTAACTTCAATCAATGATGATACCGGGGAATTGACGCTCATTGGCCTTACTCCAACTGAACCGGGATATGCCGGCAAACTCAGAATTAGAGCCAAATCTAGCCTAGAACAATGTCGAGTTGCTATGTCCGAAGGATTTAGCGTCTGCGGACACTTTCATGCCAGCGTTCTAGATAGGAGTGTGTTAGAAGACATTGACACGCTGGTTTGTAGGTCCTCCTTCGGAATACTTGAGTGTTTCAGGAGAATGGGCGTTGAAATTAAACATCGATGGCGAGTAGATGGAGGAGAGCCTCGCTTGGAATACAGTGAGCTAGTGTCACTCGGTATTGGGTGTTGTGGCGGCGGATTTCCCAGTTCTTACAAGTCGCATACGTCCAATTTGGACTATAAGGATATGGGGATAGCATTCATCGACCGGAACTATTTCCTAGAAGAGGATATTATTGCTCCATATAGGGATGGTGAGATTGTCTTCCAGCAGCTATTCCTCTTCAATTGCCACCGTTGTGGGGAGAAAAACGCAATAATGCCGAATTCCGGATTCGTTATCAAACACAGGGTTTTGCGTTCGGGAGGCGACTGGGTACATGTTTCCACGAAAGAGGGGTCAGCAGTAGCCTTCGAACTGGATGGAATAGACTATTCTTCTGCGTCCGGTGATGGAGGAAGTGTGATAAGCAAACTTCACAAGTTGCGGTAGTTTGCGTGGCTTTTGCCAGCCGCGTGCAAAGGAATATGCAAGCATTCATGAATTTTCTTTTTTGGCTCGCCTGTCTATCTGCGTCTTATCGTCTGATTGGCGGGGAATGGGTATTTCAGGCTGGTGCCCAAATAGTTCAGGCTTCAACGAGTGGAAACTTCCTTCTGCAGAACATGTCTGCCCCGGATGCTTTCGGAGAGAATGGTCCTGGGACTCCTCCCGATTTTGTAGGGGATGACTTCGTCCGCATCATAGGGATCCAATCTCGACGCGGAACTAATGTATATGGCTTTAGCGAGCGCTTTCAGGTCAGGCAGAGTGCGGTGTATTCGCTGACGGATTTTACACTTGCGGAAGGCCCTCCTCGTCAAGCTGACCGCCTGACGATCGCATCGTTGAACTCTTCGATCCCGGCGGGAGGGGAACCAATACCCTTACAAGTCACGGCCACATACGCCGACGGGACGACAGCGGACGTGACGCCGCGGACGGCGTGGACCAGTTACCGGGTCAGCAATCCTGCCCTGGCGACACTGAGTCCAGACGGCTTGCTCACGCCGAGGGCGCCGGGGACGGTGTTTGTGACGGCGATGAACGAGGCGGCGACGGCGGTGAGGGCGTTCACGATTGTGGATGCCCAGCAGCCGCTGACGGGGGTGGCCGGCATGGTGGTGGACGAGTTGGGGAATCCGGTGGCCGGAGCTCGCGTTGTCGTCGAGCCGCTGGAGGGCATCGAGGGCGTCACGGATGCGGCTGGCCTGTTTGAACTGCGCGGCGTGCCGATACCGTCGACGGGGGGTGAGATCCGTGTCACCCGGGGTACGGGGATCGAACTGGAGTGCGCGCTGAAGGCTGTGACCGCGGCGCCCCATCTGGTTGCGGATCTGGGTGTGATTCAATTGCGACGGGTGCCGCCGCCGCCAGGGCCGAATCTGCTCGCGTGGTGGAGCGGCGACCTGGGACTGCGGGACAGTGCGGGCACGAATGACCTCGTCATTCGAGGGGCTGCCGCGATGGGGGACGGTGTCGTTGGGGACGGGTTCAATCTACCGACTCGCGGCTCCTACTTCGAGGCTCCCCAAGTGGGCAACTACGCCATCTCGAACAAGTTCACCGTGGCCGCATGGATCAGGGCCTCAGCCATTGTTGCGAGTCAGGTGATGGTGTCGCAGTACGACAGTTCCACCAGCCAGCAGAGCTGGAGCTTCGGTTTTCGGGATGGAATTCTAGCGATGAACTCGCAGCTGGGGGATTTTCGGAACTTCCGAGAATGGCAGAGCAAGCTGCCGGTGCTGCACACGAATCGTTGGATGTTCTTTGCCGCCAGCCTCGATATGGCATCGACCAACATCCAACTCTTCGTGGACGGTGTGCGCGTCGAGACACAAGTTTATCAGAGCACGAGCCAGTATTGGGCCCAGCTTCGTCGCTCGACCACGCCCGTCCGGCTTGGTGTTTCCGTGATTGGAGGATTTGGAGGCGCCATCATCGCCTCTCCGTTTCATGGGCAGATGGACGAAGTCTGCCTTTGGGACCGTGCGCTGTCGGCCTCGGAGATCGCGGACCTTTATCGTCGTTCATGCCGCGAGCCCCAGATTGTCTCGTGGACGGGCCGTGTCCTGGCTTCGGACGGGAGGCCTCTCGCGGGAGCGAGAGTTTCCAGTACAGGGAATGACACCTATGTGGAGACGGACCTTCAAGGGCGCTTTGCCCTCTCCGAAATCCCGTTGGGGAGTGCTCCGATTCAGGCGAGGGCCACCGGGGTGGATGGGGGATTCGAAGTCTGTGCAACGATTGAAGCGATTCCCAGCGGCCCCGGGACGACCGAGTTGGGAGACTTGATCGCGGTACGAACCGAGGATCCCCCTCGGGACGGGATGATCGGCTGGTGGTCGGCCAACCAGGGGCTTGAGGACCGCGCGGAAACCAACGCTTTGCGCGCTATCGGGAACCAACGCATCGGGGCGGGGAGGATTGGGACGGGACTGCGGTTGGACGGCACCACCGGGTTCTTCATCGCGCCTTGGAGCCAAACCGGAACTCTTTCCAACCAACTTTCCTTTGCGACTTGGTTGAAGTTGGAGTCCACGGCACAGGCCCAAGCCATTGCCAGTCAGCATGCGTCCATTATTTCGAGCGACATTGGCTGGTACTTCGGAAGTTCCGGCAAGAAGGCCCAGCTCTGGCTGTACGAGACGGGCTGGGGCGGAAACGCACACCTGATCGAGACGAGGGATGAGGTGCTGGTGGACGGGGAATGGACCTGGCTGGGTTTCTCCGTCGATACCGAAGCGAACCAGGTCATCCTGATGGTCAACGGCCAGGTCGTGGAAATGGCGCCAAATACGGGTCCGATTCCCTGGAACAGCTTCAACGCGACCGTCACTCCGCTGTTTCTGGGAGGGTACTTGGGCCGCAGCAACAATATGTTGGGAATGCTCCGCGGTGAAATGGACGAGGTCATGCTGTGGCGGCGGGCGCTGACTGTGGATGAGTTGTCCGCGGTGGCGCAGCGGGGGTGCGGAGTGACCGGGGTGAATCTCGGTTCCGAATAACCTTTGTGCGTCTTGCGTGGGTGCATGAGTGCGGATTCAAGACTTTCGAATTCAGGATGAACCATTCTTCGCGATGAAACCCGATTCCCGATTCCTTGCCCTTGCCGTGTACTGCCTGCTTAGGGTCTCCAGCCCTTCGGGACACGCGACCGATGTGGTGGCGGTGTTGAAGACGAAGAGTTTTCTTCGTAAGCGGTAAGCGGGGTGCATCTATTCGTTGAACGAATGGGCTGGCAGGATTGGAGGATTTCTGCGGAGCGGGCCCGGTGGGATGGGCGCTCGTGGTCGGCGAGAAGGCGACCGGGCGCT
>JBFWOK010000023.1:0-53022 GCA_050250555.1 Limisphaerales bacterium
ACCCGTCGGGAACTCGACGAGCAGAAGAAGGTCAATTTCTCGCTCGAAACCAACCTCACCGACCGCGCCCGAAATCTGGACAACCTCCGGACCGAGATCGCCGCGCTCAACACGGACCTCGCCAAGGCCCGCGCCGAAACCCGCACCGCGCGGGCCGAAACCAAGAACGCCCAGGAGGAGATCGCCAAGCGGGACGGACAGATCGCGAACCTGGAGGGTCGCAACGTCGATCTCACCAAGCAGATGGGCGAACTTCAGACGTCGATCGCGGATCTCGAGAGCCAGATCAACGAGACCGAACGCCGCCTCGCGACCTCGGAAGGCAACCGCCAGGAACTCACCCGCGAGCTCAAGCGCCTTCAGGACGAGAAACTCGCGCTGGAAAAACAACTCAACGACCTCGCCTACCTCCGGGAACAGGTCCGGAAACTCAAGGACGAGCTCAACGTCGCGCGCCGTCTCGATTGGATCCGTCGCGGGATCTATTCGACCCAGCCCATCCGCAAGGGGGCCGAAGTCCTGAACGACATGAAGTTCGGGACGTCCCCCAGTTCCTCCGCGTCCTCACCCGACACAACCCCTGGCAAAGTACCGTCCCTGGACGTTGAATTGAAGCGGTCCGGCGAGGTCAATGTCCTCTCGACCCCCGCCACCAACGCCCCCCCGGACTCCAGGTAGACCGCCCGGCACGTGCTCATCGACTCCTTTGGCCGCGTTCTCGGTGACCTTCGGGTCAGCGTCACCGACCGCTGCAACTTCCGCTGCCTCTACTGCCTGCCGGAGACGGAGGAGGCCGCCAATTTCTACCGATCCAAGTTCGACGCCGTCCGGAACCCGAACCCCGCGCCGGGACCGGAGGTGAAGCTTCTCCGCGCCTGGAAGCCGAGGCGCGAACTGCTCTCCTTCGAGGAAATCGAACGGGTCACCCGCCTCTTCGTCGGACTCGGGATCCGGAAGATCCGGCTCACCGGCGGCGAACCCCTGCTTCGTGAGGACCTCCCCCGCCTCGTCGCCCGCCTCGCCTCGATCCCCGGCATCGACGACCTCGCCCTGACCACCAACGGCTTCCTCTTCGCCCGGCATGCCCGCGAACTCAGGGACGCCGGCCTGCGCAGGGTCTCCTTCAGCCTCGATTCGCTCGATCCCGTCAACTTTCGCCGAATGACCGGCCGCGACGGCCTCGGAGAGGTTCTCGCAGCCATCGCCCTCGCGCGAAACCTCGGGTTCCATCCCGTCAAGGTGAACGCGGTCGTCATCCGGGACCTCAATCACCACGAAATCGAGGCGCTCGCCGGTTTCGCCCAGCGCGAGGATCTTTCGTTCCGGTTCATCGAATTCATGCCCCTCGATTCCGGGCGCGCCTGGCTCCGCGATCTGGTCGTCCCCGGCCGCGAAATCCTCGCGACGCTTCAAGCCCGGTTCAATCTCGTCCCCGTCCCACCCGCGCATCCGTCCGAGACCGCCCGCCGCTGGCGCTTCGGTCCCACCGGTTCCACCAGTCCTACGCCATCCGAACCGGGAAACATCACCGGATCCGCCGCCGGCGACGCCCCGTCGCCATCGAACGCCGAGATCGGAATCATCGCCCCCGTGACCGAGCCGTTCTGCGGGCATTGCAACCGGATCCGCCTCACGGCCGACGGCCAGATCCGAACCTGCCTGTTCAGCCTGGGGGAACATGATCTCAAGGGACGCCTCCGCCGCGGGATGACGGACCTCGAATTGATCGACTGGCTGCGCGAGGTCGCCCTCGCCAAGGAGGCCCGCCATCACATCGGCGAGGAAGGGTTCGAACAACCGGAACGCACCATGAGCTGCATCGGCGGCTGACCCCGGCTCCGCGCCGCGGCTCCGAATCCGTCTTGGATCCACCCCACCCACCCCACCCACCGCACCACCCTCGTGGTCCCGGTGCGATCACGGCCCTTGACGGGGTGAAATCGCCCCCCGATACACTGTCCCCCCAATGCCAACGTATCAGTACGCGTGCTCGAAATGCGGAGCGGAGTTCGAGTTTTTTCAGTCGATGAAGGACGCAGCGATCGAGGTATGCCCGAAGGATCGCTGTCCAAAACCCCGCTGGGGCAAGGGGAAAGTCCAACGTCAGTTGGGCACCGGAGCCGGAATCATCTTCAAGGGCTCGGGATTCTACATCACCGACTACCGGAGCGAGGGGTACAAAGCCGCGGCCAAGAAGGACAACCCGGGGACGTCCACGCCGCCGGCCGCCGCCCCCGCCAAGTCCGACTCGCCCGCCTCCAAATCCAACCCCTCTTCTTCGAGCCCTTCGAAACCGAAACCAGCCGCCACGTGATCGCGCCCGGTCACCGTCCCGCCGTCGCCGGGCTTCGCCAGACCTCCCCGCCCGGAACGATGACATGAACTCGTCCCCCACGGTGACGCGAACCCGCCGGGAACCCGATCCCTGGGTTCTTTCCGCGCGGCCCTCCAGGTCAAGGACGTGGTCAAGGACGTGGACGTGGATGGGGATCTCGCGGACTCTCGCGCTCGCGTTCGCGTTCGCCTTTGGCCCCTTCGCGACCCGGGCCCAGCGGCCGTCCTTTCCCCAGGATCTCGTCACCACCAGTCAATCGGGCCAGTTCCTGGTCAGCGGTCCCCGAGTCCCGGGCCTGTCGCCTCCGCGCGAATTCCAACCCGGAACCGGTCCGCGCACCCTCACACCGCAGACCGTCGCCATCGCCTGCGAACGCGTCAAAGACGAGACCCTCCGCGTGTTCGGTCTCCCGGATGTCTGGCGCTCCGCCGGAGCCAACATCCACGTCGCCATCGAGCCCCGCCAGCGGACCAACGCCCCGGTGCCCATCGAGGCGGTCCCCTTCGAAAACACCTGGAAATATCGCGTCCAGGTCCCGTCCCTGCTTTCCGAGGAACGCCTGACCCGCGCGATCGTCCAGGCCGTCCTGCTCGACCTCGCCAACCGGGCGGGGAACGAACGGGCCGCCGAACCGCCCCTGTGGCTCGTCGAGGGCGTCACCCGTTCCGTCCTTCAAAGCAGCATCGAAGGGCCGCTTCCCGTTCCCGAGACCCGGACGTCCATCGAAGTTCGCCGGCAAGGGCGTCTCGCGTGGGTTCGGGAACAGCTGGCCCGCGGCAATCCGCCCTCGTTCTACGAGCTCAGCCAGCCGGACATCGGCTCCATGCCCGACCGCGAGTGGCTGACCTATTCGGCGGCGGCCCACCTCTGCCTGATCGAACTCCAGCGGTTCCCCGACGGCATCGGCCGGATCCGCCACTGGCTGCTTCATCTCCAGGAGCACTGGAACTGGCAGACCGGCTTCATCGAGGCCTTCCACCCCGATTTCCGATCCCTGCTGGACGCCGAGAAATGGTGGGCGATCACCCTCGCGAACTTCACGGGTCGCGACGCCCTCCAGGCGTGGGCCCCCGAATTCACCCTCCGCAAGCTCGATGAAGCGCTCAAGCCCGTGGGAATCCTCCCGGAAGCCGGCAGCCGCCCGCGCCGCATGGAACTCGGCGAGATTCTCGGGACCTGGGAGTTCAACCGCCAGCTCCCGGTCCTCCGGCAACTGCTCCAGCAGCTCCACGCCATCCGCATCAACGCGCCGCCCGATCTCCGCCCCCTGGTCTTCCAGTACATCGACCTCATCAACGACTACGTCGATTCCCGATCCCGGCCGAGTCTCGGCACGCTGGTCCGGGGACAGGCGCCGCCCAGTCCCAAACTCCTCGCGCGCGAGGCGATCCGCCGCTTCGGCGACGCCGAAAGCGCCCGCGCCGAGGCGGTCGCCGCCACGGAAACCCCTTCCGGGCCACCTCCTTGACACGCCGGGTACCCGAAAGAATAGTCCCGCCCCATGTTCGAAGACTCCCTGCGGGAGACCCTGGAGGAAACTCCGTCGGAGGAGGACGGCGCGAGTTCCGAAGACCTCAAAACGTTCCGCTCCGCCGGGCGCGGACCCTGGAAGGATGTGCCGGATTCCGAGTGGAACGATTGGCGATGGCAGCTCCGGAACCGGATCACCACGCTGGAACAGCTCGAGCGCTTCCTGCCCGACCTCTCCGCCTCCGAACGCGCGGGAGCCATCCTCGCCCGCTCCAAACTGGCGATGGCCATCACGCCGTACTTCTTCAATCTGATCGAAGCCGGCGACGAGGACGGCCCCATCCGCCGTCAGGTGGTTCCCCGCCTCGAGGAAACCCAGCAGGCGTCCTGGGAAATGCCCGACCCCTGCGGGGAGGATTCCCACTCACCCGTGCCCGGGCTCGTCCATCGGTATCCGGACCGGGTCCTCTTCCTGGTCACGGACCGTTGCGCCGCCTACTGCCGCTACTGCACCCGCTCCCGCCTGGTCAGCAACGCCGCGGGATACGATTTCCATCCCGACTTCGACCGCCAGATCGAGTACATCGCGAATCATCCGGAGATCCGCGATGTCCTCCTGAGCGGCGGCGACCCCCTCCTCTTCTCGGATGAGAAGCTGGAACACCTGCTGAGTCGCCTCCGCGCGATCCCACACATCGAGTTCCTGCGCATCGGAACCCGGATCCCGGTCTTCCTCCCCCAGCGGATCACGCCCGAACTCTGCGCCATGCTGCGGCAGTTCCATCCGCTGTTCATCAGCATCCATTCCAATCACCCGAGCGAACTCACCACGGAGGTCCGCGACGCCCTGGGCCGCCTCGCCGACGCCGGCATCCCGCTGGGCAATCAGTCCGTGCTCCTTCGCCACGTCAACGACGACGTCGGAGTGATGAAGGTCCATGTCCAAAAATTGCTCCGCTGCCGGGTCCGGCCCTACTACGTCTACCAGTGCGACCTGATCACCGGGTCGTCCCACCTCCGCGCCAGCGTCCGCGAAGGCATCCGGATCATGCAGGGACTCCGCGGACACACCACGGGCTACGCCGTGCCGCAGTACGTCATCGACGCCCCGGGCGGAGGCGGCAAGGTCCCGGTCAATCCGGAGTATGTCCTCAGCCACAACCACGACCGCGTCGTCATCCGCAATTTCGAGGGACGCGTGTTCGAATACCCCGAGGGCGTGGACGGCAACCCGGTCATTCCCAACAACCGCCGTCGCGCGGAATCGCTCATGTACTGAGCCAAAGCCCGACCGCGCGTCATCCATTCCGTCCTCCCGCCCCACTCATGGCCCGTGAGTCCGCGCCCGCGCTGGCCCGGCGCGTTCAGGCCGTCATCGACCGCCTCCGGACCGCCTACCCCGACGCCCACTGCGAACTGTTGTTCTCCAACCCCCTCGAACTGCTCGTCGCCACGATCCTGTCGGCACAGTGCAGCGACAAACAGGTCAACCTCGTCACCCGTGATCTGTTCCGGAAATACCGGTCCGCGTCGGACTTCGCCAACGCCCCCCTTCCCGAGCTCGAACACGACATCCGACGAATCGGGCTGTTCCGAACCAAGGCCCGCAACATCCAGGCGACCTGCCGGACCCTGGTCGCGCAACACGGCGGCGAAGTCCCCAGGTCCCTCGATGAACTCGTGACCCTCGCGGGCGTCGGACGCAAAACCGCCAACGTCGTCCTGGGCACGGCGTTCGGCCTCACCTCGGGAATCGTCGTGGACACCCACGTGGCCCGACTCTCCCGGCGCCTCGGGTTCACCCGGGAGACGCTTCCCGAACGCATCGAGAAAGCGCTGGGGAAAGTCGTTCCCCGCGAGTGCTGGACCCTCTTCAGTCATTGGCTCATCTGGCACGGACGGCGGCGTTGCGCCGCCCGAAACCCCGACTGCGCCCACTGCGAAACCCGCGACCTCTGTCCTTCGGCGACCCCATGAACGCGGAGGGCTGGCTGATCCTCGATTCGGGCCCCGGCGATTCGGCCGAAAACATGGCGCTCGACGAAGCTCTCCTCGCGTCGGCGGGACCTCGCGGCGTTCCGGTGCTGCGGTTTTACGGATGGAAGGAGCCGGCCGCGACCTTCGGGTATTTCCAGCGATACCTGGAAATCGAGCAGCGGACTCCGCTTCGGCCCCTCATCCGGCGGCCCACCGGGGGAGGAATCGTCCCGCACGACAGGGACTGGACCTACAGCCTCGCCATCCCGCCCGGACACGCCTGGCATCGCCTTCGCGCCATCGAGAGTTACCGAACCGTTCACG
The DNA here is from genome assembly GCA_050250555.1 of Limisphaerales bacterium. Lineage (GTDB taxonomy): Bacteria > Verrucomicrobiota > Verrucomicrobiia > Limisphaerales > CAIMTB01 > CAIMTB01. The sequence continues at coordinate 6,107 of JBFWOK010000023.1, forward strand.
CCTGGGTGATCCGGGCCCTCGCGGAAATCGGTGTCGCCTCCGAACTCGCGCCCTGCTGTCGCAAGGAGATTCCCGGCGCCTGTTTCGAAGGGTACGAGATGTTCGACGTTCTCCGGGCCGGAAGGAAAATCGCGGGCGCCGCGCAACGCCGCAACGCGTCCGGCCTGCTGATCCAGGGATCCGTCCAACCCCCGCCAGGAGCCGACCGCGCGAAATGGCTCGCGGCGATGGCGGCCCACCGGCCCCCGCTGTTCGCCGGGGATCCCGGAACGTTCTCCCCGGATCCCGCCCTGCTGGAAGCCGCCGGAAGCCTGGCCCGGTCCAAATACAGCCGGCCCGAATACAACAAGCTCCGCTGACGCCGACTCCGATTCCGATCCAGGGAATCCCTCCCGCTGAGTCGTTCCCGCTAGGCGTCCGCGTCACCGGCCCCGCCGTCGGAGTCCGTGGCGGGCTTGGCCCCAGCCTTGGCCTTGGTCTTCGCCTTGGTCTTGGCCTTCGATCCGCTCGCGGCCACCCCGCGGGTCGACTTGCGCGGCGTCGCGGATTTCGCGGCCTTCTTCTTCGCGGCGGTCTTCCTGGCGGCCTTCTCCTTCTTCTTCGTGGCCTTCGGCTCCGGGACACCCACCTTCGGCGCGTCGTTCCACAATCCTTCGAGGTCGTAGCGCTCGCGCGTGTCCCGCTTCATGACGTGGACAAGCACGTCCACGAAATCGAGGACGATCCATCCGCTGTGACGGGTCCCGTCGACGGCGCGGGGCCGGATCTGATGTTCATCTCGGAGCTTCCAGGAAATCTCCTCCTTGACGGCCCGGAGGTGTGGGTCGCTGGTCCCCGTGCACAGCACCATGAAGTCGGTGACTCCGTGGAGCTGGCGCAGGTCCAGGATCGTGATGTCTTCCGCCTTCTTATTGTCCGCGAGCTCCCGACAAAGCAGGGCCAACTCCATGGAATCCATTGCTGGGGACCACGGTGGTGCCCCGTGGAAGAAAGGAAAAGTCGATTCTCGCCGGAGCTCCACGCCTTCCAGCGCCGCCCACACCCGGAATCCCTCCCTTCAGCCCCGGCGCCCGGTTCGGCGTCGCAGGACTCGGAGCCCGCCGACACTGGAACGCGAATCGCGAAGCCGCGAGAGCTGCCGCATGGCGAAGCGCGCGTCGAGCCTGACCAGAAGGAAGCCGGCGAGGCGTTCCGTGATCCGGCTCCACAGGGACCGTTGGCTCCAGGTTTCCGGCAGAATCCTTGTGCTTCGAGCGAGGTCCTCCTCGAACGAGGCCCGACCCTCCCCCGCCAAGTCGCCATCGACCACGCGGAGCAGGATCTCGTAGTTGATGTTGAGGCTCCGCAGGTCGAGGTTGGCCGACCCCGCGTAGACGACGTCGTCCAGGATATAGCGCTTCGCGTGCAGCACGGCCGGCTGGTATTCGTGGATCTCCGCCCCCGCGCGCAGCAGCCTCATGTACTGACCACGGGCCGCCATCTGCGCCATTTTCACGTCGCATATCCCAGGAAACAGGAGCTGGACACGCATTCCCCGTCGCGCGGCCTTGCACAACGCCACCCGAAGCCGCCGCGGCGGCAGGAAGTACGCGGACGTGAGTTGCACCGTGGCGGCCCGTTCGATGTCGTTGATCAGGGAATCCAGCGCGGGATTCGGACCGCGACCCGGCGACAGAAGAAAAAGGTCCCCGCCATCGACGGTGATGCGCTGCGGAGCCATGTGCCGCCGGAAGCGGGCGAGCCGGCGGTGCTTGAAGCTGGCCGCTCCGAACATTCCGTGAAAGGCCTGCGATAATTGTCCGACGAATCCTCCACGAACGATCAACCCCACGTCCCGCCACCCCTCGGACACCCCGTCGCCGTTGTACGCGGTGCCAATGTTGAACCCCGTCACGAAAGCCACGGTCTCATCAACGATGAGGAGCTTGCGATGGTCGCGGTAGGTGAACCGGCCCAAATCCGAGGGATTGAACCAGCGGCAATCCCCGCCGGCCGCATTGACGGAGGAGAGGTAGTCCGCCGGCAGTTCCAGGGAACCGAACGTGTCCACCAACACCCGGACCCGCACCCCGCGCCGGGCGGCGTCCCCGAGCGCGGACCGAAACCGCGCCCCGATCTCGCTGTCCTCCAGGAGGTAAATCTCGAGCGCCACCGACTGGCGCGCGCCATGGATCGCCTCCAACATGGCGGCCAGGCCCTCGCGACCGCTGCGGAGCCACTGAATGGGCGGGCCATCGGCCATTCGGGCCATCGTCGGCGGCGGGGAATGTTTGGCAAACTCAAACCTCCTACACCATGATGCCGTGCATGCATTGGTACCGCGGTTTGGCGGTTTTTCTCGTCGCGAGCCTCGCCGCTTCCGCCGCGCAGCCTCCCGCCGCAACCCGCGTTCAACTGCTCCTCCCGGTTCAAACCGTCCGCGCGGGCGAAACGTTTGTCGCGGCGCTCGAGCTGCAATCCAAGGACGGTTGGCACACGTACTGGAGGAACGGCGGTGATTCCGGGGCGCCCACCACCGTCGACTGGCGCCTGCCGGACGGCGTCGCGGCCGGGGATCTCCAATGGCCGCCTCCCGAACGATTCGCCGACGCCGGCCTGGTCACCTACGTCTACCACGACACCACGCTCCTCCCGGTTCCCATCACGATCGCTCCCGGCACCGCGCCCGGTCCGATCGAAGCGACCGCCACCGTCCATTGGCTCGAGTGCAAGGAGAGCTGCATCCCCAGAAAGGCCGAGGTCCGGGCGACCTTCACGATCGGCGACACGACCCAACCGTCGTCCACGGCGTCCCGGATCCGCGAAGCACGGGACCTGATCCCCACGCCCCTGCCGGAAGGAAGCGCCACGGCCGCGTGGGACGGTCCGCCCGCAGGCGACGAACGCACCCTGGTGATCACCTGGGAGGCGGGAAGCGGCGCCGGGTCCGCGGTTCCCGACTTCTTCCCCCTGTCCTCCGAGAGCTTCCAGATCGCGACCGCCACCGAGCGCCTTGCCGCCGCGGGACCGACCGTCGTGCTTCGGAAGAAGGTCCTGAAATTTGACGGGGAATGGCCGAACCAGGTGGCGGGGCTTTTGGTGAAAGCCGAAGACGGCAAGCGACCCTCGGTGGCGTTGGATGCCGTCCTGAACATCGCCGCTTCCGCGGCGGCGGCGCCACCAGCTCCCACGGCACTTCCCGGCGAGCCGACGGAGGATTCTCCAGCGGAAGGGACCGCGACCGCGACCGCGACGACGACCGCCATCACCCCCACCCCGGCCTCCCTGACCCTCGCCACCGCCCTCGTCTACGCGTTCCTTGGCGGGCTCATCCTGAACATCATGCCGTGCGTCCTCCCGGTCATCGCGCTGAAGATCCTCGGATTCGTTCGTCAGAGCGGAAGTCACGCGGCTGAAACGCGCCGACTCGGTTTGATCTATGGATTGGGGGTCTGGTTCTCGTTCCTCGTCCTGGCGGGCGTTGTGATCGGAGTGAAGAAAGCCGCCGGGATCGCGGGCTGGGGCATGCAGTTCGGGAACCCCGTCTTTCTCGTCATCCTCACCACCCTGATCCTCCTGGTCGCTCTCAGCCTCTTTGGAGTCTTCGAGATCAACCTTGGGGGCGGCGCGATGGATGCCGCGGGCGAACTGGCGGGCAAGGAAGGCTCCGCCGGCGCGTTCTTCAACGGGATGCTCGCGGTCGCCCTCGCCACCCCCTGCACGGCCCCTTTTCTCGGAACGGCGCTTGGATACGCCTTCACGGCGGACTCCCTGACCATCGTCGGAGTCTTTTCCTCCGTCGCGCTCGGACTCGCCTCCCCCTATGTCCTCTTGACCTGGAAACCCGAGTGGCTCCGCTTCCTCCCCAAACCCGGCCCGTGGATGGTCCGATTCAAGATCGGCATGGGCTTCCCGATGCTGGCCACCGCGCTCTGGCTCTACACCCTCGCTTCCCGCCACTTCGGCGAGGCCGGCCCGCTCTGGCTCGGGATCTTCCTGGTCGGCATCTCCCTGGCCACCTGGGTGTGGGGCGAGTTCGCCCAGCGGGGAACACGCCACCAGACCGCAGCCGCCGTGCTGGCCGTCGCGATCGCCGGCGCGGCGTACGGCGGAACGCTGGAAAACGAGCTGCGCTGGCGCGACCTCCGACGCGCCTCGCCCGCACCCTCGTCGAACGCCGCCGCCCATCCGGCCTCCGACGCGTCCCTGTCCAAGGACGAAATCCCCTGGCAGCCCTGGTCCCGGGACGCCGTCGAAGCGGCTCGCAAAGCACGCAAGCCCGTCTTCGTGGATTTCACCGCCGAATGGTGTCTCACCTGCCAACTGAACGAACGCTCGTCGATCAACATCGAGACCGTCCGCGAACGCCTGCGCGCGATCCACGCCGTGGCCCTCAAGGGCGATCACACGCTCCTGCCGCCCGCGATCACGGAGGAACTCCAACGCCACGGCCGCGCGGGGGTTCCGCTCGTGCTGGTCTATCCGAAGGACCCGTCGAAGCCGCCGCTGATCCTGCCCGAAGTGCTGACCCCGGGGATCGTGCTCGAGGCGCTTGAACAGGCCGCGCGCTGATTCTTCCCGTCACTTCGCCGGACTCAACGCCCGCGTCATCGCCTCCTGCATCAGCGATGACATGCTGGCGAACGACTTGTAGCCGGCAGGAACCTTGAACAGATCGTCGGACGGCGCCACCAGCTTCACGTTGCGGAAGTCCATCACCATCGACCCCTCCTTCTGCTGGAACAGCATTCGGATCGGAAAATTCCCGAGGGCCGTGGCCTCCCAGGTGGTCGCCTCCACCTTCTGACCCTCCTTGGAGGTGAGGGTCACCTTCTGTCGCACGCACGCCTGGCCGTTCACCGTCTCCTTGCCCGCCGCCCGCTTCGACACCTTGAATCCGTCGTCGGGCAGATCCGCCTCCGACATGGAGACTTTCGAGTACGCATTCAGGTCCGGAAACAGGACGGTCATCCCCTTGTCCTTGGGATCGACGAGGCTCGTCATCCGGGCCATCCCGATGTTCTGCATGGCGCCGAGTCCCTGCATCGCGAGGCCGGTGCCCTTGACCTTCACGAAGTCCACCTCGATCCGCAGCTTCTCCTGCCGCTTGTGCATGCGCATCGGGATCGAAAGCCGGGTCTTGTCGTTGAGGTTGGTGAGCGCGGTGTCCACATCGGCCGTGAAATAGGGGATGTCCGCGAACAGCCTCGCCATCGCCGCGTTGTAACCCAGCTCGCCGCCCGGGATCCCGGGAGCCTGCGCCCACGCCATGACCGGCTGGATGAGCGCCGCCACGACCACGGCGCTCCACGTCCGCGCCCTGGACCACCCGACTGACAATAACCGCTGTGTGCTTGGCATCATGCGCATCAGGTCGCGGAGTCTACGCCGACTCCCTGTCCGCGCCAGCGGCAAGTATCGATCAACCCGAGGCCAACGTCGCCTTGAGGAACCGGCCGGTGTGCGACCCAGCCGTCCGCGCCACGGTCTCCGGCGTCCCCTCCGCCACGACCCGTCCCCCCGCCTCACCGGCTTCCGGCCCAAGGTCGATCACCCAGTCCGCCTCGGCGATCAGGTCCAGGTTGTGCTCGATCACGATCACCGTGTGGCCGTGGTCGACCAACCGCTGCACGACATCGACCAACCGCCGGACGTCGGACATGTGCAGGCCGATCGTCGGTTCCTCCAGCACGAAGAGGCTCCGCTTCGGCCACCGTTCCCGCGACTCGACGCCCTCCTTCAACCCGGTCAGCAGGTGGGTCACCAGCTTGACCCGCTGTGCTTCGCCACCGCTGAGCGTCGGACTCGTCTGGCCCAGCTTCAGATACCCCAGGCCCGTATCCCGCAACGCCTCCAGCGGCCGCCGAATCCGCGGCAGCGCTTCGAAAAACGCGATCGCCTCCAACACCGAGAGTTCAAGGACCTGCGCGATGTTCCTCCCCGCGTATTCGACGTCCAGGGTCTCCGGGTTGAACCGTGTTCCCTTGCACACTTCGCACGGCACGAACGCCGGCGGCAAAAAATTCATCTCCAGCTTGATCTCCCCGGCGCCGTCGCACTGTGGGCATCGCCCGGCTGGCGAATTGAACGAAAACCGACCCGCGCCATACCCGCGCATCCGCGACTCCGGCACCTGCGCGAACAACGCCCGGATGTCGTCGAAGAACCCCACATAGGTCGCCGGCGTCGACCGCGGGGTCCGGCCGATCGGCGATTGATCCACCTCGTAAACCGACTTCAGGGACTCCCACCCGCTCAACCTCGGCGCGCCCGTCGATTTGCCGCGGCCCCGCTTCCCGCCAACCGCTCCCGCACCCGACTTCAACGCCGCCTCCAAATCCGCGAGAAGGCATTCCCGCACGAGCGTGCTTTTCCCCGACCCGCTCACACCCGTCACCGCCACGAATCGACCGAGCGGAAAGGCCACGGCCAGGTCCTTCAGATTGTTGGCCGACGCTCCCTCGATTCGAAGCCAGTCCACCGACCCGGCGTCAGCCTTCCCGGCGTTCCTAGCCCGTCCCGCCGTCGGTTTCCTCACCGGACGACGCTCCCCCCGCGTCGGGAATCGGGACGGCTCCCGCAGACACCGCCCCGTGACGGAGTCCGGGTGTCGCATCAGTTCGGCCAGCGTTCCCTCGGCGACGACCCGCCCCCCCTCGACCCCCGCGCCGGGTCCCAGGTCGATGACATGATCCGCCCGGCGCATCGTCTCTTCGTCGTGTTCGACCACCAGCAGCGAATTACCGCGCCGCTTCAGGTGCGCGAGCGAGGCGAGCAACTGCTCGTTGTCGCGCGCGTGAAGTCCGATCGTGGGTTCGTCCAGAACGTACAGGACGCCGCTCAGGTTCGATCCCATCTGGGCCGCCAGCCGGATGCGCTGGGCTTCCCCGCCCGAAAGCGTCGTCACCGAACGGCTCAATTGGAGGTATCCCAGCCCGATCTCCCCCAACACCCTCAACCGCGAAGCGATCTCGGGGACGATGTCGCGCGCGATCATCTCGTCGCGCCCGTCGAATCGCAGAGCCTCCACCCACGCCATGGCCGACGCCACCGACATCGCGCCGACGACGTCGATCGTCGGGGACGGCGCCATCGTTCCCGCGGCTCCGCGCGGGCTTCGCCGCCGGCTCCGCGCCTTGGCGACGCCCGCAACCGATTCCTCCACGCCGGCCTCAACGGATCCGCCGACGCCTCCGGCGAGAAGACGCACCGCCCGCGACACCGGATTCAGGCGGGCACCGTGGCATTCGGGACAGATCTCCCGTTTCCCCTCCTGCCAGCGCCACCAGGATTCCTCGATCGCGTCGGCTCGCGCGCCGCGATCCGCGTCCGGCAGGTAGAAAAGCTCGCCGAAACCCCGGCACCGCGGACACCAGCCCTGGGACGAATTGTAACTGAACTGCTTCGGGTCGAGCGCCTGGAACGAGCGTCCGCATCCCGGACAGGCGCGCTCGGTCGAATGCACGGTGACGCGACCGTGGTTGTCCAGCGCCAGGACCGTGCCCTTCCCCACCGTCAGCGCTTCATCGACCAGTTGCTGGGACGTCGGTCCGTCGGCGCGACCCTCGGTTCGCCGTCGGCGCGACGAGGCCTGCTCGATGACTCCGACGACCACCTCGACGTCGTGCTCCTTGAACCGGTCGAGGCGCAGACGCTTGTCGGTGGGGTGCATGACGCCATCGGCCCGCACCTCGGCGTAACCGCGTTTCGCGGCCCATTCGCCCACCTCGGTGTGGAACCCCTTTCGATTCCTGACGACGGGCGCGAGCAGGAGCAGGTCGCCGCGCTTCTCCAACTCACCCTTCAAACGGCGTCCCACCTCGTCGCGGGTCTGACCCTCGACCGGCAGGGCGCAGTCCGGACAGTGGGTCGTTCCCAGGCGGGCGAACAGGAGCCGGAGAAAGTGATGAATCTCCGTCACGGTCGCCACGGTGCTCTTGCCACCACCCCGGGAGGTCCGCTGCTCGATGCTCACCGTCGGCGGAAGCCCCGCGATCAGGTCAACGTCCGGCCGACGGAGTTGTTCCACGAACTGCCGCGCGTACGCGCTCATGCAGTCGAGGAACCGACGCTGCCCCTCGCCGAAAACCAGGTCGAACGCCAGCGTGCTCTTCCCCGAGCCGCTCACTCCCGTAACCACGACCAGTTTCCCGCGGGGAATGGCGACCGAGAGGTTCCGCAAATTGTGCTCCCGCGCGCCTTGGATGACGATCGCGCCCGCCCCGGCGTGAACCTGAGCCTGGCGGTGGCCCTGGCCCTGGCCCTGGCCCTGAACCAAAGCCGTCGTCTCCGGGGAATCGTCGTCCACGGCGTCAAAGGTCAACCACGGCCCCGGTGAGGACGGATTTCTCCTCGGCCTCGCAAATCTCGACCGCGGACGCGCCATCCTCGGCCGTCACGATCGTCGGCGGCCGTCCCGCCGCGACCGCGCCGAGGAAGTGGCTCAATTCCCCCACATACCCGTCGTCCCCGGACGGAGTCTCGACCCGGGCGCCCCGGCCGTCTTCGAAGACCTTGAGCACTTCGCCCGTCCTGCTGGAATCGAAGTCCGCCGAGGCTTTCTCGAAGTTCACCGTGTACGCCATGCTGAACCCAAACCCTTCGCTCATCAGCCACGATCCCTCCGCCGAGACGGCGACGCCGTCCCCGACGTCGTACTGGGTCACCACGTGGTCGATCGCGCCGCTGAACCGGCTCAGGCCCCGGGAAAAAACCCGCTTCGGCCTGCCGAACAGGAATTGGATGAAGTCCGTGTCGTGAATGTGCAGATCCAGCAGGGCACCCCCCGACTCCGCCCCCTTGAAGTAGGTGCCCTTGCTCCATCCCGGAGGACCGCTGACCCGGCGAAAGCGCGCCGCCAGGACCCGGCCGTAGCGGCCATCGGCGATCGCCTCCTTCAGCCACGCCCATCCCGGCCAGAACCGCATGCACATCGCCGGCATGAAATAGCCCTTCGCCTCCTTCGCGGCCGCGACGATCTCGCGCGACTGGGCCGATGTGCGCGCCAGCGGTTTTTCGCAGAGCACGTGCTTCCCAGCCGCGAGGGCCGCGGTCGCCATCTCGACGTGTTGCGAGGTCGGAAGACAGATGTCGACGACCTGGATCGACGGATTCGCGAGGACCTCGCGGTAATCCTTCGTCGCCTGGACCTCCGCCAGATTCAGCCGGACCGGATCGGGATCGGCGACGTTCCCGGTCACGCTTTGCAGGACGCCGTCCTCGGGCAGCTTGAAGGCGTCGCAAATGGCCGCGACCCGCGCGCCGGGGACCTTGCGGTACGCCTTGATGTGGGTGACTCCCATGAACCCGAGACCGATGACGCCGACATGAATCATGGGCCGTGGGCTTACTGGACAAACCATGGTTTGCCAAGTCCCCAGCGGCTGGGAGCCTGTCGGAAGATCCGGATGGGACCTGTTTTCAGACAGGCTCTTCGAGGATCTCCAGATCGGTGATCTCCCCGCGGGCGGACCGGGCGAGGATTCGGATCCGCTGCCCGGGCCGGAGAAGTCCTGAATCGACGAGAAACCCGGCACGGCGGATTCGCGCGTGCTCGGACAGGGCCGCCATCTCACGTCCACCGGGAGCTTCGAGAACCAGCTGGACTGGCCAGCTCTCCATGACTTCAAGGATCACAGTTTCCATGGGGTTCGGATCAGTGGATCAGGGAAGGGCGGGCGGCGGAACCGTGGATTCGTCCGCCGCCCGCGTTGGAATGGAATGGAGTGGAGTGGAACAACCCGCGCGGGGTGAATTCCGGCATCCAGCTTAACTGTTCCGCCAGGCCATCATGTTGTTGAAGACGGCGCTGACGATCCGGGTCGAGCTGTTCGGGCAGCCGCCATAGGCATGGATCCCGATGGCATGCCGCTGACCGTTCAGGAACCGCCACGTCGGGCTGCCGCTCTGTCCGCCGTACGTGTCGAGCATGTAGTAGATCTTCCGCGCGGTGACGTTCGTCACCCGTCCCGCGTTGAACCATTGGGTACCGAACGGTTTGTCCCCCGGATAACCGGAGTTGTTCGCGAGAAGCCCATTCAGCGTGGCGTCGGTCAACGCGGCGAACCCGAACCATCCAACCTGATTCCCCAGGCTCGGGCTGGGCAGGATGATGCACCCGTAGTCGTAGTTCGGGTCGCTGTTGTTCGTCCATCCGGTCACGCTGCGGAAGGACGTGCCCACCATCGACCCGTAAGGGCGCGCCGCGCCTTTCATGCCCGGGATCACTTCGATCCGGCGGGCCCACCCGCCGTTCGCCTTCGAGTAGACGCAGTGTCCGGCGGTCATCACCGCCTTCGGACCGATGAACCATCCCGTGCAACCACCGGTCGCTCCGTTTGGAAACGTGATGATCAACTTGCAGATCCAACGCCACGGCACCGCTGTCGTGTTCCCCACCTGGACCCGGTCGTCGGCTCCGCACACGCTCTCCGGCGCGTACCCTTCCGGCCGGCACTCACCCAACCCGAGCAGTTCGTCCGTCAGGATGCTTCTCGGCATTCCTTCGTTGATCGCCCGACCCGGATCGAACTCCGTCACCGCTTCGAGCTCGCCCTGGCGGGGCTCGCCTTCGGCGCTTTCGGCGATCTGATCGACGAGGGTCGTGGCTTCGCCCGGCGCGCCTTCGCCGCCGCCTTCGCTGCTCACCGGCGTGTGGGTCGCCGGATCGGTCTCACCGCCACCCCCTTCGCCGCCCTTGCCCCCGCATCCGCAACCGGTCTTCGGCGCGCCGGTGGGAGGGGTTTCCGTTCCTGATTCGCTGGCTTCGTGTTTTGACATGATTCGAGTGTGTTTTGGACCCGCCCAACGGGTCCGCCGCGGCCCTCCGGTTTCGCATCGCGCCGGGTGTCTCCTCTTTTCAGCGAGGAACCGCCTGTCGCGTTTGGGGAGATGCCGTCCCACCCGAATCAGGCGGCGTCCATCCGCGCCTGGGGACACACGAATGAATTGGAGAAGCCCGCTCCGCCGACTTCCGCCGCATGAATCGCGTCGGCCCGTCAGGAACCGCCCCCACGGCGCTGCCGCCACACCTCGTAGAAGAACACCGCGCCCGCCGCCCCCACGTTCAGCGAATCGACCCCGCTCCGCATGGGCACCGAAACCCAATCGTCGCAGGCCTCGAGTACCGCGGGAGTCAGCCCCTCGCCCTCGCTCCCAAGCACCACGCAGCAATCCCCGGCGAGGGCCGCCTCCGGAAGCAATCGCCGATCGGCGTGCGGATGGGCCGCCACACAGCGAATGCCCCGTCGGCGCAATTCCCGGAGCGCTTCGGGCAGCGAGACCACCTCCACGATCGGAAGCCGGAAAAGCGCCCCCATCGAGGTTCGCACCGAGCGGCGCATGTAGGGGTGCACACACTCCTCGCCCACCAGCATCGCGTCCGCCCCGAACGCCGCGGCGTTCCGCACCATCGCCCCCATGTTCTCCGCGTTCGCGATCGTGTCCGCCGCGACCAGGAAACGCGGCCGGCCCGCCTGCGCGATCACGACATCCAACTCGGCGGGGACCGGAATCCGCGCGCACGCGAGCAGTCCCTGGTAGAGCACGAATCCGGTCAGCGTCTCCAACAGGCTCCGATCCGCGACGAAAACGTCGATGTCCTCCTCGCGCGCCTCGAGCTTCGGGAGCATGGACCCAAGGAACTCGCGGGGAAGAAGCACCGAAAGGACGGTCAGATCACTCTCGAGCAAACGACGGACCACCTTGTCGCCCTCCGCCACAAACAGGCGGTCCCGATAGTGATCCGCCTGCTGACGCAAGGTCCGATACGGCGCCAGGACCGGAAGATCCAGGGATTCAATCTCACGAACGCGAACCACACCGCGATTCCAGCGGTGTTCCGCCGGGTTGACCAGCCTTCAACCCCCCTCGGCACACCTCGCGTGCCATCACTAAGGGACAGGTCTTTTGTCGCCCTCTTCCCCTTTCCCTTTTCCGTGTGCTCCGTGTGGTCCGTGGTTGCGCTCGCAAGGCTTCGGCGCTCCACGGCGATCCAAAGCGGCGCCGAGCGCCGCACTCCCAAGGGGGGCACCGACAACCCGGGGATGCGCCCGTCGCGTTTCGCCTCCCCACTCGGCGCTTGCGGCACCGTTTCCCGCGTCGCACGCTTGGATCGCACTTGGAATCGATCCCATGAAAGCGCTCCCGCCTTTCGTCGCCGGCTGCCTGATCGTCCTGCATCTCGCGGTCACGGCGGCGGAAAACACGTACGCGCCCCACGCCCGCTCCGGCACCCTCGGCGTCATCGAGCGACTCGACCCAGGCCTCGACCAACTCCTCGCTTCCGACGCGTCGGTGGAGATTCTCGCGGAGGGCTTCGACTGGGCCGAAGGCCCGGTCTGGTTCGCTCCCGGCGCCTATCTTCTCTTCTCCGATGTCCCGCGGAACGTCGTCTGGCGATGGAGGGAAAGCGACGGGCTGCTCGAACACCTCCGGCCGAGCGGTTCCACGAGCCCGGACGCGCCCCCCGGGGAATCGGGCTCCAATGGGCTGACCCTCGACAACGAAGGCCGCCTCATCCTTTGCCAGCACGGCGACCGCCAGGTCGCCCGACTCAAGGGGCGCGCGCGCTTCGAACCCCTCGCCACCCACTTCGAAGGCAACCGCCTCAACAGCCCCAACGACATCGCGATACGGTCCACCGGGGAGCTCTACTTCACCGATCCTCCCTATGGCCTCGCGGGGGGCGTCGATGATCCGCGCAAGGAATTACCGTACCAGGGGGTCTACCGCATCTCGAAGCGGGGAAGAATCAATCTCCTGGTCCGGGACCTGACCCGACCGAACGGCATCGCGTTCTCTCCCGACGAGCGCAAACTCTACGTCGCGGTCTCGGATCCGGAACGCGCCCACTACATGGTCTACGACGTCCAGCGGGATGGGACGCTCGGCCCCGGCGGCGTGCTCTTCGACGCCACGCCGCTCGTCCCCGGCCGAAAGGGTCTGCCCGACGGGCTCAAGGTCGACCGGCACGGCAATCTCTGGGCCACCGGACCCGGGGGCGTGCTCGTGATTTCACCGGAAGGCAGGCACCTCGGCACTCTCGCCACGGGAGTGGCCACCGCGAATTGCGCCTGGGGCGGCGATGGCTCCGTCCTCTATCTGACGGCCGACTCGTTCCTCGCCCGGATTCGAACCCAGACCACCGGCCCCATGCCGGGGCCGCTGGCGGAACGGCGCCGTTGATGCCGCGTTCGGCGGGAAATGTCCCGCCACTCGAGATCGACGGCCAGCTTCACCCGTCCATCGTGGCGCCACGCCGCGCCGCCCCGCGTCGTCGCCAAGCCCTGATCGCGCACGCGATTCCGACAAGCACGGCGGCGGCCAGGAGACTCGGCGCCGGGTTTTCCAGGGTCGGTGGCACGTAGCGGAACCATGGCACTTGAACGAGCGGTTGGTTCAACCAGCCCACCCCGGGATGGTGGCTGAAGAATTCCGAGACGTAGATCGCGCTCACAAAGGCGAACCACGAAAGGAAGACGACCCCCGCGCTCACCACGCGTCCCGCCTTCGTTCCCGCCCACGCGATCGCCCGGACGAGAAACGCTCGAACCGGGGGATCGCCCACCTGGAGCAATCCCAGGGTGTTCAGGATCCTCCACTCCGAATCGGCCAGATGCTCCTCCCCGAGAACTCGACGCCGCACGGCCCGCAGAACCGCCCCGGAATACATCCACGCCACGAGTCGTTTCAAAACCAGCAGGATCGCGAGGACGGCCAATGCCGACCCGAGGAAGTGAAGGTTCAGGATCTGCACCGCCTGGGCCTCCGTCAGCTCGGACCAGTCCACCTTCTCGATCCCTTGGTGATAGGCCTCGGTCGGATCCAGTCCGCGTTGGGCCAACGCCGCCACACGCGCCTGGGGCAGGAACTGCGGCCAGCTCTTCAAACCCATCACGATCACGTTGGCGACGGCATGGGCGACGGCCACGCACGCGCTTTGCCACCACGACACCCGCACCAGGGTCCACACGGTCCTTCCCTCCCAGAACGATTTCCAGCGTCCCGTCGCCGCCTGGCGCGCCGCGGCCATCGGCACGTAAAACATCGCGGCCACGAACAGGAGGATTCCAAACCAGCTGATCAGCGGCCCAACCAACGCGTGCTCGTACCCCTTGTGGAACGAATTCTGCCAACCGCCCCACCATCCGAACCACCAGAGCGCCGCTCCCGGCATCGTCAGGATCGCCACGTTCGACAGGGATTGAATCCCCCTCCAGACGTTGCTCGCAAGCGAACCGAAATACCGCGCCCAGAAACCCCGGTTGCCTCCGACACCGACTCCCGCTCCCACACCGCCCGCCTTCAAGCGATTCTCCTGGTCCACCACCCAATTCGGCATCCGGCGGAAATCCAGGAGCATGGGCTCCTCGGCCATGAACTCCTCGAACGTCCCGAGCCTTCCCCTCCCCCGACGCCACCAGGACCGAAAAACCGCCCGTTGCACGCACCTTTGAAGCCAGCCCGCCACCGCGATCGCGCCGGCGGGTGTCTGCATCAACAAAGCCCCGACCCCCAGCTTCACGGGAAACCAAAACCACCGTTGCCACCACGGCACCGGCGGCGGAATCACCGCGACCGGGGCCGGAATGGAATCCGGTTCGCCGATCGTGGTGCTGGGCTCGTCCCACGAATCCTCGGTCATTCGCTTTCCCCCTGCCCGACAGGCCGTCAGCTCAACGCCTCCTCCAGGACCCGCCCCTCGGCGTGCTCGGCCTTGAACCCCATCAACCGGCCCACCGTCGGCGCGATGTCGACCTGCCTCACGGTCTTGTCGACGACGCGTCCCTTCGCGATCCCGGCGCCCGTCAGCAGCGCGAAGATCTCGTGCGACGACTTCGAATTGAAGTGGTGCTGGCAGGGAACCGCCGACATCGGATTCGAGTCGCGTCCACAGTCCGGGACGATGACGAACACGGTGTCATCGCGGGTTTCAGGATCGGCCTCCACCGCCTCCACCAATTGGCGGATGCCCTCATCCATGACCCCGATTCCCGTCGTGTAATGGCTCAGGTAGCCCCAATGCACGTAGTCGCAATCGTTGTAATTCACCATCACGAGCCGGGGCTTCAGCTCCTTCAGCGCCCGCAGGGTCAAGGTGGTGAGAAGACGGTCCCCGCGCGGATTGACCAGGCCGGAATCCCCATAGTGCTCGAGCCATCGCTCCCAGAAAGCGTCGAGCGCCGGCCCCGAGTCCGCGCGACCGCGGGAACGCGGGTCCGCCTCCTCCCATTTCCTGAGTTGTTCCCGCCGCTTGTCCCGCTGGACCTCCGTCAGCTTGCCCTCGGCCAGTTGTCGTTCATAGAGCCAGCGCTTGAACCGGTACAGGCTCAGGACGCTCGAACGGAAATCGATCCCGTAGCCGGCGTGATTGCTGAAGGTGTAGAACTCCTCGTCGGGCCGGTCCTCCCCATTGACGATGAGGGTCTCGTGGGGCGCCACGCGGTACTGCTTCCTCAGATACTCGAACAGGGTGGGTACCTTCGGCTCAAACCGCGCCTTGAGGAACCCATCGAGGACATCCGTGTACCGATCGTACCTGCCGGTCAGCAGGTTGAGCGTTCCCTCACCGTGGCTCGTGTTGAGGCCCTCCTGGCGGTCGATGACCATCCGCGGAAAGAGAGTGCCCCTCGCCGCCAGACTCCGGCACAGGAACGGCGCGAAAGTGTGCTCGGGTTCGATGGATTCCCGCCGCCGGACGCCCCCACCGAATCGGATCAGAATCACCCGGGGCCCCCTCGCCTCCGGCAGGACCACCTCCGAATCGGCCTCCTGCGCCCAAACCGATCCCCGCATTCCCGTTCCCACACCCACCCCCGCCCCCACCCCGACCGCCAAGGTCTTCAGGAACCCACGCCGACCCACCCTTCGCACCCCGGTCCGAGCGCCCCCCTCCATCGTGCTTCCCACGGTGCCTCGACTCATCGCGCGACCCTCCGCGTTTCGCCGCTCCCAGGCAACCGGGCGGCCTCACCGTCGACTCCCGAGGAGCTCCTGGCGCTTGTCCTCGTACTCTTGGTCATTGATGGCGCCGGTCTCATATGCGCGCTTCAGGTCGATCAATTCCTGCCCCACCGTGCTTCGGCGCATCCCCGCCTCCTTGGGCTCGTGCACCGTGAACGAACACCCCGTCATCGTCACGGCAGCCGTGATGATCAAGACCAAAAGTAGGAACCGGACCAGCATCTCCCTGGAGTTCAACGGGGAGCCGAGAATCAAAGAATGACGGGTGTTCGTGGTCATGCGACTTCCGGGTTCAAGGTTTTCCGACCCAGGGAAGACACCGGACCCCCGAGGAAGTTGCACTCCGATTTGGACCCGCCTTCACCCCGCCGCCCCCCTCCCCCCGGCGACTTCAAGGCTCCGGCACCGCCCGAATCTCAACCACCTTCCCGTCCGCCATCACCGCCGTCCCCGAAAAAGGGGCATCCATGAATTGGTCGGCTTCCGGGGCGGACGAATCCCCCGCCGACCCAAAATGCCCGGTGACCAGAACCTCCCCGCCGACCTGGATGTTCGTGCCGCGACCCTCGAAAACCCATTGCCTGATCGTCCCGCTCGCCGAACCCGGAAGCGCCTCGACGCGTCCCGCCACCACCAAACCACTGGCGTCCCGGAGCTCCACGCGTCCGGGGGTGCGCGCCACTTCAAACCGGTGAAACATCGGAACCGACTCCGCCGCCGTGGCGTTCGTCTCCGCCGAGGCCACATACCGCCTTCGCAATCGTACCGCCCCGTCCAAGGGATTCTTCAGTTCCCTCGCCGCCGACAGATCCAACCGCCCCACCGGAATCACCACCCGCGGCACCGGAGCCCGAACCGACGCCGCGACCGGGCGTGACGGAAACGCACTGGTCTTTCGGAAGTTCCCCAGCCCCCCCGCGCCATCGGAGACGAAGTCGCCGTTCCCACCCACTTCCCTCGCCGACGCGAGGATCCGCTCGGCTCGGGAGTCGATTTCCGGTCTCCCCGGGTTCCCGGACGGCGACCGCAGAAGCGCGGCCACCGCGATCACGACACCCAGACCTGGCCCGATTCGGCCGATCAAGTCGCGACAGCGTTTCCACCAGCCTTCCGCGACCCGCGCCGGCATCGGCTCCGGAATGCCACGCCGGGCTTCCAGATTCCGGGCGACTTCCCGCCGCAGGGTCTCACGCATCTCCCGCGGCATGGATTCGATCCAATCCTGATCCCGACGCCGACGTCGGGCCCACGCGTTGAGGCGTTCATGCGCTGTCTGGCGAGGACCTGGCGTCATGCGGACGGATATCCGACGTCAGACGGGCTTCGCCGTCGTTTCGGTCGCCGGCACGCTCTGACTCAGCAACTCACCGAGTTTCCCCAGGCACCGGCTCAGGCGCGAACTCACCATGCGCGGATCCAATCCCAGGGCCGCGCCCAGGGTTTCATCGTCGAAATCACCGAAGTACCTCAACTCGATGATCTCCCGGCAGGATCCCCCCATCAGATCCAGGGCACGCCGGACTTCCAACGTGGCTTCGTCCGCGGGTGGCGTTTCGAGCCGAGGCAACCCGCAGGGCGGCCACCCGTGGCCTTGGGACGAGACTCGCAGCCCTCCCGCGAACAAGACCGGAGCCCGCCCGCTTCCCCGGTTCATCGCCAGACGCCGATCCCGGTACTCCCGGGCCTTGGTCGCCGCGATTCGAAACAGCCAGGTCCCCACACGGCTTCGCCCCGTGAATGACCCCAGATTCCGGATCGCCGCGAGAAACGTGTCCTGGCTCACCTCGAGTATTTCCTCGGGGGTGCCGTCGGGGATCAGCTGGTGCAGAAACCGCGAAACGGGTCCGTAATGCAGGTCGAATAGCTGATCCCAGGCGCCCGTCGCGCCGGACCGGCATTGCTCGATCAGCATGAGCTCGCCTCGCGGTTCCATCGTGAATCCGGACAAGACTAGGTCAAACCCTGTCCCGGAGCGAGCCCAATCCCTTGTGGCGGAATCAACTGCCCACCCTCGCCCTTGGGGGCGATCGCTACATCACCCGCCCAATCCGGCTGTCCCATTGAAACACCTGCCCGGACACATCGTTCGACCGGGCCAGCCCCAGCACCAGTTCCGCCACTTCGTCCAGGGAGTTCATCCGGCCCAGCAGATTGGCGTCCACCAAGGCCCGCCGCGCGGACTCCGACAGAGCCGCCGTCATTCCCGTCGGCAGCAACCCCGGCAGTACCGCGTTCACCCGAACGCCGTGCTCCGCGACTTCCCGGGCCAACGAAACGGTCAACCCCAGCAGCCCGGCCTTGGCCGCCGAATAGTTCACCTGCCCCGCCGCGCCACGACGCCCGGACGCGGAACCGATCATGAGAATGTGACCGCCTCCCTGCCGGATCATCGTCGGCAACACGGCCTGACTGCAGAAGAACGCCCCCTTCAAATGAACATCCAGCACCGAATCCCAATTCTCCTCCCCCATCGCCGGGAGGGCGCGATCCGAAACGATTCCGGCATTGTTCACGAGGACATCGAGCCTTCCCCACCGGTCCACCACGCGGTCGACGACCTCGCGACACAAACCAGGCCGGGTGACGTCCAAAACGCAGGACAGCACCTCACCGTGCGGTGAGTCTGGCCCCGCGGCGGAAGGCGGCGACCGATGCCCCGCGGCGGCAACCCGCCAGCCCGCCTTCGCGAAGGTGCGAACCAGGGCCCCGCCCAACCCGCCTCCCGCGCCCGTGACCAGGATGACGCGCGCGCCCGGCGGGGATGTGGACTCGAGGTTCACGCCGGTTCCCGGGCTCCGGGCGGAGTCACCTCCCACCGGCCGCCGATCATCACGCCGGCGACATCCCCGGTGTGATTCACGACGGCTGTCACCGCCCCGCTCGCGTCTCCGCAATAGGGTAGGCTGACGAAATCGGCGAAACAGCCGGCCCGCAACTCACCCAACTCCCCTCCCCAACCGGTGAGCCCGGCACCGATATCGGCGACCATCCTCAGCACCTCCTCGGCCGGCACATCCGGATTGGCCCGTCGAAAGGCCCGCATCTCGTCGAACAGGCTCAACCTCGGAGTTCCGGCTCCGGCTTTCCGCACACTCAACAGGCTGTCGGTGCCCAGCGCCACGCGAACCCCGGCGTCCACAAGTCGCCGGTACGGGAACGGAGGGTGGCCGAAATAGTCGTGGCTGCGTGGACAATGCGCCACCCCGGATCCCGACCGCGCGATCAGTTCCACATCGTCCTCATCGAGATGATTCGCATGAACGAGGATCGTCCGGGGACCGAGAAGCCCGAGGCGCGCCACATGCGCGACCGGGGTGCCCTTTCCGCAGTCCGACATGTCCCGTTGCGCCTTCAGCCATTGGAACATCGGTCCCGTCGCACCGGTGAACATCTCAAACTCTTCGGTGGACTCCGCCACATGACAGGCAATTCCAAGCCCTCGTTCGCGAGCGGCAAGGGCCGACCACCGGAGGAGCTCGGGTCGCGTCGAATACGGGGCGTGCGGCGCCAGGGCGAGGGATTTTCCGCGTGGAAGCGGCTGAAGCCGTTCGAAACACCCGATCACTTCCTCAACAATCGATTCCGCCGAACGGCCGGACCGGACGCCGGTGATCTCCATCGCGGACTGCACCCGAAGGGGCGTTCCCTCCCACACCTCGGGCAGCAGCTCGGGAACCGCCTCGAAATCCATGACGGACGTGCAACCCGACCGCAACAACTCCCCGGCTCCGGCGAGCCACGACCCCGCGTACTCGCTGAAGCTCCAGCCGGCTTTGAGCCCGAGGACCCCCTGCACCCATTCGGTGAATCGCCTCGGCGGGGCCAGGTGCCCCGCGAAGTGGGTGTAATCCAGGTGGCAATGGGCATTGACCAGACCCGGCATCAGGATCGAGTCGCCCAGGTCGGCGACCTCTCCCGGCGATTCGCCCGATTCCCGAAGGTCCCTCCATCGGCCGATCCGGCGGATGCGTTCCCCGGAAACCAGAACCGCGCCGTCCTCGATGGGCGGCGCGGTCACGGGAAGGACGATTCGGGAACGCAGGAGCATCAGCCATCCGCCTGCTGTCGCTTCGACTTGAGTCGAGACGCCACGGTGTGTTTGCGCGCCTTCGTCTTGCTCTGACGCTTGCGGATCTGTTGCTGGACCTTCTTGGAGACGACATCGATCGCCGCGTAAAGATCAGCCTCCACATCCTCGGCGTAGAGGTCCGGCCCCCGGACCGCGATGCGCATGGAACACTTGAATGCCTTGTCCGGCCCGCGCGTGTGGTCATGTTCGATGATCACCCGCGCCTCCAGGGCCTTTCGGTCCAAATGCTCCAGTTTTTCGATTCGCGTGAGGATATGATCCTCGATCGCTTTAGTGAGTGTGATGTTGTGCGTCGATAGTACGAACTTCATCCGCCGCGAGCATGCTCCGAATGGCGCCAAACGCCAGCCCGAAAGCCTTTTCCCACCCCAAAACCACGCCGCGGTTCCACGGGGAATCAAAACAAAACAAAACAAAGCGGGGCCGGCCCGTGCCGACCCCGCGTGCATTTTCGTGACACCTCCCGGCCCAGCCGGAATCAGTAGTCCATGCCGCCGCCGCCGCCGTGGTGCGGATCGCCACCAGCCGGCTTCTTCTCCTTCTCCGGGATCTCCGTGATGAGGGCCTCGGTGGTCAGCATGAGGGCCGCAATCGACGCCGCGTTCTGCAGCGCGGTGCGGGTGACCTTCTTCGGGTCGACGACACCGGCCTTCACCAGGTCCTCGTAGTTGCCCGTGGCGACGTTGTAGCCGTCGTTGCCCTTGCGGCGCTTGACTTCCTGGACGACCAGCGAGCCGTCGACGCCGGCGTTGGACGCCAGGGCGCGGAGCGGGAACTCGACCGCCTTGCGAACGATGTCGACGCCGATCTGCTCGTCCTCGGTGTCGCCCTTGACGGTCTCGATGGCGGCCACCGTGCGGATGAGGGCCACGCCGCCGCCGGCGACGATGCCTTCCTCGACCGCGGCGCGGGTGGCGTGCAGCGCGTCCTCGACGCGGGCCTTCTTCTCCTTCATCTCGGTCTCGGTCGCGGCGCCGACATTGATGACGGCCACGCCGCCCGCGAGCTTCGCGAGGCGTTCCTGGAGCTTCTCGCGATCGTAGTCGCTCGTGGTCTCCTCGATCTGGCGGCGGATCTGATTGACCCGGCCCTGAATCTCGGAGCTCTTGCCACCGCCTTCGACGATCGTGGTGTTTTCCTTGTCGACGACGACATTCTTCGCGCGTCCAAGGTCCTCGATCTGGAGGTTCTCGAGCTTGATGCCGAGATCCTCGGTGATGCACCGGCCGCCGGTGAGGATCGCGATGTCCTCGAGCATGGCCTTGCGGCGGTCGCCGAAGCCGGGGGCCTTGACGGCGCAGACGTTGAGCACGCCGCGGAGCTTGTTCACGACCAGCGTCGCCAGGGCCTCACCCTCGACTTCCTCGGCGATCACGAGCAGCGGCTTGCCGACCTTCGCGATCTTCTCGAGGATCGGGAGCAGATCCTTGAGCGAGCTGACCTTCTTCTCGTAGATCAGGATGTACGGATCCTCGAGCTTGGTCTCCATCGAGTCCGCGTTGGTCACGAAGTACGGGGAGAGATAGCCCTTGTCGAACTGCATGCCCTCGACGACGTCGAGGGTCGTGTCGATGGACTTGGCCTCCTCGACCGTGATCGTTCCATCCTTGCCGACCTTGTCCATCGCCTCGGCGATGATGTTGCCGATGGTGTTGTCCCAGTTGGCGGAGACGGTGGCGACCTGCTTGATCTCCTCCTTGTCCTTGACCTTCTTGGAGATCTTCGCGAGCTGCTCGACGGCCGCCTCGACGGCCTTCTGGATCCCGCGTTGGATGCCGATCGGGTTGGCGCCGGAGGTCACGTACTTCAGGCCCTCGCGGTAGATGGCTTCGGCGAGCACCGTCGCCGTGGTGGTGCCGTCGCCGGCCGCGTCGCTCGTCTTGCTCGCGACCTCGCGCACCATCTGCGCGCCCATGTTCTCGTAAGGATTCTCGAGCTCGATCTCCTTCGCGACGGTCACGCCGTCCTTGGTCACCGTCGGGGATCCGAACTTCTTGTCGAGGACAACGTTCCGGCCCTTGGGCCCGAGCGTGGCGCTGACCGCCTTGGCGAGAAGGGAAACTCCGCGCAACAGGGACTGCCGCGCCGCTTCGTCAAACAACAATTGCTTGGCTGCCATAGATTTCTCTTGGATTTTTGATTACCGGGTTGGTTCGTGATCGATCGTGTGGGCAAGTCAGTCGAGAATCGCGAGGATGTCGTCGGCGCCCAGGATCTTGTACTCCTTGCCGTCGAGCTTGATCTCCGTGCCGCCGTACTTGCTGATCAGGACACGGTCGTTGACCTTGACCTCGAACGGAACCTTCTTGCCATTGTCATCGGTCTTCCCGGTCCCTAGTGCGCGAACCAAGCCTTCCATCGGCTTTTCCTTGGCGCTGTCCGGAATGATGATGCCGCCCTTTTTCGTTTCCTTCTCTTCGACGGGTTCCACGAGAACCCGGTCCCCGAGAGGTTTCACATTGAGTGCCATAGTGCTTTCGGTTGTTTGCTTTGGGTTACTGAGATTGAGGTCTCAATCATGTCCGCCTGCACCCGCAGGAGGAAGAGTGTTGTCCTGACTTGTCCTGGATTTTCCGGGCCCGGTCCGCGACGCCGTGAGTCGCATCCCCCCTGCCCCGGAACGTTGATTCCCTCGCGTACGCCCACTTACTTCTTCTTTTCGTCGACAATCTCCGCGTCGATGACGGTTTCGCCCGGCTTGCCGCCCGGCGACGAGCCCGCTCCCGCGCCCCCACCCGCGCCCTCCCCGGATCCTGACGTCGCCCCCTGGCCGCCCGGAGCCCCCCCGGCGGGTCCGCCGCCCTCGGCGCCCTGCGCCTGCGCGGAGGCCGCCGCCTTGTAGATGTGCTCCGACGCGGCCTGCCAGACCTCGGTGAGCTTCTCGTTGGCCGACCGGATGGCCGCCACATCGCCCGCGGCGAGCGCGTCCTTGAGGGACTTCACGGCGGCTTCGATCGCCGCCTTGTTGTCGGCGGGAAGCTTGTCCCCGGATTCGCGAAGCATCTTCTCCGTCCGGTACACCGCGTTGTCGGCCTCGTTCCTGAGTTCGACCTCTTCCCGGCGCTTGCGATCCTCCTCCGCGTGCGTCTCCGCATCCCGGCGCATCCGCTCGACCTCCTCCTTCGCCAGGCCGCTCGAAGCCGTGATGGTGATCTTCTGCTCCTTCCCAGTCCCGAGATCCTTGGCGCCCACGTGCAGGATCCCGTTCGCATCGATGTCGAAGGTCACCTCGATCTGGGGCATGCCACGCGGCGCGGGCGGAATGTCGGTCAGCTGGAATTTCCCGATCGTCTTGTTGTCCCGGGAGAACTGCCGCTCCCCCTGGAGCACGTGGATTTCGACCCCGGGCTGGTTGTCGCTGGCCGTGGAGAAGATTTCAGATTTCTTGGTCGGAATGGTCGTGTTGCGCTCGATCAGCCGCGTGAACACGCCCCCGAGCGTCTCGATGCCCAGGGACAACGGGGTGACGTCGAGCAGGAGCACATCCTTGACCTCGCCCTTGAGAACTCCGCCCTGAATCGCGGCCCCCACCGCCACGACCTCGTCGGGGTTCACGCCCTGGTGCGGCGGCTTGTCGACCAACGCATGGGCCGTCTCAACCACCCGGGGCATCCGCGTCATCCCACCGACCAGCACGAGTTCGCTGATCTTGTCGGCGGTCACTCCGGAGTCCTTCAGGCAGTTCCGGACGGGAATCACCGTGCGCTCGAAAAGCGAGTCGCACAGTTGCTCCATTTTGGCGCGGGTCAGCGATTTCTGGATGTGCTTCGGGCCGCTCGCGTCGGCGGTGATGAACGGAAGATTGATCTCGTACTGCTGCGACGAACTCAGCGCGATCTTCGCTTTCTCCGCTTCCTCCTTGATGCGCTGCAGGGCGTCCGGCTGGCGCCGAAGATCCATGCCGGAGTCCTTCTTGAACTCATCGAGAATCCAGTCGATCAGGCGGTTGTCCCAGTCGTCGCCCCCGAGGTGCGTGTCTCCGTTGGTCGCCTTGACCTCGAAAACTCCGTCCCCGATCTCAAGGACGGAAATGTCGAACGTCCCGCCCCCGAGGTCGTAGACGGCGATCAGTTCGTCCTTCTTCTTGTCCAGCCCGTAAGCGAGCGAAGCCGCCGTGGGTTCGTTGATGATCCGCAGGACTTCGAGCCCGGCGATCTTGCCGGCATCCTTCGTCGCCTGACGCTGGGAATCGTTGAAATAGGCGGGAACCGTGACCACGGCCTGGGTGATGGTCTCCCCCAACCGCATCTCGGCATCGGCCTTGAGCTTCGCCAGCACCATCGCCGAAATCTCGGGCGGGCTGTAACGCTGGGCCTGCCCGTTGACCTCGACTTCGACATGGGCGTCACCGTTGGGCGCTTCAACCACCTTGTACGGCACCCGTTTGATCTCCTCCTGGATCTCGGAGAACTTCCGGCCCATGAAGCGTTTGATCGAATAAATCGTGTTCCGCGCGTTCGTGATCGCCTGCCGCTTCGCCGCCTCCCCGACGATCCGCTCCCCGGTTTTCGAGAAGGCGACCACCGAGGGCGTCGTGCGCCGTCCCTCCGAATTCTCCAGGACGACCGGCTCGCCACCCTCCATCACCGCCATACACGAATTCGTCGTGCCAAGATCGATGCCTAGTACTTTTCCCATACGCCGTGGACTCTTCTCTGCGATTCCTGTGCCACCCACCTCAAAATGGTTCAACACGTTATGCCCGTGATGGTTGAACAAACAACAAACTCGACCCCTCTACCTATTCAACGCCAACAATGTGTCAATCTGGCTCAAATGGCGCGCCACCATGGCGCAGTCGCCTGAAAAACCACTCCCCGGATCATGACCGCGGCAAGGATCGATTGGAACGGAACCGGTTCGCATCAAATAAACCGCTTGTTTTCATGAACTATCTCGTTAAAGCCAAACACCCCGGCCCGCGGAGGCCGAAAAGGCTTTGACCTCTAGGGCTTGTACGCTTACACCCGACCGCGGCCATTGGTCGTGGCCAACCGTCATCGATCGCCCATGTTGTGGCCCTCTTTCGCCCTTCTTGCCCAGAGCAGCTTGCTCGATAACTATCATCGAGCCACGCTGGAAGGGAAACTCGTCATCGGCATTCTGGTGGTGTTCTCGATGTTCGCGTGGTCCGTGATGGCGTCCAAAGCCGTCCAAATGCGTCGAGCCAGAAATCTCAACGCGCTCTTCCGGGAGGAGTACCGCCGCCAGAAAAACGTCGTCGAAATCCACGAACGCCGCGTCAAAGTCGAAGGCTGCCCCCTCTTTATCGTTTACGAGGACGGTTGCCAGGAATTGGCGCAACACCTTCGGCCCGCGCGTCCGCCAACCCATTCGAGGGCTCTGAGCCTGAAAGCCATGGAACTGGTGAAAGGGGCGCTCGAACGGAGTGTTGCCCGCGAGGCGCTCCGCCTGGAGGCGGGCCTGATCCTGCTCGCGATCGCGGTCAGCGGCGCACCCTTCCTCGGTCTGCTCGGCACGGTTTGGGGGGTCATGGACGCCTTCGGCGGCGTGGCGGCGGGGAATGTCGGAACCGCCACACTTCAGATGATGGCTCCCGGCGTGGCCGGAGCGCTGATCACAACCCTGGCCGGCCTGATGGTCGCGATTCCGTCCATGTTCGGTTACAACTGGCTGGTCCACAATCTGCGGGTCCTCACCGTTGAAATGGACAATTTCGCCCAGGAACTCGCGGCCCGGATGGAAGTGGAGTTCCTCGACGACCACGACGGCGCCCGGATCCAGCCCTGAACCGACCCGCCATGCGACGATTCTCCCAAAAGAACGCGCTCGTCACGCTCTCGGATCTGAACGTCACCCCCCTTCTCGACCTGGCGTTTGTTCTCCTCATCATTTTCGCCATCACCACCCCCCTTCTTGAGCAAAGCGTCCAACTCGAACTCCCGCGCGGCGGGAAACCCGATGATTTCCGCCTCGAACGGAAAGACATCCAGACGGTCGAAGTGACAGCCACCGGGGAGCTCAAGCTGGAATCGCGGCCGATCGGCCTCGACCAACTCGAAGAGGCGCTCGCGGCCGAGTTTGAAAGGAATCCGCGGATGGTCGTCGATATCCGGGCCGACGGGCGGACCGCCTGGAAAGCGGTCTCGGGAATCCTCGACCGATGCCAGCGCCGGGGCATCACCCGGATTCGGCCGAAGATGTTCCCCGAGAACTGAGCGGATTGATGAACTGAGATTGCGTCCATGAAATCGCGGCTCGAGAAACGCTGCCTGATAGCCTCGGCGGTCGCCCACACGGGACTGGCGCTTCTGGTGTTTCTCGCTCCCGCGTTCAGGAACCCCGATTCGCGCCTCGCCGACAGCGGTCTGCCCCTCGAAATGATTCCGGGGGAATTGATCGATGCCGCGCTGGCTCCCGGGTTCATCCCCGCGGCGGAAGCAAGCACGGCGAACATGGCGCAGCCCGCCACTCCGCCCCCGCCGGAACCCAAGCCCGACCGAACCCCGAGACCGGACCCGGAACCCGAACCGGAACGGGAACCCAAGCCCGCGCCTCGAACCCCGCAGCGGGAAGTCGAGTTTGACCTGCCCAAAGCGAGGGAACCCGGTTTCACGCTTCCCAGCGCCCGCCTGGACGAAAAGAAAAAGCCGAAGGACGACGAGCCCAAGCCGCGCGAGCGGGAATCCGTCAAACTCGACCTCTCCAAGGTCAAGTCCCTCAAGCCGCCTACCGCGCCGAACAAGGATCGCGATCGCCGCAAACCCACGCCCGCCGAACCGTCCGGCCCGACCGCCGAGGAACTCGCCCGACAGCGCCGGCAGGCGCTTGCCCGATCGTTCGCCGGCGCCAGCGGCCGCATCGCCGGGGCGGTGTCCCAAGGCGCCGTCCAGGTCCAGATCGGACCCGCCGGCGGAGGGGGAGGTGGCGGTGGGGGAACGGGACCCGGCGGAGGTTCGGCCTACGCCTGGCACGTGCGCAATGCCTTCAACAACGCGTGGATCCCACCCCAGAATCTCAAGGACGACTTTGCGACCGCCGACGTCGAGGTGGTCATCCGGAAGGATGGCCGCGTCACCCACGCCCGCATCGTGAAGAAGTCCGGGGTCGCATCGCTCGATCGCTCGGTTCAGGAGACCCTCGATCGCGTCCGCGAAATCGTCCCGTTCGAGGCCGAAGCCACCGATTCCCAGCGCACCTACACCATCGAATTCAATCTCCGTTCCAAACGCACCTTCTGATCTTTGATCGTGATGACCGAAAATCACCCCAGCACCGTCGCCGTCGCTCCGCGTTTCACCCGCCGGGCCTGGATCGCATCGGCCTTGGCCGCGCTTCCCGTCCTTTCCAGCGGAGTCCGCGCCGCGTCGGCCGGCACCAGCAATCGGATCACCCTCGACCGGACCAGTGGCGGAAGCCCAACGCCGATTCACCTCGCCGGGTTCTCCGGCGAAGTGGCGTCCACGCTCCGCTTTGATCTGGAGGTGGCCGGCTGCCGGATCACGCCGGAGACCGAAGCCCAGGTTTCCCTGATTGGATCGAACAGTTCGAATGTCGAAGGCAAACTTCTCGATCGGAACAAGGCTTCGCTCCTCGCGAAGTCCTACACCGGGGGAAGCCCGCGCCAGCAGGCCCACGCGCTGTCGGACGACGTCATCAAAGCGCTGGGCGGCCAGGGCATCGCCCAGACGCGCATCGCGTTCAAGAGCGAGATCGCCCGGGGGAAGTCGGAAATCTTCGTCTCGGACTACGATGGGTACGGGGCGCAAAAGGTGACGTCCGACGATTCGATCGTCGCGGCACCCACCTGGCTCCCCGGAACGCGAACCCTCCTGTACACCTCCTACCGCCTCGGAAACCCGGACATCTTCGTCCACGACCTGGCCACCGGCAGCCGGAGGCCCGTGTCACGGCAAGCCGGACTGAACACTTCCGCCGCGGCCGCGCCGGACGGGAAGCGGGTGGCCATGATCCTGTCGAAGGACGGCAGCCCGAATCTGTATGTCGGCCGGATCGACGGCTCCGGAACGAGCCGGATCACCGACAACCGACAGGGGGATTCGTCCCCGTGCTGGTCTCCGGACGGCCGGACCCTCTGCTATTCCTCGCGCACCGGTGGGCCGTCGACGCTCTACCTGGTTCCCGCGTCGGGGGGTGCGCCTCGGCGTCTGCGGCTGGCCGGGGTGACCAACGCGACCGAACCCGATTGGTCGCCCGATGGGCAGAACATCATCTTCACGACCCAAAGCGGCAGGTCCTTCGAAATCTGCGTGGTCCCGGCGGGGGGCGGCGATGTGACCCGCCTGGTGGAAGGCGAAGATCCGGTTTGGGCGCCCAATTCGCGCACCGTCGTTTACGCCCGCCGGATCGGGAACGGCGTCCGGATCCTGTCTCTGCTTGACGTACCCACCCGGCAAACAAAGGATTTGCCCCGTCTTTCGGGTAGCTGTTCACAGCCAACCTGGGCGCGGTAATCCCCCCCACCCACCCGACCCCGACGCAACACAACATGAATAGAACACTGTTCGCCAAGGCGCTCATCCTCGTCACCGCCCTGGCGATCACCCTCACCCCCGGCTGCCGACGCAAGCCGAAGGAACCCATCACACCCCTGGGGAGCGGACGAACCGGTCCCGGAACGATTCAAAACCCCCAGCCGGGTCGGTTGGGCGACACCTCGGGAGGCTTGGACGACCGTTCGGGTGCGCTGGGCTCCAACCTCGGCGGCGGGCCGACGGCACCCGTTGACACCAACATCGCCCAGACCGGCGGCCCGGTGAACCGATGGGAATACACCGAGGACCGCTCCCAGTTCGCCGCGAACACGGTGCTGTTCGACTTCGACAGCGCGGTGATCAAATCGTCCGAGAAAGCCCTGGTGGCCTCGGTGGCGGCCCATCTCGTCTCCAATCCGAACACCGCCGTTGAAATCGAAGGCCACTGTGACGAGCGTGGCACCGAGGAGTACAACCGTTCGCTCGGTGAGCGCCGCGCGCTCGCCATCCGCGAGGAGTTGGCCTCCCTGGGAATCGATCCGAAGCGGGTCCATACCATCAGCTACGGCGAGGATCGCCCCGCGGTCGATGGGCACAACGAAAGCGCCTGGGCCCGCAATCGCCGGGGCGAATTCGTTCTGCTCCTGCCTCGCTAAGAGCCCGTCTGAAGACCGGCGCGGAAGTGAACGGGCGCCGCGCCGCCCTGGGAGATTGGGCCTTTACATCGGCCCCCCCTCGGCGAAGTTTTCGCGGCAGAAAGGTTTGCACACTATGAATCACCCACTCCTGGCCTTCTCGCTCGGCTGGGGCGAAATCGTCCTCATCCTCGTCGTGGTCCTCCTCCTTTTCGGAGCCAAGAAACTCCCCGAACTCGCCAAGGGCCTCGGCCAGGGCATCAAGGAATTCAAGAAGGCGACCCGCGACGTTCAGGAGGATCTCCAACGGGCCATCGAAGACGAACCTCCGCGCGATCCACCTCGGAGGGTCGCCGAGTCCAAACCCGCCCCGGAGTCCGCGCCCAGCGGTCCGACTCCCTCCGCCTGATCCGCGGATCCGCCGATCAGCTGAACCCGGCAGCGCCGCATGCCCGACGAGCCTCCGCCGTCCCCTGACCTTCCCGACGAGGAAGAGGAAGGGGGAGGCCCAGTCAAGCCGTTCCTCGAGCACCTCGAGGACCTCCGCTGGACCCTCCTCAAGGTCCTCAGTTCGATCGTCATCGCGATGATCGTCTGTCTGGTCGCCGGCAATAAACTCGTCGCCCTGCTCACGTACCCTCTTGTCAAGGCCCAGAAACTGACCGACTCCGCGAATCGCTCGGCGGCCGTGCGCCTCGGTTCGTCCATCATCGGAAAAATCCCCCTCAGCAGCCTCGACACCAACCTCTGGGGTGACAAGCCCCCGACCGCCTTCGAAGTCACCTTCCAACCCGAGGGCGAGCGCCTCTTCTTCGTCCTCCGCCCCGACACCAACGCCGTCGCCGGCGACGCCGGCGGCGGCGGGGCGATGGTGCTCCTGAAGAACTACAGCCCGATCGGCGGATTCGCCGTGGCCCTGGAGATGGCGCTGTACGGGGGATTCGCCCTCGCGTCGCCGTTCGTCATGTTCTTCATCGGGCAATTCGTCATCCCCGCCCTCAAGACCCGCGAAAAACAGTTCCTCTACCGCGCCCTCGCCGTGGGTGTCGGCCTCTTCCTGCTCGGCGTCGTGTTCTGCTACTTCGCCATCATGCAGGTCACGCTCCTGGCCGCCGCGCAGTTCTCCCAATGGCTGGGGTTCAGCGCGGATGAATGGCGCGCCGAGGATTACATCGATTTTGTGGTCAAGATGATGCTCGCCGTGGGCCTCAGTTTCCAACTTCCGGTCGTCCTCCTCACCCTCGTGAAGGTCGGAATCCTCAGCTACAAGGCCCTCTCGAATTCCCGATCGTACTTCGTGGTGATCAATCTCATCGCGTGCGCGTTCATCACACCCTCCGGCGACCCCATCACCCTGCTCTTCCTCGCCATCCCCGTTCAGTTCCTGTACGAGATCAGCGTCTTCATCGCCTGGGTCTGGTGGCGACGCGATGAACGAGAAGCCGCCGCCCTGGAAGGTCCACCGAGCTAACCGAGGCCGGGCTAATACGAGGTGGTTTCAGACTCGGCCCGAGGCGGCCTCCGCCACGGCCTTCCCGCCCAATCAGTAGTCGTACAGCCCCGTGTCCCGGGTGTACCCACCCCCGCCCCCCATCCCGCCGAACCCGCCCCCGTCCTCCGCCTCACCGCCCTCCGCTCCCATCAACCCGCCGAGCACGTCCCCCATATCCTCCTCGACCTTCTCCGGGTCCTCGCCCTTCTCCAGCCTCCGAATCGCGACATCGAGTTCCTTCGGAATCGTCCCCGCCGGCATCACTTCCTTCATCTTCCTCATCATGTG
Source organism: Limisphaerales bacterium (assembly GCA_050250555.1). Classification (GTDB taxonomy): domain Bacteria; phylum Verrucomicrobiota; class Verrucomicrobiia; order Limisphaerales; family CAIMTB01; genus CAIMTB01. The sequence continues at coordinate 37,010 of JBFWOK010000023.1, forward strand.
GGCGACGTGCCGGGGGTTGTTCTCGTCCAAATGCCCCATGTCCCGTTCCAACTCGGACATCACCCGTTCCATCTTCCCCTCGTCGATGTCCGGCATCGGTTCGCCGTCCGGCCCGACATCCGACGGCGCCGCCGGTTCCGCGACACCTTTCAACATCGCGAACCCGCTCATCTGCTTGACCAGATCCTTGCAACCGCACTTGGGGCACACGGGCTTTCGCTCCTGCTTCAAACGCTTCGACAGGAAACTGTAGATCCGCCGACATTTCGGGCAGGCGAACTCGTAGATGGGCATGGCTGGGGTTTGGGGTTTGGGTTCCGAAACGGACGGCGGCAGACTACCCAATCGCAACCCCCAGGAAAAGCCGTCAGAAGCCACCCCTTCCGGTCGTCCGATCTCAGCCATGCAGCGGCCACCAGTCCGGCAGCAGGTGGAGGAGCAGCACCAACAACAGGAGCGTCAACGGAAGGCCGGGTTTGACGAAATCCGCGAACCGATATTTTCCGGGCCCATACACGAGAACGCAGGCCGGTTCCAGGGGCGTGGCCACGGAGATGGACGCCGACAGCATGATCGCGACGGCGAAAGACCGCGGATTGACGCCGAGGCCCGTCGCGGTTTCCAGGGCGACCGGAAGGATCACGAGGGCCGCCGCCGCGTTCGACATGGGCTGGGTCAGCAGAATCGTGAGCAGACAGAACCCGGCCAGCACGGCTTCCGGGCCCCAAGGCCCGATGCCTGTGACCACGGCGTCGGCCAGCAACTGCGCCGCCCCCGTTTTCTTCATCGCGAGCCCGAACGCCATCATCGAGCCGATCAGGATGAGAAGGCGCCATTCGACATGGTCGTAGAGCCGGACCGGCCGCACGCATCCCGTCAGGACCATCGCCAGCGCGGCCAGGAGGAACGCCGTCGACAAGGGCACCCATCCCAATCCCCCGAACACCACCGCCACCGCGAACAGTCCCAGCGTAAGCCCCGGCTTCTGCCCGTGCGGAATCAGCGTCCCGCGATCCGCGAGAACCGCCATGTCCCGACGCCGGCGCACGTTCTCCAACGAACCCGGCCGTCCCTGCACGAGCAGCAGATCGCCCACCTCCAGCGGAATCCGGCTGATCCGATCCCAAAGCGTGAGTCCCTCACGGTAGATCGCCAGAACGGTCAATCCGAATTCCTGCTGGAACCGCGCCTCACGGAGGGTCCGCCCAATCAGGCTCGAACGCGGACTGACCACCACCTCCGCAAGGTCGACCCCCACCTTCTTCAGTTCCGTCTCCCCGAGCTTCAGGTCCGCCCGGATTTCAATGCCCTGCATCTGTTTCACCTTCATCAGATTCAGGACATTGCCCGTCACGAGCAGCACGTCGTTCTCCTCGAGGACGGTCGCCTCCTCCGGCTCGAAACCCCGGCCGTCCCGCACGATCTTCAGCACCCTGAATTCCATGCGGGTCAGGTCGGATTCGTGGACGCGCTGTCCCAGCAGGGGTGATTTGGCCTGGACGACGATCTCGCTGAGATACCCGCGGATCCCGAATTCATCCGCCGGATCCTCAATCCCCGTCTTCGGCAGGAACAACCGCCCGAACATCGCCATGAAGACGATCCCGGCCACGACCAGGACCAACGCCGGCGCCGTGGTTTCAAACAGGCCCATCGGCTCCATGTTCGCCTGCTTCACCATGAAGGCGTTCACCGCGAGATTCGTCGATGTCCCGATCAGCGTGCAGGTCCCACCCAGGATGGACGCGAAGGCGATCGGAATCAGGAGGCGCGACGGACTCAATCTCGCCTTCCGCGCCACTCCAAGGACCAGCGGAACCAACATCGCCGCGACGCTCGTGTTGTTCATGAACGCCGACAGGATCGCCGCGACCAGCATGAGCCCGGTCACCATCCAGAACTCCCCCCGCGGAAGAATCCTCACCAACCGACCGCCCACCAGGTCCAACACCCCGGACTCCTGCATGGCCCCGCCCACGATGAACACCGCCCCGAGCATGACGATCGTCGGACTGCCCAACCCCGCGAACGCCTCCTCGGGCTCCAGGATCCCCGTCAACATGAGCAGGGTCACACCCAGGAGCGCGATGACGTCCACGCGGAACCTCTCCGAGGCGAACAGGTACAACATCGCCCCGAGCATCGTGAGCACCGCCCACGGCTCCCAATTCCAGCCCAAAAGGTTGATTCCCAAAGCTTCCATCGTGCAGTCGACCGCCCCCTCCCCCACTCGCGCGGCGTGCCCCGCCCCGCCAGGCTTTTTATCCGCGCGGTCGTACGGCCTAACCGAAACGAACCGGCAGGTCCACCACGTCCTTGAGACGTCCCAAATACTCGTCCCGGCTGATCTCGCGGGCGCCCAGCGCCCGGGTCGCGTCCGTGAGCATCTGGATGTCGAAAAGCCCATAGCCCCGCGACACCAGGTGATCGTGGAGATGCACGACCGCCACCTTGGAAGCGTCACTCGCCCGGTGAAACATCGATTCCCCCGCGAACAGACCCCCGACCGAAACCCCGTACACCCCCCCCACGAGATCGTCCCCCAGCCAGCATTCCACGCTGTGCGCGTGCCCCTCCCGATGCAACGCCGTGTAGGCCGTCACGAACTCGGGCCGGATCCATCCGCCCGGCCTCCGAATCGTCGCGCACGCCCGGATCACCCCGGCGAAATCCCGGTCTCGGGTCACTCGGAATCTCGATTGCCGAAGAGTCCGCCGCAGGCTCCGCCCGATGTGGAGCCCACCCAGTTCAAAGATCCCCCTCGGATCCGGCGACCACCAACTCACCGGGTCCGCCGTCCATGGAAAGATCCCGGACCGATACGCCTGAAGAAGCCGGCCGATTCCCAGATCGCCGCCCACCGCGACCAACCCGTCGTGCATCCCACCCACGACCGCCCCGCGAGGATCGGGGAAGCCGCTGGTCTCATCCAATCGGACAGGCCTGCGGGGCATGAGGTGAAACCCGGCGCGACCCCGGAGTCAGATCCCTTCCGCGGACGGCGGCTCCGGATCGTCCAGCATCGCCCGGATGAGAACCATCTCGAATTCCCCCGTCAGCAGCATCAGACCGTGCAGGGGCGCGAGGGCGATCGCTTCGTCGTCCGGCGCCAGGAAATCCAGGTCTTCCGGCCTCCCCAGCTTGAGCCAGGACCCCACCCGAAGCTCGTTCAACACCTGGAGCAACCGTTCGACATCGGCGCCGTCGAGGACCAGTTTCCAACCGGAACCGGCCGGCACAAACGCCGCCCCCTGGCACAATCGCCGGGAAAGCCATCCCGAAAGCTCCGAGCGCTGTTCCTTCCGGGCCTCGGCCAACCACTTGTCGGCCTCCTCCAGGCGCGGATCGGCCCCCTTCGAAAGTCGCTGGGTCGCCTCGGATTGGATCGGATAGAATCCCAGCAACCGCTCGAGAAGACGCTTCTCACGGGCGCTCATCCGGAAGACGAGGCGATCCCCATCCCGTTGCAACAGCTTCATGCCGGCTTCTCCATCGTCGCCTGGAGGTGGTAGCCCTGCAATCGGTGCACATAAAACTCCGCCTTCTCGAAGCCCTCCCGCGCCACGACGCTCTTCCCCTGTTGATGCACTTCCAGCATGTGTTTTTCCGCCCGCTGTCGGGTCCAGCCGAACACCTTCATGAACACGTGCGTCACGTAGTCCATCAGGTTCACCGGATCGTTCCAAACAATGACCAGATACCCCGGGTCGAGGGCCTCCCCTTCCCGGGTCTTCTCGGCGATCGTCGGTTCCGGGATCACCACGGGCTCCACCGTCTCGGCCACGCCGAAACCCTAAGCGCGCCCCCACCCCCCGCGCAAGAACACCAACACCCACCAACCCGCCCTATCCCAACGACACCCGCCGCGCCCGTCGACCCTCGAACCGCAGGCACTCCCGGAATCCCGATTCGCGCGCCAGTCTCACCGCCGCCGCGAAATCCATCGCCACTTCGTCCGGCCGATGCGCATCCGATCCGAACGTCAGCCCCACGCCCCTCGCCGCGGCGAGCCTCAAAAAAGCCGGGCTCGGATACATCTCCTTGCAGTCCTTTCGCAGCCCCGCCGTGTTGATCTCGATCGCCACCCCGCCGTCGGCGGCCGCGTCCAGAAAACGTTCGAACAGCGGACCACAGTCCCCCGTCGGCATGAACCGGAATTTCTTCGGCAGATCCGGATGACCGATGATCTGAAACAGGCCGCTCGCCGCCGCCTCCGTCAACCGCTCGAAATAGGCCCCCCAAACCTCATCCGGATTCCTCGCCCGCCACCGATCGAGTTTCTCCGGGTTGTCGATGTCCCAGCCCCCCTCGATGTAGTGCACCGACCCGATGAAGTAATCCCAGTCGTGCCGACCCGCCAACTCCCGGATCCACGGTTCGTAACCCGGCAGATAATCCACTTCCAGCGCCGACCGGATCGTCAGATCGGGAAAGGCCCTTCGCGCATTCTCCAGCGCCTCCAGGTACTCGGGCAGCTTCGACAGGTACATCCGCCACACGTCGAAATCATCGTTCGGCATCGGGTTGTGCTCCGACACCCCGATCTCCGTGAGCCCCAGTTCCACCGCTCGCCGGGCCAGGTCGACGGGAAGCCCCTCCGCGTGATGGCAGAGATGGGTGTGCATGTGATAGTCGGCGGGCAACGTCACGACTCCAGCCTACGGCGCCCGCCCCGACTTTGGGAATAGGCCTCGTGCGCCTCCGCTCGCGCCCGATCCGCCGAAGGGAACAGCCGGTTGCCGCCATCCGATCCGCCGGATTGCCTCCAGGCCCGCCTTCCCCGAAAGTCGCCCCGTGAACGTCCTTGCCCAAGGGCCCGTCCTCGGCTTCGCCCTTGCCCTCGTCCTCACCCTCGCCTTCGCGGGGTGCGACCCGGCGCCACCACCGCCCGCTCCCGACACCGCTTCCGCCGTCGACGCAACGCCCAGGAGTTTCCTCGACAACGAACGCCCCCAGACGGGCCTGCCGCGGATCAAGCTCTACGTGGGACCGGAAATCCTCGACACCGAACTGGCCCTCACCACCGAGGCCATCCAGAAGGGCATGATGTGGCGCACGAATGTCCCGGAATCCGAGGCCATGCTCTTCGTGTTCGGACGCGCCCATCAGACCGCGTTCTGGATGAAGAACGTGCCGATGGACATCGACGTCGCGTACCTCGACCCCGAGGGCATCATCCTCGAAGTCCACCGGTTGGAACGGTTCAACACCAATCCGGTCAGCGCCAAAACCGATCGCGTCCAGTTCGCCCTCGAAACCGCCGAAGGCTGGTTCCAACGCCACGGCATCGGACCCGGCACGGCGATCCGGACCGAACGCGGTTCGCTCGGCGCAACCTTCTTCCCCCAAAGCCGTCCCAGTCCGTGAACCGCACCCGCTCCCGGCAACTCTTCGAAGCCGCCCTGGAACTCACCCCGGGCGGCGTCCATTCCCCCGTCCGCGCCTTCCGCGCCGTCGGCGGTTCCCCGTTCTTCGCCGTCCGCGCGTCGGGTCCCCACATCTGGGACGCCGACGACAACCGGTACATCGATTACGTGGGAACGTGGGGGCCGGCCATCCATGGCCACGCCTTTCCACCCGTCGTCCGCGCGGTCCAGGAAGCCGCCGCCCTCGGCACCAGTTTCGGAACTCCCAACCCGGCCGAACTCGACCTCGCCCGCCTCATCCGCGGCGCCCTTCCCTCGGTCGAAAAGGTCCGGTTCACGAGTTCCGGAACCGAGGCCTGCATGAGCGCCATCCGCCTCGCCCGCGGCGCCACCCGCCGCGACGCCATCGTCAAGTTCGCCGGTTGCTACCACGGCCATGCCGACAGCCTGCTCGTCAAAGCCGGTTCCGGCGCCCTCACTTTCGGCCATCCCGACAGCGCCGGCGTTCCCGCCGACTTCGCGCGCCACACCCAGGTGCTCCCGTTCAATGACGTCGACGCCGTCGAGCAGCTCTTCCGCCAGCGCGGAAACGAGATCGCCTGCGTCATCGTCGAACCCGTCGCCGGCAACGCCGGTCTGTTCCCACCCCGCCCCGGTTTCCTCGAAAAGCTCCGCGAACTCACCCTGCTCCACGGCGCCCTGCTCATCCTCGACGAAGTCATGACGGGCTTCCGACTCGCCTGGAACGGCGCCCAGGGCCTCTACGGAATCCGCCCCGACCTGACCTGCCTCGGGAAGATCATCGGCGGCGGTCTGCCCGTCGGCGCCGTCGGAGGCCGCGCCGATCTGATGGACCTCTTCGCGCCGGTGGGCCCCGTGTACCAGGCGGGAACCCTCAGCGGCAATCCCCTCGCCATGGCCGCCGGCATCGCCAGCCTCCGCGCTCTCGAGACGGGCGACGCCTACCGGCAACTCGAACAACGGGGCGCGATGCTGGAATCGTCCCTGAGCGACGCCGCCCGGCGCCTCGGAATCCCCGTCCGGGTCCAGCGCGTCGGCTCGATGTTCTGCGCCTACTTCACCTCCGAACCCGTGTGGAATCTCGACGACGCCTTGAAATCCGATCGCGCCCGGTTCGCCCGCTTCTTCCACGGCATGCTCGACCGCGGCGTCTACCTGGCGCCGTCCCAATTCGAGGCCGGCTTCCTCTCAACCGCCCATGCCGAGTCCGATCTCGCGGAAACCCTGCGTGCCGCCGAGGAATGCCTCGACGAGATCCGACGCGCGCCCTGACCACGACTCCAATCCTGAATCCGAGTTCGACTCCAAGTCCGACTCCGCCCCCGACTCCAACTCCTTCGCCATCCGCGACACCACCCTCCGGCTTATGCGCATTCTCGCCCTGGACCACGGAACCGTCCGCATCGGAATGGCGGTCAGTGATGAACTCGGGATGCTCGCCCACCCGATGGACCCGCATCCCGCCGAACCGCTCCCGGCGCTGCTCGATGCCATCAAGGCGATCATTCGGAACCGGGAGATCGCCCTGATCCTCGTCGGCCTGCCGCGCAACATGGACGGATCCATGGGGCCCGCCGTTCAGAAGGTCGAGGCGTTCGTCCATCTCCTAAGGGAAACGATCGCCATCCCGGTCCGCACGTGGGACGAGCGCCTCACAACCCTTCAGGCGCACCGCCTCCTGGCCGAGACCGGCAAACGCGAAAAGGAACGTCGGGGTCGCGTCGATTCGTCCGCCGCGGCGGTCCTCCTTCAGAGTTACCTCGACGCCCAGGCTTCCGGAGGAGTCGGGATGCTCGAACCGTGATGAAGCCGGTCCGCCTGCGGCTCGTGCTCGCCTTCGAAGGCACCCGCTACCAGGGCTGGCAGACCCAGAAAAGCGGCCAGGGAATCCAGGAAATCGTCGAAAACACCCTGCGTCTCCTCTTCCCCGGCGCGGGCCCCCTCCACGGCTCCAGCCGCACCGACGCCGGCGTTCACGCCCTCGGTCTCGTCGCCCACGTCGACATTCCCGTCGCCGAATGGCGCATGACCCCGCGCAAACTCGTCCTCGCCCTCAATGCCCACCTTCCCGAGGACATCCGCGTGTTCAAGGCGACGCGCGCCCATCCCGATTTCCACGCCCGATTCCATGCCACGGGCAAGGAGTACCGCTACCGGATCTGGAATGCCCCCTCGATGAACCCCCTTCTCGCCCGCATGGCGTGGCATGTCCCGAAAGCCCTCGACGTCGCCGCCATGCGCACCGCGGCCCGACACTTCGTCGGACGCCACGATTTCGCGTCCTTCACCTCCAATCCCGGCTACACGCGGGAGGATACCGTCAGGACGATCACCGCGTGCGCGGTCATCCGTCGCGGCGCGGAGATCACCGTCCGGATCGTGGGCGGCGGCTTCCTCTACAAGATGTGCCGCGGAATCGCCGGCACCCTGGTCCAGGTCGGCCTCCACCGGATCGCCCCCGAAGAAATCCCGGTGATCCTCACCCGCAAGGATCGACGCGTCGCGGGAATGACGGCTCCCGCCGAGGGCCTCGTCCTCTGGCGCGTCCACTACCACCCGCCGCGATCCACGTAGCCGACCGGAAGGGCGGCCGCGCCGCGCGCTACGGGATCTTCACCAGATTGCGGGAGGCGACCCAACCGCGGCGACCCGATCCGTCGCGCACCTCCAGCCAGGCACCCTTGCGATCCGTCACCAGCAACTCGGCCCCGTCGGACAGCGTGAACGCGGCCTGGGCTTCCTCGAGCGGACCGAAACGGACCGTCGCCTCGGAAACCGACACCACCGCGTACGGTCGCTGTTCACGAACGTTCGCCGCATAGGCCAACGCCATGACCGCCGCCGCGCCCGCGGCCACGATCCAGCACCCGAGCGGACCCAGCACCAGAAGCTTCGGCGCGAATTCCCGGATCATCATCAACACGAACCAACCCCACACCGCGGCGATCGCCACGATCGCCCATTCGTTCGGTGTCAGAATCCCGAGGAATCGGTCGACGGGATTGAGTCGCGGCGAACCGGCCGAACCCACCCGGGATCGCGCCAACTCCAGGTTGCTGGAAATCTCGGGATCACGCGGCGCCAGTTGCTGAGCCTTGCGATAGCAGGCGATCGCCCTTCCCTTCTCGCCCGCCTTGAGCCAGGCGTTTCCCTGGTTGAACAGGACCGCGACCGTCGCGGAATCCTGGCTCGCGAGTTGTTCGTACGCCCGCGCCGCCTCCCGGTATTTTCCCTGTTCGTACAACCGCGCCGCCGCGTCGAAGGACGCCTCCGCTTCAGCCGCCTTCCCGACGGAACAAATCAGAAGCAAGGCGCTCGTCGCGACGACTCGGATCCAGACCCGCCACCCCATCGACGTCCAGCCACGGAAACCCATGCGTCCCCTTCCGTCTCGCGCGATGGTCCTTCGACCCAACCGGTGCTCATCCATCGTTCACCTCAAACCGGTTTGGGATGGGGTTCGGCCGATCCCCGGCCGGCGGGCTCGCGCCGAGGGAAAAGAGGCTGGGGCTCTCCCACCTCCGAACCGGCCGCCAACCCTCCCCACGAAGCGGCCTCCCATCGGTCCGGCGTTTCCGGGATTCCCAGCTGGGCGAAAATCCTCCCGGCCGTCGTCGGAATCACCGGCCAGAGAAGCACGGCCAGAACCCTGCAGGTCTCGACCAGGCTGTAGAGCACCTCGTCCAGGCGTCCGGCCTGGGACGGATCCTTGGCCAGCTTGAACGGGGCGGTCTCCTCCACGTACTTGTTCGCCCGATTCACGAGGTCCCAGATAGCAACCAACGCGCCCTGCAACTCGAACGCGAGATAGGCCGCCCGCGCCGCCGCCGTCGTCCGCGCCGCATCCGCGGCCAGCGCGTCCGACCGCGCCGGAACTTTGCCGCCCCGGTAGCTCTTCAGCATCTTCAGCGAACGGTTCACCAGGTTCCCGAGGCCGTTCGCGAGTTCAGCCTGGTAGCGCGCCGCGAATCCCGCGTCCGTCCAGTTCCCGTCAGGGCCCAGATCGAGTTCCCTCGTCACGTAGTATCGGAACGCATCGACACCCCACTCGCCCACCACCGCGATCGGATCCACCACGTTCCCCGTCGTCTTGCTCAGCTTCTGCCCGTCCTTCTGCCACCATCCGTGCGCCACCACCTGGCGCGGCGGCGGCAGACCCGCGGCCTTCAGCATGATCGGCCAGAACACCGCGTGGAATTTCAGGATGTCCTTCCCGATCACATGGACCGCCGGCCAGAGCGAGGGCGCATCCTCGCGCACCGGCATGCCCAACGGCCCAGCCAGTCCCGGATCCCCCATGGACGCCGGCACGGTCACGTAGTTGGTCAGGGCATCAAACCACACGTACGTCACGTACTCCTCGTCGAACGGGAGCGGAATCCCCCAAGCCAGCCGCGCCTTGGGCCGGGAAATGCACAGGTCTTCGAGCGCCTCGCTCCGCAGGAACCCCAGGACCTCGTTCCGCCGCCCTTCCGGCCGGATGAAGTCCGGATTCGATTCGATGTGCCCGATCAGCCAGTCCTGGTACGGCTTCAGCGGGAAGAAGTAGTTCTTCTCCACGAGCCGGATCACCTCGCCATAGACGGCCGGAAACGTCCCGTCCGGCAGTCGATCCTTGTCCGTCAGGAACGTCTCCTCCTTGGGCGAATACCAGCCTTCATACGTTCCCACCCGGAATTCGCCCTGGGCGTGGAGCTTCGCAAGGATCGCTTGAACCACCCGCGCGTGCCGGGGTTCGGTCGTTCGAATGAAATCGTCGTGGCTGAGGTTCAGGACGGTCGTGAGCCCCTTCCACACTTCCGCCAGTTCGTCACAGTAGGCCCGCGGCGTCTTCCCTTCCGCCAACGCCGCCTGCTGCACCTTCTGCCCGTGCTCGTCCAGGCCCGTCAGGAAAAAGGCCCGTTCCCCCAGGCTCCGACGGCTGCGCGCGATGACATCCGTCACCACCTTCTCGTAGGCATGGCCCAAATGGGGCTGCCCGTTGAGGTAGTCAATCGCGGTCGTGATGTAGAACGGCGCCGACATGAGACGCGTATTCTGTCGGAGCCCCGCGCCCGTTGGCAACTTCCTGGCGGCCGTCATTCGCCTCCGCTCCTTTTGGCTTTTCGACGACGAACCCTCCGACCCAACCTGTCCCGTAAGCCAACCCGGCTCCCACCCCCCAACTCCAGCCTCACCTCTCCATGAACCGGCAATTAACCACGAAGCGCACGAAGGACACGAAGACCGAGCGAAGAGAAGGTATCCAATCCACCCGTTTTCTTCGTGATCTTCGTGTCTTCGTGGTGGAATCGTCCGCCGTTCATGGATCCAACGCGCGAGTCGCAACTCGTTGATGCTACCCATGAGCGCCCACGATTCCAACACCACCATGGCGGTCTTCCTCGACCTCGAGAACGTCGCTCTCGGAGCCCGGGACGCCCACTTCCCACGCTTCGATATCCAGAAGATCCTGGAACGCCTCCTCCTCAAGGGGCACATCGTCGTCAAAAAGGCGTACTGCGACTTCGACCGGTTCAAGGAGTTCAAACGCGACCTCCACCAGGCCGCCTTCGAACTCATCGAAATTCCCCACATCCGCCAATCCGGCAAGAACTCCGCCGACATCCGGATGGTCGTCGACGCCCTCGACCTCTGCTACACGAAGGGACACGTCGACACCTTCGTCATCGTCAGCGGCGATTCCGACTTCTCGCCGCTCGTCAGCAAGCTCCGCGAAAACGCCAAGAAGGTCGTGGGCGTCGGTGTCAAAAACTCCACATCCGACCTGTTCATCAAGAATTGCGACGAGTTTCTCTACTACGACGACCTCGTCCGCACCGTGCGCCCCGTCCGCGCCAAGGAACCCGCTCGCGCCCGGCCCGCGCCGACGACCCGCGCCGCCGCCGCCGCAGCAGCAGCCTCAGCAGCGGCCCAAGCCACCCCCGCCCCCACCGCCGCCCAGGGAAGCTCCCATCACCCGGCTCCAGCCTCCCCCACCCCGGCTGTCTCCGGAGGTTCCAGCCCCGCCGCGGATCCCCACGCCGGTCCGTCCCTCGAAAAGGCCCTGGTCATGGTCGCCGAAACCCTCGACGCCCTGTCCGAGGAACGCGAAGAGGACGAACACATCTGGGCATCCATGATCAAACAAGCCCTCAAAAGACGAAACCCCGGCTTCAATGAACGCGCCTACGGCTTCCGCTCCTTCAATGACCTGCTCCACGAAGCCCAACACCGCGGTCTCCTGAAACTGGTCCACGACGAAAAATCCGGCGGATACACCGTCCGCGCCACGTCCTGATCCTGATCCCGGTCCGGAGAGCCGGAGAGCCGGAGTCGGAAACGGGAGCCTACCGAATCTTCCGCCGTTCGGGATCCGGATGTTCCCGGTAAAGGACCGCCACGTTCCCCACCCGCTGCACGAGCCGGCTTCCGGTCCGTTCCGCCAGTTCCGGGGCGAGGACCTTCTTCTGTTCCTTCAAGGCGTCGAATTTCACCTTGATCAGTTCGTGATCGCCCAACGCGCGGTCGACCGTCGCGATCAGGGACTCCGACAACCCTCCCTTGCCCACGTGCACCATCGGGTTCAACAGCTGCCCCAACGCTTTCAATCGCCCAAGTTTCACCCCGCCCGCCGGCTCGTCAGTCATCACAGGCCGGCACCCTACCCTCCAGCCCTCCCGCCGCAATGCCGTTCCAGCCGCCCCGCCACCCCCTCGAAGGGCAGTGGAGAACCCCACGCCGGACCGTCGACAACCACTCGGATCTCGCAAATACCGCAATCGCAACCCAATCTCGCGCCGTGCCGCACCGTTGGCTCCAGCAACTCGAGCTCTGGCTCAGCGAACACCCCACGCATCGGGCGTCACCCATCCATCTCCACCTCAAAACACCCTCACCGGTCCCTCCCCGCCCGCCGGGCGCCCAACCGCCCCCTGCCGGAATCCTCCCACCCGACCGGTCCCCACCCCCAACCGAGCCCGTTCCAAAGTCGTCGACCGCCGAACCCACGACGCCAACCCCCGGACTGCCCCCGGCCATCCCGCTCGTCTTCAAAAAAAACGCCCGCGCCCGCCGCTACATCCTGCGCGTCGCCCGCGACGGCACCGTCCATGTCACGATCCCGCGTGGCGGAACCGAAGCCCTGGCCCAGCGCTTCGCGATCGAGAAGGAGGCCTGGATCCGCGACCAACTCGAACGCGTGGCCCAGGTGCGCGCCGGACAAGCACGATGGGGCCCCGGCACGCCAGTCTGGTTCCGCGGCGACCGCCACCCGGTCGTCGCCCTCGCCGACCACGCGCGAATCGGGGAATTCATCTTTCCCCTCCCACCCCCCGACAAGGATTGGCGCCCCGCGGTGGAGCGGCACCTGCGGTCCCTCGCCGCGACCGAACTGCCCCCCCTCGTCCTCGGAGCGGCCGACCTCCACGCCGTAAAGGTCGACCGGGTCCAGGTCCGGGATCAGCGAACCCGATGGGGCTCCTGCTCCCGCCGGGGAACGATCTCCCTCAACTGGCGCCTTGTTCAGGTCCCGTATTTTGTCAGGGATTACCTTATCGCCCACGAACTCGCCCACCTCCGTCAGATGAATCACTCGCGACGTTTCTGGGCGGTCGTCGAGGAGTTCTACCCGTCCTGGCGCGACGCCGAACGCTGGCTTCGCGAATACGGCCGCCGGCTCCTGGCCTGAAGCATTTCCAGCCGGGAATTTCCCGGGGGATGCCAATCGGGCGGAGTTGCGACCATCCCCGGATCCCGGCATGGTGCCGCCCATGAATTCCCGCCTTCTGGCCGTCCTCCTCCTTGCCGCGTGCCTCGGTCCCGGCGCCTCCGCCGCAAACGAAGCCAGGATTCTCCTGATCGCCGGCAACCCAAGCCACGGCCCAGGGGAACATGAGCACAACGCCGGGTGCGAACTGCTCGCAGCCAAGCTCAATCAGCAGCCCGGCGTCCGGGCGGAAGTCCATCGACGCGGCTGGCCGGCGGACGAGAAGGCGTTCGATGGCGCCGCCGCGGTCTTTATCTACTCCGACGGCGGCAACGGTCACCCCGCCATCCAACCCGAGCGCCTTGCCAAACTTGGCGAACTCATGGCCCGAGGCGTGGGCCTCGGCACGTGCCACTACGGAGTCGAAGTTCCCAAGGGCGACCCGGGGGATGCCTGGCTCAAATGGACCGGCGGGTATTTCGAAACGTTCTGGAGCGTGAATCCCCATTGGGACGCCGAATTCTCGTCCTTTCCCACCCATCCCATCACCCGCGGTGTGAAACCGTTCCAGGCGCGCGACGAATGGTACTACCACATGCGATTCCCCGACGGCATGAGGAATGTCACCCCCATCCTCAGCGCCCTCCCGCCCAAGAGTACCCTGAACCGCCCCGACGGCCCCCATAGCGGCAATCCCCACGTCCGCGCCGCGATCGAACGCGGCGAACCGCAGCACGTCATGTGGTGCATCGAACGCCCCGACGGCGGCCGCGGATTCGGTTTCACGGGCGCCCACTTCCACCGCAATTGGGCCAATGACAACTTTCGCAAACTCGTCCTGAACGCGCTCCTCTGGATCGCCAAGGTCGACGTTCCGGCCGAAGGCGCGCCCTCGACCGTCACCGACGAGGAAATGAAATTGAACCTCGACCCCAAGCGCCGCTAGTCCGAGAAGCTGGCCACCAACTCGGCGGGGGTCACCGTCGCGGTTCCCATCTTCCCCACCACCACGCCGGCCGCGTGGTTTGAGAACACCGCCGCCTCGAAAGGCGACGCGCCCGCCGCGATCGCCAGGGTGAACGAGGCGATCACCGTGTCGCCCGCGCCGGACACATCGAACACCTCCTGGGCCGCCGTCGGAATGTGGATCGGACGTTCGCCCCTCCGGCACAAAAGCATGCCCTGGACACCCAGCGTGATCAGGAGCAGCGCCGGCCCCAGCGTCCCCAGCAGTTCCCCAGCCACCTCGAGAAGCGGACGGTCCTTCAACGGGTTCTCCTCGTGTTGCGTGTCCTCCCGACCCACGAGTTCGAAGGCTTCCTTCCGGTTCGGCGTGACGAGCGATAGACCGCTCAAGACCAGACGATTCGCCGGCTTCGGATCCACACTCAACCACACGCCCTCCCTCCGACAATCCGCCCTCAGGGCATCCACCAGTTCCTGCGTGACCACACCCTTCGCGTAGTCGCCGATCACCACCGCGTCCGCCCCAGGCAGCGCCTTCCGAACCGAGGACAGCAACCGCGCCGCCTCCCCGCCCGGCATCGGCCCCCGCGTCTCGCGATCGATCCGAACGACGTGCTGATGATGCGCGATCACCCGGGTCTTGATCGCCGTGGAACGATCCTTCAACGCCAGCAGCCCACCGCAGTCGACACCGTCGGCGTTCAGGATTCCCGCCAACTGTTTCGCCGACGCATCCGAACCCACCACGCCGAACAGCCTCGCCGACGCCCCAAGCGCCGTCAGGTTCCTCGCCACATTCGCCGCCCCACCCGCCATGAAGCTCTCACTCTGAAACTCAACCACCGGCACCGGCGCCTCGGGCGAGATCCTCCGAACACCGCCCCAGACAAACTGGTCCAGCATCACATCCCCCACCACCAGGATCCGCCGCTCCCGCGCCGTCCGCAGAAGGGCCCGCATTCGCGCCAGCATTATGTCGGTTCGCCTCATGGATTCCCCGTCGGATGAAAGACGCCGTCGCCGCGGTCAGCCGAGGAATCCCGTCAGGGGACTCGTCGCGCTCGCTCCGGTCTGGGCCTCGGCCAATCCGATCTCAAAAGCCGCCCTCCCCGCCTCCACCGCTTGTGCGAAAGCGCGCGCCATGCGATCCGGATCCGAGGCCACCGCGATCGCCGTGTTCACCAGCACCGCGTCCGCGCCCAGTTCCATGGCCTCCGCCGCGTGGCTGGGCGCGCCGATGCCCGCGTCCACCACCACCGGCACCCTCGCCTGATCCACGATGATCCGGATCTGGTCGCGCGTCTGGATCCCCCGGTTCGAACCGATCGGGGACCCCAGCGGCATCACGGTCGCCGTCCCCACCTCCTGCAAACGCAGGGCGAGCACGGGATCGGCGTTGATGTAGGGCAGGACCACGAACCCCTCTTTCACCAGGATCTCCGCCGCCTTCAGGGTCTCGACCGGATCCGGCAGCAGATATCTCGGGTCGGGATGAATCTCGAGTTTGATCCAGGACGGCAGCCCCGCCGCACGCGCCAATCGCGCCAATCGAACCGCCTCGTCGGCGTTCATCGCCCCGCTGGTGTTCGGCAACAACAGGTACCGGCTCGAATCCACATGCTCCAGGATGTTCGCGAAGGGATCCCGCTCCCCCGAAAGATCCGCACGCCTCAAAGCCACCGTCACCATCTCGCACCCGCTCGCCGCCATCGCGCTTCGCATCGCTTCCGGCGACGAGAACTTCCCCGTCCCCAGGATGAGACGGGAACCGAATTCGCGACCGGCAATCACCAGCGACTTCAACTGCATATCCCCGCCAGCCTAGAAACCCCCGCCCCCCGAGTCGACCGACTTATGTGAAGGAGGGCTGACAGGGCCCGGGGTGTCCTATGTCCCATGTGTCCCATGTGTCCCATAGGTCTCATCAGGCCCATGGGACCTATGGGACACATGGGACATATGATCCCCCTCAC
>JBFWOK010000024.1:0-51386 GCA_050250555.1 Limisphaerales bacterium
ACCCATGTCGATGCCGATTCCGATGCCATCCCAACAGTCCCAACGGCGATCGCCGCGATTCCTTTCACTGGTCCGAACCGGATTCCTGGTCGGCCTCGCCGTTGTCCTCGCCGGCTGCGCCGAATGCACCCAGGCGATCCTCGCCAAGGGAGACCTCTCCAACATCCGGCCCCCCCACGGGGATTGGCGGGCGGCGGGGGATGTCCGATTGAAGGCGGGGGATCCGACGAAGTTCGAGATCGTCGACGGCACCGGCGTCGTCGTGAATGGCGAGTCGGGCGGGACGGTGAACATCCTCACCACGGCGGAGTACGGCGACCTGAGCGTCCAGTACGAGTACATGGTCACCAAGGGTTCCAATTCCGGGGTTTATTTCATGGGCCGCTACGAGGTGCAGATTTTCGACAGCCACGGGGTGACCGATCCGAAGTTCTCGGACAACGGCGGAATCTATCAGCGATGGGAGGGCGACCGCGGTTTCGAAGGCGCCGCGCCCAGGGTCAATGCCAGCAAGCCGCCGGGTGAATGGCAGCGTGTCGATGTCGTCTTCCGCGCGCCGCGCTTCGACAAGGCGGGCGTCAAGGTCGAGAACGCGCGGTTCAAGAAAATCTCCCTGAACGGCGTCCTGATCCACGAGAACGTCGAGGTCAGCGGTCCGACGCGTTCGGCGTACTACCAGGATGAGCAGCCCGGCGGCCCGCTGATGGCCCAGGGCGACCATGGTCCCGTCGCCTTCCGGAACGTGAAGATCACCCCCCTTCATCTTCGGTGACCGTGACCGACCGCGCCGCCGTTGTGGCAACCGTCATCGCCGGCGCAGGTGTGGGTGCGGGTGCGGGTGCGGGCGCGAGTGCAAGCGTAAGCACGAAAGCGAACGCGAACGACTTGGCGACCGGCGGGTGACGGCTCCATTGCGCTTGAGTTCAAGGGTCCGCTTGCGGCGTCGACCCGCGCACTCCATCGTCCCGGGCGTGGCGATGTCCAAGGAGAAGTTTGTCTGCCTTCCCGAACCCGGAACCGGCGGGAGTCTGGGGACTCAGCAGAAGGCGCTTCAGATCAACCTCGACCCGACGAAGTACGGCGCCTTTGCCGAAATCGGGGCCGGGCAGGAGGTGGCGCGCTGGTTTTTCCGGGTCGGCGGTGCTTCCGGCACGATCGCCAAGACCATGTCGGCCTACGACATGACCGTGAGCGACGCCATCTACGGTCCGAGCGATCGCTATGTGAGTCGGACGCGTCTCGCGCAGATGCTCGACCACGAATACCGATTGCTTGTCCAGCGGCTGGCCTCCCAGCGGGGAGGCACCACACGGTTCTTCGTGTTCGCGGACACCGTGGCGGCCCAGAGTTATCAGAGGCGGGACGAATGCCACGGCTGGATGGGGGTGCGTTTCCAGCACGAACCAGGCGCCGAAGCCTCCGAGGTGATCATCCATGTGCGGATGTTGGACCGCGAAAACCTCCAGCAGCAGGAAGCCGTCGGCATCATGGGGGTGAACCTCGTGTACGCGGCGATGAATCTCTACCCGAACCTCGACGAGTTCCTCCGTTCCCTGGCCGACGATCTGGGTCCGGCGCGCGTGGAGGTCGACATGGCGCGGTTCCAGGGGCCCGCGTTTCCGAACTGCGACAACCGCCTCGTCAGCCTGAAACTGGTGCAGTTCGGACTCACCAACGCGGCGATGTTCACCGCGGACGGAGAGGTCGTCCAAGCGTCGGAGGTGCTCTACAAAAAGAACATCCTGGTCGAGCGCGGAACGTTCCGACCGCTGACGAACGCAACCCTCGACATGCTCCAGTGCGCCCGGGCGCAGTTCGTCCAGGAGCCCGGTGTCCAGGGCGAGGACCTGCTCGTGCTGATGGAGATGACGCTCCACCATCTCGTGGACGAAGGGACGATCGATCCGCAGGATTTCCTTGATCGGGTGGACCTGCTGGGAACGGTCGGAAAGACGGTGCTCATCTCGAACTACGGCGAGTACCACCGCCTGGCGGCCTACCTGTTCCGGTACACGAAAAAGAAGATCGGCATCGCCATGGGGGTTCCCAGCCTGCGGGAGATCTTCGACGAAAAATACTACGCGGATCTCGAGGGCGGGATCCTCGAGTCGTTCGGCCGCCTCTTCAAAAACGAACTCAAGCTGTACGTCTATCCGTTCCTGGATCCGGCGACCGGCTCGATCATCACGGCGCGGAATCTGCGGGTCGAACCCCACCTCAGGCACCTCTACGAGTACCTCACGGAGAATCACTACATCCAGGGACTGCGCGAATACAACCCGGCCTACCTGCCGATGTTTTCCCGGGACGCGCTCGAGCGGATCCGCGCCGGCGACTCTTCCTGGGAGGCCATGGTTCCCGAACAGGTCACCCGGAGGATCAAGGAACGACGACTTCTCGGGTACAAGCCGGTGGCCTGACCTCGGCCGAACGCGTTGCGCTCTCCATACAAGCGGAGAAGCGGAGGCGACACCCAGGGAACGCGTGGAATCCGAGTGGGCCGCGAAAGGAGCGCGGGTCACACTTCGGGGTTCCTCGATGATTCCGGTGGATGGGCTGAGATCGCCGGGAATCAGTGAGGCGCCGTCGGAACGGGCCGCTCCTACGGAGCTTGGGGGAAACTTGGGTATCGGCCGGCTATAGACGGGTCGCCCCTGACGGGGCTTCAGCCAGGATTCCCCACGGGCAGACCCTTTCAAGGGAACCGTGCGCCTCCCAAGGCCCGGCGGGCCGACCTGTCTATAGGCGTGCGGAATGTTGAGGATCTTAAGCTCCGCTAGGAGCGACCCAAGCCCCAGGCGTGAATCGGCTGCGCCGATGGCCGATGACCCACCGGAAATGTCGAGGAACCCACTTGGGCGCAAACCCACCGGCGTTCCGGTCGGATCCCCTTCCGGGTGTTCGTTGCCGTCCGGATTGAAACGGCGGATTCGAAGCTCACTTGAGGCCGCGCTTGGTTTCAGCCATCAGGTCGTCCAACTCGTCCTTCAGCGTTTCCAGCGCGGTCTTGGACATGCGGTCCTTGAACAGGATGCCGTTCAAATGATCGACCTCGTGCTGGATGGCTTTGGCGAGCAGGCCGCCGCATTGGAACTGGTAGGGTCGTCCGTCCGCGCCCGAAGCCCTGACCTCAATCGATTCGGGGCGCGTGATGTCGGCGTAGATCTCGGGGAAGCTCAGGCACCCTTCCGGACCGGTCACGGGATCCCCCACCGCCTGGATCTGGGGGTTGATCAGCACCAACGGCATCGCGGTCTCGGGGTCGACCGGCTGGCCGTCGCGCGTAAGGGTCGAGGGCCGGTCGGTAATTCCGCGGATGTCGACCACCGCCAATTGGAGGGCTTTGCCGACCTGCTGCGCCGCCAGCCCGATGCCATGGGCGTCGTACATCGTCTCGAACATGTCGGCGATCAACTGGCGGATCTCCGCGTTGACCGCCTCCACCGCCACGCCCTTGCGACGCAGCGCCGGATGCCCGTAGCGAACGATCGGTAGGATCATGCGTCGGCGGAGGGCCGGAGGACCGGCGTCAGGATTTCGGCCAATCGCGCATCATCCCGAGGAGATCCGCGACCGAGGGGCTCCGACCGGTCCGCACATAGTATCCGCTGGTGCTCACCCCACACAGGAGCGCCTGGGGATTGGAAAGGCCCAGGAGCTTGCCGAGAACGAAGCCGGAGTTGAAGTGGTCCCCGGCCCCCGTCGTGATCAGCGGCTTGGCGACGAACGGACCGTCGACGACGTCCACGGCCTCCCCGCTGCACGCCAGGGCGTAGCGGGTGGGGTGGACGACGAGGGTGTCGATGGGAACGTGCTTCCGGATCGCGCCGGTCAAGGCCTGGAGTCCCGCGCGTCCGTGGTCATACCCCCCGAGGCCCAGCACTTCGCCGATCTCGAAGGCCTCCTTCTCATTGAGTCCGAGGATGCAGTCGAAGTGCGTCTGGAACGAAGTGATCAACTTCAGGGCGCGTTCGCGTTCGTGAATCGGTCGTTTCTCCGGATCGGCGAGGTCGAAGAACATCTTCCGGCGGGCGCCTTGTCCGTTCAATTTGGGGCAGACCTCGCGCTGCATCGCCTCCCAGATGTCGCTCATGAACGGGAGCATCGTCCAGTTCACGAACCCGACCAACGACGACTGCGCCATGTGTTTTTCGACCAGCGCCCGCTTGCCGCTTTTCTCGATGTTCTCCCACGTGACTTCCGCCAGCGGGAACATCTTCCCGAAGAGAAGCTTCCCGTCCTCGAATTCCAACGCGTCCGTGCGGCCCGGGTCCGCGATGCTGTGGACCTCCGCGCTCTTCGCGAACTCGTCGAAGACCGGGTCCAGGGTCGGGTACCCGAGCGCCCCGAGGTACGTGACCTTCACGCCGAACGCCGCCAGCGCGTTGGCCATGATCGGACCGTTGCCCCCGAGCTTGGTGAGGGTGGTCACCAACTCGACGTTCGTGCTGCGGCCGGCCGCCGCGCCGATCCGCGCGGCGAGGGATGCGATCGTCGGAATCCGCGAGTACTCCCGGGCGTCCCGTCGTTCGTCCACCACGGCGATGATCTGGTCGACGAAACCGTCCAGGCCGACGAACGCCGTGAGTCCGGGGACCCGTCCGGCGGCGCCTTCGAGGGCGAGGGCACATTCATTGCGAAACTCAGGCGTGTTCATCATCAAAACGGGGTTCATTCGGGTCCGACTCCGAGGATCTCCAGCACACGCTCGAGTTCCTCGTCGGAGAAGAAACGGATATCGATCTGGCCGCGGCCCTGGCGGTAGCGGAGGGCGACCTTGGTGCCCAGGCGCTGGCGGAGGCGGTCCTCGAGGGATGCGATGTGGGGATCCCGGACGGTGACCGGCTCCGATCCTCGGCCCACGGGTTTGCCGGCACCCGGCGTGGTCGGCGTTTCCGAGCCCAGCCGGGAGACCCACTCCTCGGTCTGGCGAACGCTCAGGGATTCGTCGGAGACCTTTTTCGCGACCCACTCCTGCAGGTCCGGGGTCGGCAATCCGAGGATCACCTTGGCGTGGCCGGTCGAAACCCGGCCGTGGCGCAGCCCCTCCTGGACGGGGGCCGGCAGTTTCAGGAGGCGCAGGGCGTTCGCCACCGCGGCCCGGCTCCTTCCTACCTTGGTCGCGACGGACTCCTGTTTCAGGTGGAAACGTTCGATGAGCTCGGCGTAGCCCTGGGCTTCATCCATGGGATTGAGCCCCTCCCGCTGGAGATTCTCCACGAGCATCAGCTCGAGCGCCGTGGAATCATCCGCGTCCCGAAGGACCACCGGCACTTCGGACAGCCCCACGAGCTGGGCGGCGCGCCATCGCCGTTCCCCGGCGATCAGTTCGAAGAAATCGCCCTGACGACGGACCACGAGCGGTTGGAGAATGCCTTGTTCCCGGATGGAATCCGCCAGTTCCCCGAGGGTTTCGGCCGGAAACTCCCGGCGCGGCTGAAGCGACGACGGCTTGATCCGGTCCACGGCGATCCGAGCGACGCCGGGTCCCGACGTGCCTCCGTCCCGCGCCGCCAGAGGTTCGACTCCTGAACCGGGCCGAGCGTCCTTGCCGGCCTCGCCTGGCAACGAGGACGGTCCCGCAAGTTGGGAAGATTCCGATGCGGATTCGGATCCCGCAGGCGTGGTTTGCGAACTGTCGGAAGGCGCCTTGCCGGATCCTGGTCCCGGCGACGGGACCGCGGGCCCGGGTGCTTTGCCCCCGAGCAGTGCCGACAGTCCGCGTCCTAGAGCCGGTTTGGCCATTCGAGACGGCGACTTTCCCGGAGCCCCGCGCGGGTGTCAAACCACGCGACGCTCCACCGTCAATGGGTCACCGGGCGGGGACCGTGGATCCGGCCGGTCCGGGGCTGGCTTCGAGGCGGATCGCGGTGAACCGGGCGTGGACCGGTCCCGGCGCGGGAAGCTGGAGTGCGATGAGACCCTGTCGGGGTCCCCGGGGATCGTCCATGTCGAGGACGGGCCGGCCGTTGAGCGTCGCCCGGATGCGGCTTCCCGAGGCGGTCAGTTCCAGGGTGTTCCAGGAATCCGGACCGGGCGCGTCCGCGGGCTGGCCTTGCCGGAGGACTCCCCGGCCGCCGTCCTCCGACAGCGCCGCCCACGCGTCCGGCGTGATCCCGATCCGATAGCCGCGAAGCCCGCCCTCGGGCGTGGGTTCCGCGCGGAAGACGATGCCGCCGGCGGAACCGGCATTCTCGATTCGAAATCGAAGGGTCAGCTGAAAATCGCCGGCCACGAGATCGCTGCGGAGGGTCCGGTTCGCCGGGGCGACCGTCGCGGTTCGGGCGACGATTTCGCCCTGGGTGGCGCTCCAGGTGGTTTCGTCGCCTTGCCAAAGGGAGAGGTCGGCCCCGTTGAAGAAGAGGTTCGCGGTGTCGGGTGTGGCGAGCATCGGGTTCTGCGCGGAACGGCTGAGGTAGTAGATCAGGTCGCGGAATTCCTGGTCGGCGAGCGGCGCCACCAGGCCCTCGGGCATCATGGAAAGCCCGCTGGGGATGATCTCGACCACGTCGGCGCGCGGAAGTCGGACGGTTTCGGTGGCCGTGGCGACGACGATGGACAGGGCGTCCTGCTGTTTGACGATGCCGGTGACGACCCGGCCGTCCTTCATTTCCAGGGTGGACGCCCGGTATTCGTTCGGGATGACGGCGTTGGGATCGATGATGTTCTGAAGGAGGTAGTCGAGGTCGCCGCGATTGGCGCCGGTGAGGTCGGGGCCGACCTGGCCGCCAACGTCGAAGAGGGCGTGGCACTGCTGGCAGATCCGAGCGTACACGGTGCGGCCCCGGATGGCGTCACCCGGGGTGGAACCGCCGGCCCGATAGATCCGTTTGTAGCGATCGATCTCAGCCTGCTTGTCGGCGGGCACGTCACGGATCGTGCCATAGACCTGGGTCAGGGCGTGGTTGACCGGGTCGTCCTTTAGGTTGCGGAGCTGGCGGACGAGTTCGGCGGTGAGGTCCGTGGGCGGGATCGCGCCGTCCGCGATCGCGGTCAGCAGGGCTCTGGCGTAGACGGGTCGGGAGGCGAGCGTGGCCAGGGCATCGCGGCGTTCACTGCCGGCGAGGGACGTGTACGCCGCCAGCAGGGCCGGGCCGGTGCCGGGATCGTCGAACGCGGCGAGCGCCCGGGCCGCGGCCCCGCGGAGGGCGGGGTCCGCGAGGAGGGCCTGGAGCGTGGCGGGCAGCGTGGCGTCCCGGACGCCCAGGAGCGCTCGGAGCGCTTCTTGTCGCTGGGCGGTGGGGGCGGCGGGATCGCGGAGAGTGGATCGGAGTGTCGCGAGGGCAGAAGGCGAGCCGAAGGTCAGGCCGAGGGACGTGGCGAGCGCGCGGACTTCGGCGTGGTCGCTGGCGACGAGCTTCGCTTCGACGGATTCCCAGCCGTCCGGCATGGGAAGGCGGGTCCGGCCCTGGGTGGCGTCGCGCAGTCCACGAAGGACGTCGACCTGGAACGAGGGATCGGTGGAGGTCCCCAGAAGGCGGACCAGGGAGGGCAGGGATTCCGCGGAATGAGTGGCGATCGCCTGGAGAAGGAACAGGGCGAGAAAGAAGGGGTGCCTTGGTTTCATGGGTTCGCGGACCTGGGGCTCGCTGATGGATGGATGGATGGATGGATGCGTGGGTGGGCGGGTGTCTGGCGCATGGTTGGCGCGACGGTCGATGGCCTCAAGGCGATTTCCGGGATGGCGCGGGTCTTGCATCACTGGTGGAAAACCCGGACAACCGGGGAGCCCGCATGAATCTGCCGAACCAGCTGACCGTTTCCCGATTTGGTCTCACGGGATTGTTCCTGGTCGCGCTGCTTGTTCCGTTCCCTTTTCACGAGACGCTGGCACTGCTCCTGTTCGCCGCGGCGAGCCTCACGGATTACTTCGACGGCACGCTGGCGCGGAAGCACGGGTTGATCACGAACTTCGGGATCCTGATGGATCCGTTGGCCGACAAGATCCTCACGGGATCCGCGTTCATCGCGTTCGTCGAACTGGATCGGATGCCCGCCTGGATGGTTGTGATCATCGTCGGTCGGGAACTCGCGATCACGGGGCTTCGGCTGCTGGCGGCCTCGAAAAACCTGGTGCTCGCGGCGGAAAGGTTCGGGAAGCACAAGACCATCACCCAGATCGTCTGCATCCTGTGCATCCTGGTGTCGCTGGCGTATCCGACCTGGGGTTCGGCGGCGCGGAGCGTGCTCGAGGTGTCCATGGTGGCGGGCGCGCCGTGGTTCGCGGCGGTGACGGAGGCATCGAAGTGGGCCGCCGTCCTCCTCACGCTGGTGTCGGGCACGGTCTACCTCTGGCGCAACCGGGAGCTTTACCTGCGCGACATGTGAGGGCGTCGGGTATGAAAGGCGGGGACTTCGACGGGACCCAACGCGGCGTGTTGAACCGTGGGATCGTTTTCGTCGCGCAGGGGTTCGGAAGCGGCTGGATTCCGAAGGGGCCCGGAACCGCGGGCACGCTCGTGGGCTTCGCGTGGACGTGGTTGCTGATGTGGCCGGGAAACGCCGTCGTGTTCTGGTTGGGCGCCTGCGCGGGCGTCGGCCTGGCCGTCTGGATCTGCGGAAGGGCCGAGCGCCTCCTGGGCGAGCACGATCCGGGCTCGATCGTTCTCGACGAGATCGTGGCGGTGCCGCTCTGTTTCGGAACGTTGCTGACCGCCCAGGCTTTGGGATCGGGCTTCGAAGGGCCGTCCGGATTCGTGGCGGGTCATCCCTGGTGGCTGGGGGTCGTGCTGTTCGTCGGTTTCCGGTTCTTCGACATCGCGAAGCCCTGGCCCGTGAAGCAGGTCCAGGCGTTGCCGTCGGGTTGGGGGGTCGTCGCGGACGATGTGCTGGCCGCCGTGTGGGTCAATGTCCCGTGCCTCCTGGCGTTGGGATGGGTTCCCGGCTGTTGCGGCGATTCTTCGGCCGTCTGACCCCAAAAACCTCGGCAACAACCACGAAATCAGCGGAAGACACCGAATAGGAGAGGGTGGCCAAGGGAGCCCGGCTCACTTTGCGAAGGGTACGCGCCACCGCTCCAGACCTTTCCCTTCCGTGAGTTCCGGTTCTTCCGTGGTTGAAACGGCCGTTTTCCGGACGACCGGTCCGAGGATCAGGCGAGGATGCCCCGGACGATTTCGCCCGCGACGTCGGTGAGGCGGAAGTCGCGACCGGTGTGGCGGTAGGTGAGGCGTTCGTGGTCGAGCCCCATCAGATGCAGGACGGTCGCGTGGAAGTCGTGCACGTGAACGCCGTTCCTCGCGACGCGGATGCCGTGGTCGTCGGATTCGCCGTGGACGGTTCCCGGCCGGACTCCGGCGCCGGCGAGCCATGAGGAGAAGACCCAGTGGTGGTGTTCCCGGCCCTTGGCGTCGGCGGCGGCGTTGAAGGGGGTGCGCCCGAACTCGGTGGTCCAGACGACCAGCGTGTCCTCGAGCATCCCGCGTTGTTTCAGGTCGCGCAGGAGCCCGGCGACCGCCTGATCCACGTTCCTCGCGAGGGGCGTGTGGGTGAGCATGTCGCCGTGGGCGTCCCAGTTGTCGGAGGATCCCACGTCGATGAGTTCGACGAAGCGCACGCCGCGTTCCGCGAGTCGGCGCGCGACGAGGCATTGCCATGCGAATCCCTGCGTGCTGCCGCGTTCCAGCCCGTACAACGCGAGGGTGGAGTCCGATTCGCGTGAGAGATCGAAGACGTCCGGAAGCTCCATCTGCATGCCAAACGCCGTCTCGAACGAACGCATCCGCGCGCTCAGCATCGGGTCGCCCGCCCGGGAGGCGAGGTGATCGCGGTTCATCCGCGCCATCGCGGCGAGTTCCAATTCCTGGAGGCTTCCCTCCGGCACGCGGCGACGAAGGTTCGCGACCGGTTCGGTTCCCGGCACCACCAGGGTGCCCTGGTGGCTGCCCGGCAGAAAATCAGACGCCCAGACCTGGCCGCCGGCGTAGGGTGTCTTCGGCGCGATGACGACGAAGGAAGGGAGGTTCCGGTTCACGGTCCCCAGTCCGTAGCTGACCCAGGATCCGAGGCTCGGTCGCGCGAAGGTGAACGAGCCGGTGTGGATCCCGAGCGTCGCCTCGTAATGGTTCGTGTGATCCGAGGTCAGCGATCGGATCACGCACAGGTCGTCGACGCATTCCGCGAGATGCGGAAAGAGCGAACTCACCTCGGTTCCGCATTGGCCGTGCGGCCTGAAATCCCACTGCGGCCGCTTGGCGAACATCGTGAAGTCACCCTTGCGTCCCTGGAATTCGTCGACGCTCACCGTTCTTCCGTGGTCCGCGAAGAGCCGCGGCTTCGGGTCCCAGGAATCGACGTGCGATACCCCGCCGCTCATGTAGAGGAAGATCACCCGCCGCGCCTTGGGCGCGAAGTGCGGTGGCCGGGGTGCCAGCGGATCCGACGCCGCCGGACCTGGACCGTTACCGGAACCGGAACCGGAACCGGCTTCCTCGTCGGCGAGCAGGCGCGCCACCAGCCCGGGGTAGAGCGCGGATCCGCCCACGAGGGAACGGAGGAATCCCCGGCGGGACGGATCGAAGGCGCGGTGTTTCCTCATGGTCGCGGCTCAGTCGATGGTGATGAATTCGTTGCTTCCGAGGAGGACCCTCGCAAAGGCCGCGAAGGCGGCGGCCCGCGACGCTTCCACGCCGAGCCCGCTGGTTTCCTCCCGGTAGGCGGCGAGGAAGCGGGCGGCTTCCCGCCGCTCATCCGGAGTTGGGTTCCGAGCCAGGGCCAGGCGGAACGCTCCGTCGACCCAGGCCGGCTCCGAGGGACTTCCGGTGAGAATCCGGTCCGCGAGTTTCCCGGCGCTCTCATGGACGAACGGGTCGTTCAAGAAATACAGCGCCTGGGTCGGCACGGTGCTGGTCCGTCGTTCGGGCGTGCTCGCGTTGGGATCCGCGCCATCAAAGAGCGCGAGGAACGGATGTCGTCGGATGCGCTGCGTCATCAGGTAGACGGTTCGGCGGGTGTGATCGTACACGGCGCCATACGGTGCGTGCTGGGTGTACCCCCAGCCGGTCGGCGCGGGGAAGGGATGCCCTCTCCCGGGTGATGGATCCAGGGTCCCGCTCACTCGCAGGATGGCGTCCCGGATCTCCTCCGCATCGAGACGCCGTCGCGGAAATGGCGAGAAATCCTCGGCACGGGGCCCGTCGGTGGGGAATCGCTCTTCCGCAATGGAATCCGGTCGTGCGAGGCCGCGACTCTTTGTCCCCGCGAATCCCGGCGTTTCGCGCCCGATCGGGCATGCGTCGGTGGCGGCCTCGCCGGCGGTGGTCGGTGTCGCCGCGGTGCCGCTGGCTTGCTGACGATAGACGGCGCTCGTGAGGATCAGCCGGTGCATCGCCTTGATCGACCAGCCGCCACGGATGAACCGGGTCGCGAGGTGATCCAGGAGTTCCGGATGGGACGGCCGCTGGCCCCGGGTACCGAAATCGTTCGGCGTCGTCACCAACCCCCGGCCGAAATGGAACTGCCAGATTCGATTCGCCATCACCCGGGCCGTGAGGGGATGCGTGGGTTGGGTCAGCCATCGTGCGAGTTCCAGGCGTCCGCTGCCCCGGATCCGGTCGTCGAGCGGACCGCCGCCGACGGCTGAAAGAAACCCCCTGGGGACCTCGGCGCCCGGACGGTCCGGATCGCCCCGCAACTGGATCCGGGAGTTCCGGGGCGTGCCTTCGGACACCGCGTAGGCCATCGCGAAGGGGCCGTCCGCCAGGAGCGCTTCCCAGCGTTCCCGCCAGGATCCGATCACGGCGGCCGGGTTCGCGTCGGTGGGAGCGGCGGGGTCCGTCGTCGCATCGAGGTCGGGCGGATCGGTGGAGACGGGAGGGAAGGGGGACGCCTGGACCGCGAGATTGTCCCACGAGATCGCGGGGAGGACGGAGCCCGCCGGATTCAGGGAATCGATGCCGACGAAATCGATGGCATCCGAAACCGGCTGAGGGATCGATTGCGCGGGAAAGGCGGTCACATCGCCGGGGACTCCCACGCTTCCAGCGACGGTGCCGGCGCCCGGGTCGACGACCAGCTGCAGGTTGTGCCAGGTTTCCCGGCCGATGCTTGACCGAAGGGTGGTTGTGGAACCTCCCAGTCGGATCGCGACGGAGGCGGGGGAGATGAGGACCTCCGCGACCGGTTCGGATTCGCTGGAGCCGACCCAGAATCGGTGAAGGCCGGTGTCGGCGGAAGGGGCGGTTGGGGTGGGAGGGGAACCGATGCGGAAGTCGACGTTGAGGTGGAGGAGACGCCGCGAGTCGGTGGTCGGTGGCGGGTGGAGGGACTGACCGACCCGGTAGCTGTGGGATCCCGCGGCGACATGGACGCCGACTTTGCCCAGGGGATGCGCGTTCTTGAAGGGGCTTTGGGCATCCTGGGTGACGGCGACCGGTCCTTCATGGATCCAGGGTGGGACCAGGACCCCCTTGCTGCCGCCGGCCGCGGGGGCCTGCATTTCGAAATCGCCGTCGATTTCATCGAGCGAACGCAGGATGGCGGAGGGCGGGGGTTGTTTCCGCTCCTCCAGCCAGCGGGTGAGGGTCGCGACCTGGAGTTCGTACCGGCGCCATCGGGGGGCGGACTCGTCGGGTGGGATGAGGGGAACCAGGGCTCGATGCCGTTGCTTCTGTTCCGAACCCGGGAAGGCGAAGCGCGTGCTCTCGAAGATGCCGTAGAGCGCGTAGTACTCGCTCATCGGGACAGGGTCGTACTTGTGGTCGTGACAGCGGGCGCAGCCGATTGTGAGACCGAGGATGCTTTGGCCCAGAGTGTCGATCGTGTCCTGGAGGGTGAGATGATGGTAATTCTCGGAGTCGAAACCGAACCGTCGGGAAAGCGCGAGGAACCCCGTGGCGGTGACGCGTTCCGCGTAGGCTTCGCGGGGACCTTGGCGGGCGAGGATGTCGCCGGCGACCTGTTCGCGCAGGAACTCGTCGTAGGGCTTGTCGGAGTTGAACGCGTCGATGACGTAGTTGCGATAGCGCCACGCCACGGGAATCGGGTAGTCGGCCGTTTCGCCGGCGGTGTCGGCGTAGCGGACCACGTCGAGCCAGTGGCGACCCCAGTGCTCGCCGTAATGGGGCGAATCGAGCAGGCGGTCCACGACCCGGGCCCAGGCGTCGGGCGCGGTGTCGGCGACGAAGGCGTCGATCTCGGAGGCCGATGGCGGAAGGCCCGTGAGATCGAAGGAGGCGCGACGCAGGAGGGTTCGGCGGTCGGCGGGTGGCGCTGGGGCGATGTCGCGGGATTCGAGTCGGCTGAGGATAAATCGATCGATGCTGGTCTCGCACCAGTCGGGATGTCGCACGGATGGCGGTTCCGGATCGCGGATCGGCTGGAATGCCCAGTGGGCGGCGGGTTCCGGCGAGTCTCCCGCGGGCGTGGCGTTGGCGGGTTCCGCGGCGACGACCGCGCGTGTGGCCAGGACCGGCGCCAGGGCGAGGAGAATGAGGAGGGGGCGGTTCATCGGCTGATGCGGGGCAGCCAGGTCGTGAGGGCGGGGACGTAGGTGATGAGGAGGACCCCGACACCGAGGACGGCGAGCATGGGGAGCGTCGCGCGGGTGACTTCGGGCATCGGTTTGCCGAAGCGATACGACGACAGGAACAGGTTCATTCCGACCGGCGGGGTGAGGTAGCCGAGCTCCAGATTGGCGAGGAAGATGATGCCGAGATGGACCGGGTCGATGCCGAAGGCGAGACCGATGGGCACGATCAGGGGCGCGACCACGATGATCGCGGAGAAGATGTCCATGAGGCAGCCGACGAGGATCAGGAAGACGTTGAGGACGAGGAGAAAAACGAGGGGGTTCTCGATCGATCCCCGGACCCATTCGACGCCGCGGTCCGGGACCTGGGCGGTGATGAGGAAATTGGTGAAGCCCATGGCGACGCCGAGGATGAGGAGGACCCCGCCCACGAGCAGGCCGCACTCGGTCATGACACGGGGGACATCCCGGATCGGGTGCAGATCCCGGTGAACGACCGTCTCGATGATGAGGGCGTAGAGGGCGGTGAGGGCCGCGGCCTCGGCGGGGAGGCAAAAGAAGAGGCCGGAGAAGGCGACGACGGGAAGCAGGAGTTCCCATTTGGCCTCCCAGGCGGCCGACCGGATCTCCTTCCAGTCGAGGGTCCGCTCCGTCGGCTTCAGGCGGGGGCCCGCGCGAACGCCCCACAGGGCGGTCAGCGCGACGAGTAGAAGTCCGGGTCCGATGCCGCCGAGGAACATCGACGGGATCGGGACGTCGGCGATGATGGCGTAGAGGATGAGGGGCAGACAGGGCGGGAGGAGGATTCCCAGGGAGCCGGCGCCGGTGAGGAGACCGAGGGCGTCGCGTTCGCTGTAGCGGGCCGCGGTGAGCACCGGGAACAGAAGTCCGCCGAGCGCGAGGATCGTGACGCCGGAGCCGCCGGTGAAGGTCGTGAAGAAGGCGCAGACGAGCGCGGTCACGAGCGCGGGACCACCTCGGAACGCGCCAAAGACGGCGAGGAACACCCGGACGAGGCGTTTGGAGGCGCCGCTCTCCGCGAGGTAATACCCGGTGAGGGTGAAGAGCGGGACCATGGGAAGGAGTGGGTTCACCACCTGCTCGTAGTGATCGAGCGGGATGGACGCCAGCGGGTCTTCCCGACCCCAGAAAAGGATGACGGCGGCCCCTCCGAGCAGCGCGAAGATGGGCGTTCCGGCGAGCGCACCCAGGAAGAGCGCGACCAGGGCGGGCACGACCAGGGCGGCGGGGGCGACGGGCGGTTTGAGGCCGATGCCGACAAAGACCGCGGCGACCCCCAGGGCGACGGCGCGCCAGAACCAGGTGGGCCCGGCGTGCCAGAGAAGCCGGAGCGCGAGACACCCGAATCCGAGGGGCAACGCGGCCTGGGCGATCCAGATCGGGATCCCGTAGGCGAGCTCGCGGGAGGACTGACGTTCGACGAGGACGAGTTGGACGGCGGCGGCGCAGAGGACTCCGGCGACCGCGGCCGCGACGGCGTGGGCGTAGGCGACGGCGGCGCGCCGGGGCGAGGTTCCGCGAATCTTGTCGGGAAGGGACGAGAGCGAGAGAAGCCTCTTCTCGCGGGCGGCGATGAGGCCGCCGAACACGCCCACGAGAAGGTTGAAATGGCTGAGGAACGACTCCGATGCCTGAAGCCCGAAGGGCAATCCCCAGCGCCGAAGGATCTGAAGCACCGGGATGAGCAGCATCCCGGCGAGCAAGGTGACGAGCAGCGCGTTCTCGAACCGGGCCAGACCGATGAAGAAAGCCGGGCGCGCCGGTTCACGCGAACCGTCGGTTCCTGCGGAATCGGGCCGGCGGAACTCGACGCTCATGCGTCGGCCTTGGCCCGAAACGCCTTCACGAGGGCGAGGACCTCATCGAAGAGCGGCGCCGGGACGACAGGACCCCGGATGGCTGGGTAAGCCGCGCTGATCGCCCGCCGCCATTCGGCGACGATCTCCGGGGTGGTCTCGGCGACTTTGAGGCCCTGTTTCGATCGCATGACTTCGATGGCGGCATCGTCCTCGGCCCGGCTGTTCTTGCGGGCCAGGGCTCCCGTCGCGTCGGCGATGGCGCGGAGTTTCCCCCGCAAGTCCTCGGGGATGCGACTCCACGCCCGGGTGCTGACGACCATGGCGCCGGTGAGCGGGGCGTACTTCAGGTCCAGCATGTGGCCCGTGACCGTCGCGATCTGGGTGAAATTCGCCAGGAACGCGGGCAGGGTCACGCCTTCGATCAATCCCGTGCTCAGGGCGGTGAAGATCTTGTCGGGCTCCAACGGGACGGGTTGGTAGTATTCCCGGACGATCTCGAGACCGATCGGGTCGCCGGCGTCCGCGAAGATCTTCATCGTGCGGACATCGGCGGGCCGGAGAACGGGCTTCTTGGTGAACCACCGCACCCAGCCGGCGTCGCCCCAGAAAAGGACCTCGTACCCTTTGCGGTTGAGCGCCTCCTCCAGGCGGGGGCGCATGACGTCGCGCACGTGGTCCACTTCGGACCAATCGTCGAACACCATCGGCATGAGTTGGAGCGCCGTCGGGGAGCGGTCGATCTGGGCCATTCCTCCGGCGGTCAGCATCGCGCCCTGGAGTTGGTTGATGCCCATTCGGCGAACGATGGCCGGCTCGCCCCCCTGGGTCCCCGGATACACCGTGACTCCCACCCGACCGCCGGACGCTTCCTTCCATTGCTGGATCATGTCCTGGAGCGTCTGGTGGAAGGACGAGCCGCGCGGAGCGACCGTGGCGAAGGCCAGGTTGAACTCCGCGCGGGCCGCCGCGCCGCGCACGACGGCGGGCGCGGAAGCGACGGCGAGAGTGCTTGCACGGAGGAATCGACGGCGGGACGCGGGATGGCTGAGGGATTTCATTTCAAAGGAGCGCGAAGCGATGCGATGCGGGATTGGAAATGGATTGGGATGGGATGGAATGGGTTCGGACCTCAAGGGAGAGACGGCAGGAACAGGACGTCGATTCGATCGAGGAGCCAGCGGGCGCGACGTTGATGGATCAGATTTTCCAGGCGACTCGAAAGGTCCGCGTCCGGATCGATCGCGAGCGCCGTCCGAAGGCTCGCCTCGAACCGGGTCCGGTCCTCCGTTGGGACGCAGACCGATTCGGCGAAGGCGACGTGGGGTCCGGCCAGGGTCCCACCGCTCAGCTCGAGCGCCCGTTGGAAGTGTCGGGTGGCTTCCTCGACCGGATCGCCGGTCCCCGTCGCGCGGCTCATGGCCAGCGTGATCATGAAGCCGTGGAGCGCGCCTCGGTTCCAGCTCTCATCCAGTTCCAGGGCGCGGTTCGCCAGGGCGTCCACCTGGGGAAGATCCGCCACCAGCATGGGATCGTCCTTGGCCTGCGCGATGGCGGCCGCCCAGGCCGCCGCCGACCAGTACAGCAGGGGAACGTCGTCCTTCCGGGTCCGTTGGACCGCCGTTTGGGGATCTTCTCGAAGCGCGTTGGTGAATCCCGGATGAACGGCTTCGAGCCCTCGCAAGGCGTAGTTTCGGCCCCGCAGATAAAGTCGCCGGGCCCGCAGCTGGAGTTCCCGCGCCCGTCCGAGGTCGTCGTCCTCAACCCGCTCCGCTTCCTGTTGCACGAACGCGAATCCGTACTGAGTGAAGCCCGATCCCAGCGTCAGGAGGAGTCCCGCGTGGGTGGGGCTCTCCGCGAGCAGGCTCTCCATCAGCTTGAGGCTGAAGGGCAGGGCGTCCCGGACGAGTTCGGGATCGTCGTCGGTGACAAAAGTGGAACTGCCGCCGGTCAAGGCATCCGCCACCTTGTTGACCGCGAGCTTTCGAACGGAACAGCCGGGAAGGACGAGGCCGGCCAAAATCAGGACGGCGAGGACGGAAAGGCCTCGGATGGCTGGGGATGACGACAAAGTGCGGCGGAGGCTCATGGTGCGGTCGCGGGTGATATTCCGTGTCGGGACGAGGCATCCGGCAACCCTGAAGTGCGACGGTCCCGGGTCGCGGGCGCATCTTCAAAATGCGCCCCCCCGGGGTCGCGGAATCTTCCCCGGGAGCCCGATCAACGGCCGGTGGAATCAGACGACCCCGCTGGGCGCGGTCCGGCGGGGGCGGATGGGACCCAGTTTCACAACATTCTCGGGATCGAAATCCGTGAGCTTCATCCAGTCCTCGGTCAGGTCCGAGGACGGGAACAGGTCGTTTTCGGCGTGCTCGAGGCGGAGGGCGTTCAGGAGGTCTTCGCGGGTGAGATGCCCCGGGGCGGACGACGCGATGGCGCGTTTGATGGCGAGACCCTTGGCCCGTTCGACCACCGCCGAGATGATGGCGCCGCTCGCGAGATCGCCCCGGTACAGCACGTCCCTGCGACCGCTGCGGTAGGTGGCCTCCAAAAATTCATTCTCGGGTGACCTCTCGAAATGGGCGGCCGCCACCGCGCGGGCGAGGTCGGCGGCGGGCTCCGCGAGGGGAAGCCCGGTGTGCAGATAGATTTCGTAGATCGACCGCGCCCCTTCGGCGTCGGGACGCCGAACGCGGATCTTCCGGTCGATGCGGCCGGGACGCAGAATGGCCGGGTCGATGAGGTCGGCGCGGTTCGAGGCCAGGACGATGACGACATTGGCGAGCGGTTCGATGCCGTCCATCTCGGTGCAGAACATCGGGACGAGCGTCGAGAGGATGCTGTGGGCGCGACCGCCGCGACGGACGCCCAGGATCGATTCCGCTTCATCGATGAACAGGAACGCGAGCTGGCCTTCCGCGGCGCGTTCACGGCACTGCGCGAAGAGGTCGCGGACCTGACGTTCGGATTCGCCGACCCACATGTTGAGAATCTCGGGACCTTTGACGTGGACGAAGAACTCGGCGTGATCGACGCCGGTCGCCGACCGGATCTGCTGGCGCAGGTTGAAGGCGGTGGCCTTGCCGAGGAGGGTCTTGCCGCAGCCCGGGGGACCGTGGAGGAGGAATCCCTTGGGAACCGAGTGATCGAAACGCTTGAAAAGATCGCGGTGGAGGAGGGGCAGTTCGATGGTGTCGCGGATGGCCTGAACGGCCTCGTCCTGGCCGCCGATGGCGGACCACGGGAGTTCGGAGACGCGTTCGAGGGCGCGATCGATGCGGCGTCCGGTGCCGAGGACCTCCAGCGCGACCCGTTGGTTCAGGTCGAGACGCACCTCCAATCCCGGCTTGAGCTTCTCCTTTCCAAGGAGGGACGAACGGAGGACGACGTTCGGGGAGCCGGTCGTTTCCGAGCCGAGCCGGAGCCGGCTGTCGGCGAGCACCTGATCGATCTGAACCACCGGTCCGTTGGTGTCGAAGCCGAGGCTCTGAACGACGGCGAACGCCTCATTGCAGAGGACCCTTTCACCCACCTGGAGCACCGAGACGGTGATCTTCGGGTCGACCCGGCAGACATAGTCGGAGCCGCCGATGCAGATATGGGCTCGATCGTGTTCGACGACGCCGAGGAACGTGCCGACGCGCAACGCGGGCGACCGAAGTTTCTCGATCGCGGCTTCGTAGCGTTCGAGGGCCTGCCGCGCCTGGTCCGTCATTTCCTCCAGGGCGACGATGCGGTCGCGGAGGTAGGCGAGATCGAGCAGCGAGGTGTGACGCGGTGGAAGCTTGGCCGCGATGGCGTCGAGGATCTGAAGGGTCGAGGCTTGTTCCGGATCGAAGTCCTCGCCGGCGGTTGGATCGATCTCCTTCGGCGCGCCGTCGGATCGTGGCGTGTCGGACCTGGACTCGCCGCCATGGGCTCTGTGGCTTTGCGGCTTTTTCGGGTCACCCATGCGCGCCACGTTAAGCCGCGCACGCGGATTTGCAAATTCCCCGAGCCAGGGGCCCAAGCCCCGCGGGGAGGACCCAGCCGAAGTTCAGTTCCGTCGGGCGCGGTAGAAGAGGGTGCGCTCGTTTCCGGGACCTCCGACGTCATCGACGTGGCCGGCCCCGGAGGCATCCACCGTGACAGGATGGATGTCCGTCCATTCCCGGAGGTCATTCGACTGGGAAACGACGTACCCGCCGGCGGGTCCCCGGACGGTGATGCGCATGGAACCGCCCGGCCGTGGTTCGATCGAAAGGCGGAAAGGTTCAGCGGGATTCCCGGAGCCGATCTGAACGACGATCGCCCCGGTGTCGGCCGCGGCGCCGAGATCGTCCGTGGCCCGCGCGAGCAGGCGATGGCTTCCTTCCCGGCTTGGAGTCCACGCGAAGGCGAAGGGCGGCGTGGAGTCTTCACCCAATCGATCATCGCCGTCGTAGAACTCGACCCGGACGATGCGCCCGTCCGAATCGGAGGCGTCGACCGTCATCGTGATGGGAGAACCCACGGGGAATGTCGCGCCCGGAAGGGGCGACGTGAGGGCCGCCTGGGGGAGGGCGTTCGAACCGGTGAACGCACCGCGCCGGTAGATGACCCCGAGCCCGGCATCGTGCATCCAAAGGGTCACAGGTCCGCTCGCCGACAGGCGGTCCGAGGCCAACGCCTGGCGAACCAGGGAAAACCCGGACGCGAAGGCGGTGAAGTCGCGCTGCGCGTGGACGACGGCGCCCTCGTCTCCCGCGAAAGCCGGATATCCGAGACCTCGATCGACGACTCCGATCTCCGCGGCATTGCCGGTGAAAAGGTCGAGGGTGAACACCGACGAACTGCCTGTGGCTTCGACGAGCGCATCGAGGACGAGATAGCGGTTCCCCGCGCGACCCATCGCGGGGTTGCCGGTGTCGACGCCCTCGATGGGGGGAACGACGATCGAGATCTTGCCGGTCTCGATGTGCAGGGCGTAGATGCTCCAGCGCTCGACGGTGGGCCCGGAACCGAACCGCAACCGGGAAAGGGCGTCGAAGTACAGCACCTTGCTGTCGGTGCTGAACGTCATCGAATCGGCGTGGAGGATGCCGTCGACGGGGACGCCGTCGATGGCGGGCGCGAGGAGTTCAAACGGGCGCGAGGATCCGTCGGCGAGGTCGATCAGGCTGATTCGATTGTCGGGTTGGCCGAAGAAGGCATCCCGGAAGACGAACGCGCCGAGCCTGCCGTCCGGCGATACCGCGACGGAATGGACCAGTCCGGGGACGCCCAGGCATTCGCGCGAAAAAGGGTTCGCGGTCTCGGCGAGGCACAGGTCGTTGTCGATGCCGACGAAGAGCGCGAGTTGGCCGTCGCCGGTGATGGCCGGGCGGCTGAGCATGATGCCGCCTGCGAAATCGGATCCGGTGGGGCCATCCCCCTGGGCGGCCTCGTGTCGATAGAGTGCGAGATCGCCGAAGAAGGGATCCGCGGCGATGAAGAGGGTGGAATCCGGTCCCGAGACGACCGGCACCGAGGGAGGCGGCGGGGTCTTGGGAGCGGCGAAGATCTCCACCGCGTCGAAGGCCTCCCCGGTCTTTCGCGCTTGGGTGGAATCGGCGCCAAAGAGTTCCTCGGCCGACGCGATGGCGCCCAGGCGCGCGTCCACGAATTGGGATTGGGCCTGGAGATGCTGGGTCAGCGTCCGGAAAAAGATGCGCTCGGCATCCTGGAGACCGACGGCGCCGGGAAGACCCTCCGCCAGGAGCCAGAAGCAGTGGTTGATGATGGAACTGTTGAGATGGACGCCCCCGTGATCCGCTTCATCGGTGTTCGGGAGTTCGAGGAACTCGCTCATCTTCGACGGGTAGGGCCGGTTCGCTCCCCCGATGACGAGCGACCCTGGATTCTTGAAGTCGCGAAAGATCCGGTTCAACCGGGTCCCCATCTTCCAGTCGGGCAGTCCTTCCACGTGCGCCTCCACCATTTCCCCGAAGATGTCGGAGAATGATTCGTTCAGCGCGCCCGGCTGGTTCTCGTAGACGAGGTTGGCGGATGTCTCGGTGAGGCCATGGGTCAACTCGTGGCCGACGACGTCAAGGGCGCCCGCGTACGGCTGGACCGTGCCGAAGAGCATGATGCGGAGGTTGCCGTTCCAGGACGCGTTGTCGTACTTGGTGCCCACCCGGACGATCGCCGTGATGTTTCCGCCCCGGCCGTCCAGGGAATCGCGATCATGCCGCGAGAGGAAGTAGTCGTACGTGCGTGAGAAGTTGAAAGCCGCGCTGACGCCGTCGGGGATGTCCCAGCGAAGCGGATCGGCCGAAGTGATGAGGAAGACATCGTTGCTCTGAAGCTCGTTCGGTTCCTTGTTGCGGGCGTCGGCGATGGTGATCGCGCCTTCGGGTTTCTGAACGGGATCGCTGCCGGCCTTGAACATCCGCTTGCTGGTGTCGACCAGGAAGTGGGTGTTGTTGGCCTGCCAGACGCTGATATCCCGGGATACTCCCTGGAGGTCGATGCCGCGCCCCGCCACCCGGGCGTCGAGAATTCGATTGGTTCGCCTCAGGAGACGGCCGTTGAGGGCGTCGACGACGAAGGCCCACGCCTGGGTGAAGCCGACATTCACGGTGAACCGCCAGGCGAGCCGGGGTTCCTCGCCAAAGGGAGCGAACACGATGAGTTCGGGCGCGCTCGCGTTGCCCCGCAGGCCGCCGGGAACGCTGGCCATCCCTCGAAGGACCGCGTCGGCGGACGGGATGACCGGTTGTTCCGGGAGGTTCCGCGGCGTTGGAACATAGGCGCCTTCGATGAGGACGAGATGGCCCGCCGGATCCAGGTGGGCGGAGAGTGTGCCCGGCCAGACGGGAAGCGCGCCGAGGCGTTGGGAGAAGCGGAGATGGCGTCCGCCGATTCCGTTGGACTCGGAACGGTCCAGGACGAGTTCTTCGGCGGGATTGTCGAGTCCGAGGAGTTCCGCGTGGGTCTGAAGGAACGCGCGGGCGGTGGCGAGGTGTCGCTCACTCGGCGCGGCCGGCGCGGGTCCGACAACGGCCCGGCCCAGGAGGGTTG
The DNA here is from genome assembly GCA_050250555.1 of Limisphaerales bacterium. Taxonomy (GTDB): domain Bacteria; phylum Verrucomicrobiota; class Verrucomicrobiia; order Limisphaerales; family CAIMTB01; genus CAIMTB01. The sequence continues at coordinate 22,309 of JBFWOK010000024.1, forward strand.
CCCGGGCTTGGCGGACCGTGCCGTTGTCATCGCGGAGATGAACCTGAACGTCGGGGCTGGCGACGGTGGCTAGGCGCCGAAGCGCCAGGCTTCGCCGATCATCCCCGGCGGCCGTCGGGGTCGGTGTGGTTGGAGTCGGGCCGGCGACGGACGCTTGGCGTTGGCCGGCCACCCGTTGGGCGATGTCGGATTCGGCGAGCGCTTTGCCCAACTGGGCGGCGCGCGGGTCGGGAACCCGGGTGGCGGTTGCGGAAGGCGAAGGAAGGCCGGCGACGCCGCGGCCGGCGGCCATTCGGAGGCGGAGCGCGTCGGTCGCCAGTCCTTGAGCGTTTCCGCCGGCCTGGCGCGGCGGGGAGGGCTCAGCGGGGGGAAGGGCGAAGGAAGGACTGGCGGAGACGACGGCGAGAGCTGCCAGGATCAGGGAGGTTTTCATCCGGACGGCGCCGGTCTAGCAGGAATCCGGGCGTTGGGGAACTTCGCTGCTTCGGGAGTGGGTTGAGCCCCGGGCGGTCCCGATTCCTCCATACGCTCGCCCGGGCTGGACCCCAAAACCCAGGAGGACGGGGTGCGAGGCGCTGGCTTTTTTTGCGTTTGCGGCCGGCGAATCGGTCGAGGAGTCAGTTGGGACTTTGAAGCGCTTCCAGCGCGCGGAGGGCCGCCGCCGTGCGGGTCTCGACGGCGAGTATCGCCAGGACCTGTTTCATGTGCTTCTTCACGGTCTCTTCGCTGATCCCGAGGATGCTCCCGACCTCGGGATTCGTCTTCCCTTGGGCGACCCAGAGGAGGACCTCCGCCTCACGCGGACTCAGGCCCAGCGCGATCAAAGGCTCGGGCGAGGAAAAGTCGGGGGCGAACCCCGACCGGCTGGTCTGAGTCGCTCGTTCCAGCCGCGCGGCAATGGCGGCCAGGAGGTCGTCGTTCGAGAAAGGCTTGGTGATGTAGTCGTCGGCACCGAGGTTCATGCCGCCGCGCCGGTCGGTCTTGTCGGCTCGCGCCGTGAGGAAAATCAAGGGGACGGATCGGAGTTGGGGATCGGCTCGGAGCGTCCGGAGGACTTCGTGTCCATCGATGCCGGGCATCATCACATCGCAGATGACGAGGTCGGGCCTGCGTTCGCGGACAAGGTCGATGCCCGCTTCGCCGGTGGGGGCTTCCGCGGGATCGTAGCCTTCCAGCTTGAGCAGGCGGACGATGTTGCGACGCATTTCGGGCTCGTCCTCGATGACAACCACGCGAGGCGCGGGTTTCTGCATGGGGACCAAGGTGGTGGACCGAGGAATTCGAGGAAAGTCGATAGTTCGAGCCGGGGAACCCTTTCGGGGAATATCCGCGACCCCGGCGTTCCACTAGCGTCGACCCCATGAGCGATACCGCATTTTTTGAAAGACAAACGATCCCGGGCGCCGGGGACGCGCTGGGAAGTGGCGAATGGGACGCCCCCGCGATGAACACGGAGCGTGGGTGGGATTCCCGGGACCCGGGATTGAGCGCCGACCTGCCGCCGATCCGGATCCCGGTGACGCCGAGGAATCAGTCCATCCTCCGGGAACTTCGGGCGCGGGAACTGGAGTTGTGGGAGGAGTCGATGCCCGGCGGAGAAGGCGGGGCCCCGACGGACTCGGAGGCGCCGGGGACGGACCGCGAATCGCGGCTCATTCTCTTTCTGCTGGGCGGGGGAGCGCTGGCGCTTTGGTTGCAGGCTTCGACGCTGGCCGCGCAACTCCTGGCGGGTTGGGACCGGTTCCGGGCTTGGTGGACGATGATCCTCGGCGTGTGATGTGAGGGTGGCGGAACGACCACGGGAGGGCTCGCGGTCGTGAGTCCGCGGACCTCGGGCATGGGGAGTCTCACCGAGAATCCATCCATCAATAGCGGGGCACGCTGGAATCGACCTGGTCGGACCAGGCGAGGATTCCGCCCTTCACGCTCTTCACATACTTGAATCCCTGTTCGCGGAGGAAGCGGAGCGCTTTGAGCGACCGCACGCCGCTCTTGCAGTGGATGTAGATCTGCTGATTCGGATCGAGTTCCGTGAACCGCTGCGGCAGCAGGCTGAGCGGGATCAGGGGAACGCCCTCGATGCGCGCGATCTGGTATTCGTCGGGTTCGCGCACATCGATGACCCGGATCCTGAGCTGGGGGTCGTCGAGGGCCTTCTTCATCGCCATCACGTCCACCTCGTCCGGGTTCTGGTCGGGAGCGAGCGGTTCGGCCGGGATGCCGCAAAATTGCTCGTAGTCGATGAGGTGATGGATCGTGGCGTGCTCGCCGCAGAGCGGGCATTGGGGGTCTCGCCGGAGTTTCAGCTCCTTGAACTTCATGTCCAGCGCGTTGAACAGGAGCAGGCGCCCCGTCAGCGAACTTCCCTTGCCGAGCGCGAGTTTGAGGATCTCGGTCGCCTGAATGCACCCGATGATGCCCGGCAGGACTCCGAGGACGCCTCCTTCGGCGCAACTGGGGACCATTCCGGGCGGCGGGGGTTCGGGGTAGAGGCAGCGGTAGCAGGGTCCGCCGAGGTGCGGCGCGAAGACGCTGGCCTGGCCGTCGAATCGGAATATGGACCCGTAGACGTTCGGTTTTTTGAGGAGCACGCACGCGTCGTTGGTGAGGTAACGCGTGGGGAAATTGTCGGTGCCGTCGACGACGATGTCGTACTGGCCGATGATATCGAGGGCGTTCTCGCTCGAGAGCCGGGTGTTGTGAAGCACCACCTCCACATTCGGATTGAGCTCGCGGATGGTGTCCCGCGCGGACTCGGCCTTGGGTCGTCCGACGTCGGAAGTCCCATGCAGGAGCTGACGCTGGAGATTCGAGAAGTCGACCGTGTCGAAGTCGACGAGTCCGATCTTCCCGATGCCGGCCGCCGCGAGGTACATCGCGATCGGCGAGCCAAGGCCTCCCGCGCCGATGCAGAGGACGGTGGTGGAGCAGATCTTCTTTTGGCCCGCCATCCCGACTTCAGGGAGAATGAGGTGGCGGGAGTAGCGGCGGATTTCGTCGTTCGACAGTTGCATGGCGATACCAGGGAGGGGGAGCCTACGGCCCGAACGGCGGGGACCAAGTGCAAAGTTCGGAGCAACCAGACCGCGCGAGTCCTGGGGTGGATCCCGGGGAAACGGCTCACCTGATCCGCGAGCGAACCTCCCTCCGTCCGGCCTTGGGAATCGTCCTGGGCAGTGGCCTTGGAGCGGTCGCCGGAGCGGTGGCCCGTTCCGTTCGGCTTCCGTATGCGGACCTTCCGGGTTTTGCCAGAAGTCGGGTCCCCGGGCACGCAGGGGAGTTGATCCTTGGCCATCTGGGCGGTGCCCCGGTGGCGGTGTTTTCGGGCCGGATTCACTTCTATGAGGGGTACGAATTTCGGGAAACCACGTTTCCTGTTCGAGTGCTCAAGGCGTTGGGAGCCCGATCCCTCCTGCTCACCAATGCCGCCGGAGGCATTCGTCCCGGGCTGGAGCCGGGTTGCTGGGTTGCCCTGGCGGACCATATCAACTTCATCGGCGCCAACCCGTTACGGGGACCGGGTGGGGCGGAGAGATTCCTCGATTTGTCGGAGGTCTATTCGAGGCGACTCCGCGCGATGCTGGAGCAGGCGGCCGCGGAGGAGGGCGTTCCGCTCGTGGAGGGGGTCTACGCCGCGGTCTCAGGGCCTAGTTATGAAACACCGGCGGAAGTGAGGGCATTGGCGCGATTGGGGGCCGACTTGGTGGGAATGAGCACGGTTCCCGAGGCCATCGTCGCGCGACAATGCGCGCTTGAGGTCGCCGGTTTGTCGTGCGTGACAAATCGAGCCGCGGGGCTAGGGGGTGTCATCACCCACGAGGAGGTCCTCGGCGTCGGGCGCCAAGTGGCGTCGGAAGCGATCCGCTTGCTCACCGCGTTCGCAAGAATCCATGCCTATGCCGCGAATGACACGACGAGAGAAGCACCTCCTGATCGCTGAGGCGCTTGCGGCGCGGGAGAACGCGGCGGCGGCCTTTTCGCGCTTCGCCGTCGGCGCGGCCCTGCTCGCGCGGGACGGGTCCGTCCATCGGGGAGCGAATGTCGAGAGCGTCAGCTATGGCCTGACCTGTTGCGCCGAGCGGGTGGCTTTGTTTCGTGCGCTGACGGAAGGGCATCGGCTGTTCCGCGCCATGGCCGTCGTCGCGCGCCATGATGGGGGAGTCATGCCTTGCGGCGCATGTCGGCAGTTGCTGATGGAGTACGCTCCCGACGCCCGGATTTTGGTCGCGGACGCCGCCCGACCGGAGGCGATCCGGGAATTCGCGATCGCCGACCTCTTGCCGGGTGCCTTCGACCGTTTCACCCGCGAACCATGACGACCTACATCGACCTGAACCCCGTGCGCGCGGGCATCGTGAAGGATCCCAAGGACTACCGCTGGAGCGGGTACGCCGAAGCCCTGGCCGGGCGCAAGCCGGCGCGAGCCGGCCTGCAGTTCCTCGTGACGGCCCTCCGGCGGGGGCGGGAGGAATCGGTGTCGCGCTCGTTGGAGACGTACCGCCAACAACTCTACCTGGACGGGGATGAACGGCGGGAGGCGGTGCGGCCCGATGGAAGGCTGGAACGCGGGGCGTTGAGGGCGGAGGAGGTGGCCCGGGTGCTGGCGGCCAAGGGGCGGTTGCCGGTGTCGGAGTATCTGAGGTGCCGGGTGCGGTATTTCAGCGACGGGCTGGTCTTGGGGGGGAGGGAATTCGTGGAGAGGATCTTCCAGAGCCACCGGAAGCGGTTCGGCGCCCAAAGGAGAACGGGCGCGCGGGTGATGCGGGGACTGGCCGACCGGGCGCTGTTCACCGTGCGCGATCTGAAGTTGCAGGTGTTCGGGGCCCCGGGTAGGTGAGAACGTGGACGGTGAAGTGTGCCGCCGGAATGCGTGCCAGGGGCCGGCCGCGCGGAGAACGCGATGTGGGAAACAGGTCGGCTTCAGCGATTGTTGGAGCGTCTGAGGTGACGGTCGCGCAACAGGTCGAGCGCCCTTCGGATACGCGGTGTTTCCATAGCCGTCACTTCGATGCCGGATCCGATCGCCCTCAGCAGGGTCACGGTCAATTCGCCGCCGAGATGCTCCCTGAACTCCTCAAGTCCCGCCAACACCACCAGACGATGCTCCGAGTCGGCGTAGTGAAGCTCGTTGGCGTACAGGTCGAACCCCAGGCATTCGAGAAGCCCGAGGATGCGCTCGGCGGCGTAGCTCTCGAGCAAGCCGGCGTCACGCGAGTAGAGCACGTCCAGCGCGATTCCGATGGCGACGGCTTCGCCGTGCCGGATCCGGAACTCCGAGAGCGGCTCCAGCTTGTGGGCCGACCAATGGCCGAAATCCAAAGGGCGCGCCGACCCGAATTCGAAGGGATCACCGCCCGAGGCGATGTGGTGGACGTGCAACTCAGCCGACCGCCGGATCACCCTTTGCATGAGGGCATCGTCGAAGCGCGCCAGCGCTTGCGCGTTCGACTCGATCTCGGCGAAGAAGGCGGCATCCCGGATGCAGGCGACTTTCACCGCTTCCGACAGACCCGCGCGGCGGTCTCGGTCGCCAAGGGAACGAAGGAAGGCGAAGTCGTTGATGACCGCGAACGGGGGCGAGAAGGTGCCGATGAAGTTCTTTTTCCCGAACGCGTTGATGCCGTTCTTCACGCCAACGCCTGAATCCGCCTGCGCCAGCGTCGTGGTCGGGAGGCGGATGTGGCGGACGCCGCGGTGGGCCGTCGACGACGCCAGCCCCACCATGTCCAGCAAGGCGCCTCCGCCGAGCGCGATGACATAGCTGTGGCGGTCGACATGGTGCCGGTCGATCCGTTCCTGGACTTCGGACACGTGGAAATAGGCGTTCTTCACGCGCTCGCCTCCGTCGACCCGCAAGGGAGGGGCGACGAGATCCACGGCATCCGAGTGCAATTGGAACCACTGCTCGATCTGGCCGAGCAATCCCTTCTGGGCCCGGATCAGTCCGTCGTCGACGACGAGCAGGACCTTCGGTCGTCGTTGTGGCGACGTTCCGTGAGGAACGAGAACGTCGCGGAGGAGGCGGTTCGAAGCCGTGAAAACGCCCTCGGTGAAATGCACCTGATGCCGGAATGTGACGGTGATTCCTCGTTCAATGGACGGGGACACGCCGGGAATCTGGAGTTGGAAGCCCCCTCAGGCGAGAGCATAAATCGTGGAGCGCGGGGGGAATGTCGGTCGAGCACGGCGCGGCACGGCACGGAGCCGGTTGGCCGGCCGGAACGCGACGCCGAAGTCGGCATTCAGCCCCCTCGGGCCAATTGTGGCGATGATCGCTCCTCCGGATACCCACCACTACCGGGCCGCCGAAGGCTGGCTCGAACTTGGGCTTCCCCATGAAGCCGTGGCGGAGTGGGAGCAACTCACCGCCGCCGCCCGCCGCGTTCCACTGGCGCTCGACCTACGCTGGCGCATCTCCGCCGAACTGAAGGACTGGGACCACGCCGTCGAACTGGGGGAACAGCTGATTGCCTTGGCACCGGAATCGGCCGGCGGATGGCTGCGTCTTTCGTTCGCCCTGCGGCGGTCGGCGGTCGGCGGCCTCCAACGCGCGTGGGATGCGCTTCGTCCCGCCGCGGACCAGTTTCCGGAGGAGGAAACGATCGCCTTCAACCTGGCCTGCTACGCCACCCAGCTGGGCCGGCTCGACGAAGGCTGGGAATGGTTTCTCCGGGCTCTGGTCATCACGTCGGATTCCGCAGCGCTGCGAAGGCTGGGGCTCGGTGATCTCGACCTGGAACCCCTCTGGAAACGCATTCGAGGCCTGCGCTGAACCCGTGGGGCGAGCGGGACCAGGGACGAACGCCCTTGGATTCCCGGCGCGTCGCGTCATGTCACGTCAACGGCGCGCCGAGCCCAATTCGGTGTTCGAGGTGGTATCGGGCGTTGGCGACGTACTTGTCCGCCCAATGTTTCAACCCGGCCCGCTCCGACTCCGTCAGGGCTCGCACCACCTTGGCGGGCGAACCGAGCACCAGCGAACCCGCGGGAATTTTCATGCCCTGGGTCACGAGCGAATTCGCGCCGATCAGGCATTGCGGTCCGATCTCGGCGCCGTCGAGCAGGGTGGCCCCCATGCCGATGAGGCATTCGTCCCCCACCGTGCAAGCGTGGACGATCGCCGAATGGCCCACCGTCACGAACCGACCGACGATCGCGGGATGGTCGTCGGCGAGGTGCACGACCGCGTTGTCCTGGATGTTGGTGCCTTCTCCGATCTCGATCCGGTTGATGTCGCCGCGCAGGACGGCGCCGTACCAGACGCTCGAGTTGTCTCCGAGGGCCACGGCTCCGACGACCGTGGCGCCGCGGGCAATGTAAACCCCCTGACCCAGGCGCGGCTTCTGGCGGAGAAACTGGTCCAACCGCGCTCGCAATGCGTCCATGGCGACCGTGTAAAGCCCCGGGGTTGCCGGGGCGAATCAATTCCAATTGCGATGGTTGCTGGGGCTCGGCGGGAGCTGGGGCGAATTCTCGCCGCGCTCCTCAACCGGCTTCTCGTCCTCACCAGCCGAAGGAGAATCCCACGCGGAACCTCGGCGGGCGCGGTGCGACCGGATGGACGATCACCGGTGGGGGACAGACCGGTGCCGCGACCACCACACCCGGGGTCACGCAGGCGGGAGCGGGGGGCGCGGCGACGAACACGGGAGGGGGCACGCGACGCCGGAACGGGGGGTGGGTGTAAACGACGACCGGCGCCGGCGCGGGTGTGGCGCAAACCGGGACGGCCACGGGATGCCGGACCGCGATGACCGGTGGGGGAGCCGCGACGACGACCGGAGATGGCGCCACCACCACGGGATGCCGGGCCGAACTCGCCACGACCGCGCCCACGACCGCGCCGGCCACGAATCCACCGAGAGCCCAGCCGTCCGGTCCGCGGCCCCCGTGCCGATGTCCATGTCCATGTCCATGTCCGGGACCGGCGTGAGCAGGAGTCGCCAGGGACAGGGCCGCCATGGCGACCGCCAGCAGGGAGGAATACTTGGTCTTCATGTTCACCGACTTGTTCCGAGGTTTCGTCACGCGAGTTGAGACGCCTTCCGAAATGGTTTATTCAGACGGGACCGCGGCGGCGACCGTCCGAGCGGAAAGCCGCGCAATCAACGGGACACCAGGGACATGAGCCAGAATCCATCGCCGAAGAACACCCCCTACCGTCCCCGAAGGCGGATCCCCAGGTCCTTCCGCGAGCTCACCCCGAGCAACCACTTCAGCCCGGGCACCTTTTTTCACCAGATGGTCTGGAAGGCCCTGATCACCCGGCGGACGGGCACGACGAAGGAGCCCAGGTTCCCGCGGCTCGAGCACGGGCAGGTCGCGATCACCTGGATCGGGCACGCCTCGTTTCTGATCCAATTCACCGACCTGAACGTCCTGGTCGATCCCAACTTCGCGAACTGGCTGTTCCTCCTGAAGCGCCTTCGTCGCGCGGGACTGAAGATCGAGGATCTTCCCCCGATCGACCTCGTCCTGCTCACCCACGCGCACTTCGATCATTTTCATAGGCCTTCCCTTCGGCGTTTGCCGAATCCCCGGATTGGGATCATGCCCTGGGGCATGGGGGACCTGGCTCGGGGACTCGGATTTCAACGGATCATTGAACTCCAGTGGTGGGAGGGATTTTCGCACGGGGAATGGTCCGCCACGCTCACGCCGGGCAATCATTGGGGTGCCCGAACACTCCACGATCACCACCGCGGATACGGGGGCTTCGTTCTCCGGCACCAGGGAAGGACGATCTACCATGCCGGCGACAGCGCCTATTTCGATGGGTTTCGCGAGATCGGCGAGAAATTCGCGCCCGAGATCGCCCTGCTCCCGATCGGCGCGTACTTCCCGGATACCTTCAGGCGGGTTCACATGGGGCCGGACGAGGCGGTCAAAGCGTTCCAGGACCTCCGTTCGAGCTGGTTCATTCCCATGCATTTCGGGTCGTTCCGCCTGTCGTTCGAGGATTTGGACGAGCCACCCCGGTGGCTCGGTGAACTCGCGCACGATCACGGGCTGACACGGCACATCAAGATTCTCGAGGAAGGGATTCCACACGTCTTCTGAACGTTCGGGGTTGCCGCTTCCATCGTGCCGCCCTTCCCGCTTACCCTCCGACGACGTGCCGACCGAGACGTCCGCCGAAATGACGCCGCGCCCCGCCGCCACAGCCGCCTCCGCCGCCTCCGCCGCCTCCACTTCGGCTTCGGCCGCCGCGCCCCCTTCGGCGTCGTCCCCCTGGCTTTCCACCTACGAGCCCTCGGCGGGTGTCTACGATGAACTGGTGACGGCGGATCACCAACCGCGGGACCATTTCCGGAATCTTCTCGAGCATCTTTCCGAATTCGACGCTCCGGAACTGCGACGTCGCGCCGAGACCGCCAAACGGATCATCGACGAGCAGGGCATCGCCTACAACGTGTACGGCGATCCCCTCGGCATGGAGCGGCCCTGGCAGTTGGATCCCATCCCGTTCGTCATCTCGCCCACAGATTGGAAGATCATCGAAGCCGGACTCATTCAGCGCGCCTTGCTCCTCAACCGCGTGGTCGCCGACTGCTACGGCCCGCAGGAACTCGTCCGCACCAACGCCCTGCCGCCGGCGTTGCTCTATTCCCAGCCCGATTTCCTTCGCCCGTGCCATGGCGTCCGCCCGCGCGACGACACCCACCTTCACGTCTACGCGGCCGACATCGCCCGGTCGCCCGACGGGCGGTGGTGGGTGCTTTCGGATCGGACCCAGATTCCGACCGGTGCCGGCTACGCGCTGGCGAACCGGCTCATCACGTCGCGTGTCCTTCCGGAGGCGTTCCGCGCCTGTTCGGTGCATCGGCTGGCCCCGTTCTTCCGCGACCTTCAGGCGGCGCTGGCGGCGTTGGCCCCGCGGCCCTCGGAGAATCCCCGGGTCGTGCTGCTCACCCCGGGGCCCTACAACGAGACCTACTTCGAGCAGGCCTGGCTCGCCCGGTACCTCGGCTACGTGCTCGTCGAGGGCCAGGATCTCACCGTTCGCGACGACCGCGTCTATCTCAAGACCCTCAGTGGACTCGAGCCCGTCGATGTGATCCTGCGCCGGGTGGACGACGACTGGTGCGATCCCCTGGAATTGCGCAACGAATCCAGCCTGGGCGTCCCCGGCCTTCTGGAAGCGCTCAGGGCGGGGAACGTCGCGGTGGCGAACGCCCTGGGGACCGGGATCGTCCAAACACCGGCGATCATGGCGTTCCTGCCGAGCCTCTGCCGACGGTGGTTCAGCCAGGACCTCATCCTTCCCTCGATTGCGACGTGGTGGTGCGGGCAGCCTTCCGAGTGCAAATACGTCCTCGACCATCTGGACAAGCTCATGGTTCGGCCGGCTTTCGGATCCGGGCGCGCCGTCGAACCCACGGGAGGGCTTTCGGATGAGGAACGGGAGAACCTTCGCCGGCGCATCGCCTTTCGACCCCACGGCTTCGTGGCGCAGGAGCGGATCCATCTCTCGACGGCGCCGGGTTGGGAGAAATCCCGGCTGGCGGCCCATCCGGTCGCGGTCCGGGTGTATCTGATCGCCTCGGGTGGATCCTACCGGGCTATGCCCGGTGGCCTGACCCGGGTCGCGCCGGATCCGGGCGGACGTTTCCTTTCGATGCAGCGGGGTGGGACGAGCAAGGACACCTGGGTCCTCGCCAACGGTCCCGTCGAGGAGATCAGCCTGCTCCAGTCCGGCGGGCACGGGGTCGAACTCCGCCGCGTCGGCAACAACCTTCCGAGCCGTCTCGCCGACAATTATTTCTGGCTCGGCCGCTACTGCGAGCGCGCCGACGCCACGGCGCGCCTCCTCCGGAGCACGCTTCTGAGGTTTTCTCCGGAGAACCCCGGAAGCGCGCTGCCGCTGCTCGAACCCCTTCTCAATGCGCTCGCCGCGCAAGGACAGTTGTCCGGCCTCGCCGAAACTCCCGAGATCCGGAAAAATCCAGAGGCTCTCGAAGCGGAGTTGCTGGCGGCCATCTTTGACCAGGAACGCAAGGGGAGTCTGCGCCGTCTCGCCGATCACCTGCAGCATCTCGCGATGTTTGTCCGCGATCGGACGGCGAATGACCTGTGGCGTGTCCTCAGCACGGTCAACGACCGGCTCATGCTGCCCGATGGCAGTCCGGCGATCCTCGCCGGAGACGCCGTCGGAATTCTCAACCAGACCATCCTCGGGCTCGCCTCCTTCCACGGGCTTGCGAGGGAGAACATGACCCGGGCCCAGGGCTGGCGCTTCCTCGACATGGGTGTCCGCATCGAGCGTTGCATCTACACGGCGACATTCCTCGACTGCGCGCTTCGTTCGCCGGAGGCTGACAATCCGAGCGTTCTCGAATCGGTCCTGGAGGTCGCCGACAACGCGATCACGTACCGGTCGCGGTACAACCTCCTCCCCAACATCGCCGCGGTCTACGACCTCGTGATGCTCGACGGCACGAACCCGCGCTCGATCCTCTTTCAGCTGAACCAACTGGTGAAGCACTTCGAGCGCCTCCCGCGCGAACGGCAGTCCGCTCTCCCGAGCCAGGCCTACCGGCATCTCATCGAGTGCGTGGCCCGGGTGCGCCTTACCGACCCCCGTTCGCTCGCCGGACTGTCGGGCGATTGGCACGAGGACGCGGTGGGGGAGACGCTCCGCGCCGTTCTCAAGGATCTTCCCCGCCTTTCCGATGCCATCGCCGTGAGTTATTTCGCCCACTCCACGACGTCCCGCGCCCGTGCCGGCGCCGGTCCCCGATGAACTACCGGATCTCCCATCGAACCGTCTACGAGTACGATGAACCCGTCACCGTGTCCCATCACGCGGCCCGCGTGGAGCCCCGGTTGACCCCGTTCCAGACCTGCTCCGACTGGTCCCTCCGCATTCTTCCGGAACCCGCCGTCCGCAAGACGTGGATCGATTATTTCGGAAACCGCTTCTGCTCCTTCAGCATCCAGGAATTCCATCGCCGCCTGGAAGTGGTCGCCGAGTGCCGGGTTCGGATCGACCCCGGCCTTCGACCCGATCCCGCGAACAGTCCCGCCTGGGAAAAGGTCGCCGCCACGTTGCTCGAACCGGCGTCCCCCGAAACCCTGGACGCCCAGCAGTTCGTGTTTGATTCGACGCATGTCCGCATCTCGCCGCTTCTGGCCGAATTGGCTCGGCCGTGTTTCCGTCCCGGCCGTCCGCTGCTCGAAGCGGTCCTCGATCTGAACCGGCATATCCACGGCGAATTCACCTTCGACCCGGAAGCGACCACCGTGGCGACCCCGCTCGAGGAGGTGCTGGAGCGGCGGCGCGGGGTGTGCCAGGACTTCACCCACCTCGCCCTCGGCTGCCTGCGGTCGCTGGGGTTGGCGGCCCGGTACGTCAGCGGGTATCTCCGAACCCACCAAGCCCCCGGCCGTCCGCGGTTGGTCGGAGCCGACGCCACCCACGCCTGGCTCGCGGTATTCTGCCCGGGATTCGGCTGGGTCGATTTCGATCCCACCAACAACCTCATGCCCCGCTTCGAGCACATCACCGTCGCCTACGGCCGGGATTTCGCCGACGTCAGCCCCGTCAGCGGCGTCATCACCGGCGGTGGCGAGCACCGCGTCAACGTCGGGGTCGACGTCGTGCCGGTCTGACTAAGCTCCATTAGGAGCGACCCGCCGCCCCGGCGTGATTCGGTTCCGCGGCTTACCCACCGAAAACGTCGGGGAAGCGCAGGAGCTCACCGCGCCAGGGAGGCGCGGACGATTTCGCGATCGTTTCTGGCGTAAATGGAGCGGTGGGCGAAGGCGGGATGCGACCACACGACCGGCCGACCCGGATCCGGATTGGTGGGATCGAGGAGGTGGGTCCGGCTGATCTCCTCGTACCGCTCCGGCGTCAGACGCGCGAGAATCAGGTCCCCCGTTTCGCTGAAGAGAAACGCGCGGTCCCCATGCTTCACCACGAAGGCGTGACCCCAACGGGCGGACTTGCCGCTGGTGGGCGCGAAGGTCTCCCAAAGGCGTTCGCCCGTGTCGGCTTTCAGGCAGCGAAACTGCCCGTAGCTGCACGGACTGTAGATGTGCCCGTCCTCGATCAGGGGAGTCGACATCACGCTGTGAAGTCCGTCGGTGTCCTTCTCGCTGACCTTGGCGCTTTTCCAAACCTCCGAGACGCGGGCGCCATCGATCTGGAGCATCAGCGACCCGTTGTAGAAGGAGGTCAGGAACAGCCGGTTCCCCACTTTCAACGGACTCGGGATGCTCATTCCCGACCGCACCGCCGGCGAAATTGGGTGCGACCAGAAGACCTCGCCGGTCTCCGGATGGAGTCCGCTGACGGCTTCCGGATGCCAAAGGATCAGCTGCCTTCGTCCTCCGAATTCGTGGATCATCGGCGGGGCGTATCCGGGTTCCTTCGCGGAGAGGGCCCGCCACAGTTCCCTGCCGGTGTCCTTGTCGTACGCCACCACGACGCTCCCTTCGCCGCCGGCGAGGCAGATCAGCCGGTTTCCGTCCACCAGCGGATGTCCGGCGAACCCCCAGAGGGGTGTCTTGATTCCGAACTCCTTCTTGAAATCACGACTCCAGACCAACGCGCCGTTCGACGTGTCGAGGCAGGAGAGGTTTCCCTCGGTTCCCAGGGCGTAGACCCTGCCGCCCGCGACGACCGGCGTCACCCGCGGACCCGCCGCGTAGCTGACGGTGTAGGCGCAATCGTATTCGTGCGCCCAGATCACGCGTCCGGTCGCGTCGTCCAGGCACACGACCCGTTCGGTTCCGGGAATCTCGCCGCGCGCGAACGGGTCCTTGGGCGAGGTGACGCCGCTGGGGAGATGTCGATCCATCACATACACGTGGTCCCCGTCGACGGCCGGACCGGCGAACCCTCCACCGATGGGAACCCGCCATTGATAGGTCAGCCCTTTCTCGGGGAACGCTTCGAGGATCCCGCTTTCGCGCCATACGCCGTCCCGTCGGGGGCCGAGCCATTGGGGCCATTCGTCGGCGCATGCCGGGTTGCCCAACACCACGGGGACCAGACCGAGAGTGAACGCGATGGCCGCGCGCCACGCGGGGCGGCCTTGGGCCGGATGCGCAGGAGGATGCATGAGGACTCCAGCATCGGGGACGTCCCGCCGCGGTCAAGGCTGCCTTCCGATGAATATCCATTGCGGGACTTGTCGGGCTTTGATGTTCCCCAGATTCTCCTACCCTTGCCCCCGATGCGACACCTCACCGAATACCTCGCGTTCGAAGTTCCGTCGCGGCGCGGGTTTCTCAACATCACGCCCCGCATCGAGGAACTGGTCTCTCGTAGCGGAATCCAGGAGGGGCTCTGCCTGGTGAACGCCATGCACATCACCGCGAGTGTGTTCATCAACGACAACGAGAGCGGCCTGCACCAGGACTTCGAACGATGGCTGGAGCATCTCGCGCCCCACGACTCCGGGGGGCGCATCGTGGAGTACCAACACAACCGCACGGGCGAGGACAACGCCGACGCCCATCTCAAGCGCACGATCATGGGGCGCGAGGTGGTGGTCGCGGTGACGCGGGGGAGGCTCGACTTCGGTCCGTGGGAACAGATCTTCTACGGCGAGTTCGATGGACTCCGGAAGAAGCGGGTGCTGGTGAAGATCATCGGTGAATGAGTGCCCTGAATCGGTCCGCCCGGCCTCTCCCTTTCCTCTCCATGAACCGGGATTCTCTCACGGAGGCACTGAGACACGGAGATTTGAGGATGGATTCCGTCCCCCTCCGTGCCTCCGCGCCTCCGTGTGATGCCCCTCGGGTTCATGGATCCAATGCGCGAAATCCATTTTGACCAGCTTCCCCATGAACGCCGTTTCCGAGCTCGTCGCCATCATTCCGGGACACAGCCGATTGGTCCCGGCCCTGCTCCTCGCCGCCCTGGCGTTCGTTCCAGTCGCGCTGCCGGCGGCTCCCGCCCAGGCGCTCGAACGGATCCGTTACAATCACCCGGGACTCACCGTCGATCTCGGCGTCGGATTATGGGCCTGGCCTCTTCCCATGGATTTCGACGGGGACGGCGATCTCGACCTGGTGGTGAACTGCCCGGACAAGCCATCCAACGGAGTCTATTTCTTCGAGAACGCGACGGGAGACACCTCGGGGAACAAGCTGCCGGTCTTCAAACCCGGCCGCCGCATCAGCCGGGGCCTGCAGAATGCGCAGGTCAGCTTTGTCGACGGTAAGCCGCGGGTGCTGACGCCGGGCATGGAGTATCCCGATTTCCTCAGGACGGGTCTCGAGAACGGCCGCAAGCTCCCGCTGCCCGCCGATGTCCATGGATCCAAGGTGCGCGCCAACATGTGGCGGACCACGGACTACGACGGGGACGGCCGGCTCGACCTGTTGGTCGGGGTCGGCGACTGGAAGGACTACGGCTGGGATAACGCCTACACGCCCGAAGGTCGGTGGACGAACGGTCCCCTGCGCGGTTTCGTCTACTTCGTCGCCAACATCGGTACCTCCGGGAATCCCTCGTACGGGCCGCCGATGAAGGTGATGGCGGGAACGGAACCGCTGGAGGTTTTTGGTTGGCCGTCGCCGAACTTCGCGGACTTCGATTCGGACGGGGACCTCGACCTCTTGTGCGGCGAGTTCCTGGATGGCTTCACCTATTTCGAGAACATCGGCACCCGAGGGAAACCGGCCTATGCCCGTGGGCGTCGACTGACCCTTCCGCCAGGCGCGAGGGGAACGCCCGCCGCGTGGCTGGCCGCGCGGGAGGCCGCGGAACTTCCGGGTTCTCCCCGGCCGCTCACGATGGATTTGGAGATGATCACACCCACGGCGATCGATTGGGACAAGGACGGCGATATCGATCTCATCGTCGGGGACGAGGACGGCCGGGCGGCGCTGGTGGAGAACACGGGCGGGTTCACGGCGGACCGAACGCCGCAGTTCCTGCCGCCGGTCTATTTCCAGCAGGAAGCGGACGAACTGAAGTGCGGCGCGTTGGCGACTCCGGTGGGGTGCGACTGGGACGGGGACGGCGACACCGACATCGTCAGCGGCAACACGGCGGGATACGTCGTGCTGTTCGAGAATCTGAGCGGACCTGGGGTGGCGAAGCCGCGTTGGGCCGCGCCGAAGGCCATCGAGGCGGATGGAAGGACGATCCGGCTGATGGCGGGTCCCAACGGAAGCATCCAGGGCCCGGCCGAAGCCAAGTGGGGCTACACCACGCTGAGCGTCGCGGACTGGGACGCGGACGGCCTTCCCGACCTTGTCCTGAACTCGATTCTCGGGAAGGTCGTCTGGTTCCGGAACATCGGCGAACGCGGGGCGCCCCGACTCGACGCGGCCCGACCGGTCGAGGTCGAGTGGGACGGTCCCCAGCCGACGCTCGACTTCGGCTGGCTGCGGCCGGAGGGGAAGGCGCTTCTCACGCAATGGCGAACCACGCCCGTGGCGGTGGATTGGGACCGGGATGGGTTGATCGACCTCGTGATGCTCGATCAGGCCGGCTACCTGGCCTTCTTCCCGCGCGCCGAGCGCGGCGGCAGGCTGGTGCTTATGCCGCCTCGACGCGTCCTGTGCGACACCGAGGGCGCTCCGCTTCGCTGGAGCCGGGGTGTGGCGGGCAAGAGCGGCCGGCGCAAACTCTGCGTCGTGGACTGGGACGGCGATGGGCGGCTCGACATCCTCCTCAACTCGTCGAGCGCGAACTTTTTTCGGCAGGTGGAGGCGCGCGACGGGAGGTGGTTCTTCCGGGACATGGGACCCCTCGTTGAACAGAACATCGAGGGCCACGACGTGAGTCCGACCACCGTGGATTTCCGCGGTGATGGCGTGCCGGACTTTCTGGGCGGCGCCGAGGACGGCCGATTCTACCTTCTCGAGAACCCGCGTCGAAAATGAAGTGAATCGACCCCGGGGGACGGTGGGGGAGGGGATTTGATTTTTTCGTTTCCGCAGGCCCGGGGTTTCATGAGAGGAACGGGGGTCCCCTCCCGACCATGCCCCATCCACCGTTCCCTTCTCGGGTCCGACCGCTCCGTGTCGTCGCCCTGGTGTCGCCACTGCTCATCGTTTCGGCGGTTCAGCGCCTTTCCGCCCAGACCGATTCGGGCGTTTCGCCGGCCCCGGTGACCTGGACCACTCAGCAGGACCACCAGAACATGAAGGAACAACTGGGGATCACCCGGCTTCGTCCGGGTCCCAGCGGGCGTCAGGGGGCGACCAATTCCGCGAACTACGATCCCGCCAAGGCGAATCCGTTTCCGGACCTCCCCGAATTGCTCGTGCTGAAGGACGGACGGAAGGTCGATTCCGCCGATCTTTGGTGGCGCCTGCGCCGACCTGAGATTGTGGAGGACTTCGAGCGCGAAGTCTTCGGTCGCGTGCCGGCGAACGCGCCCGCCGTGAAATGGTCGATCCAGACCCAGGCGATGGATCGGGTCGTTGGAGAGATCCCGGTCAACGCGCGTCAGGTGGTGGGAAAGGTCGACAACTCGGCCTGTCCTTCGATCGAGGTCAACATCCAGATGACGCTCGTCACGCCAAGGGCCGCGGAGGGAAAAGTGCCGGTCCTGATGATGTTCGGCGGTTTCGGTGGCGGCGGGTTTCCGCGTCGGCCGGGCGAACCGGCGCCGACGAACAGGTTCGGCCCCTTCGGTGGTGGGAACTTCGCTGATCCCCCGTCCACGGAACAGTTGATCGCCGCGGGTTGGGGCTATGCGACTCTCAGTCCCGCCAGCATCCAGGCGGACAATGGCGCCGGATTGACCCGCGGGATCATCGGACTCGTGAACAAGGGCCAGCCACGCAAACCCGACGACTGGGGTTCGCTGCGGGCCTGGGCCTGGGGCGCCGCGCGCGCGCTCGATTATCTGGAAACGGATCCGACGGTGGATTCGAAGAAGGTCGGCATCGAGGGCGTTTCGAGGTACGGGAAGGCGGCGTTGGTGACGATGGCCTTTGAACCGAGGTTCGCCGTGGTCCTCGTCGGATCGTCGGGTGAAGGCGGGGCGAAACTTCACCGGCGCAACTTCGGTGAAGCGGTGGAGAATCTGACGGGATCGGGCGAGTACCACTGGATGGCGGGGAACTTCCTCAAGTACGGAACCGCGGAATCCGAGTTCGGCAGCCGGAACGCCGGGGATATTCCGGTCGACGCGCATCAGCTCATCGCCTTGTGCGCGCCGAGGCCGACCTTCATCAGCTACGGGATACCGGAGCGCGGCGACGCGAACTGGCTGGACCAGCAGGGGAGTTACATGGCGGCTGTGGCCGCGGGACCGGCGTTCCGATTGCTGGGCGCGCGGGACCTCGGAGTGGAGGAGGACTACCGAACGGCGCAGAAGCCGGCCGTGAACGAGGGCCTGCTGGAAGGCGAACTCGCCTGGCGCCAGCACGACGGCGGGCACGAGGACCGCACCAACATGAAACACTTCATCGCCTGGGCGACGAAGCGGTTCCTTTAGGGGTCAGTTCTTGTTATTGTCGCATGCTCCCCCAGAAGAGCACTTAGCGCCTGTCCCTCAGGAACGCCCCCTGTCCCTGAGAAGCGCCCCCCAGGCGGCCGAGTCGAGTTCGGCATCTGGGAGAACCACTTCTATGGCCAGCGCTGTCGCCCTCGCGGCGGGCGGAGGCAGATCCCGCTCGTCAGTCCAGGTGGAGGTTCCGCAACCGGAGCGCGTTCGCGATCACGGAGACGGAGCTGAGGCTCATGGCGAGCCCGGCCAGCATCGGGTTCATCAGCACGCCACCCAACGGGAACAGCACGCCCGCCGCGATGGGGATGCCGATTCCGTTGTAGAGGAACGCAAATGCCAGGTTCTGACGGATGTTCGCCAGCATCGCGCGGCCCAGTCGGATCGCCCGAACGATTCCCTGAAGATCCCCTTTCACCAGGGTGACCCCGGCGCTGTTGATGGCGATGTCCGTCCCGGTGCCCATCGCGATGCCGACGTCGGCCGCCGCCAGGGCGGGCGCGTCGTTGATGCCATCACCCGCCATGGCGACCACCTGGGCGCCCGACTGCAGGGACTTCACGTGTTCGTGTTTCTCCCGCGGTGTCAGACCGGCCCGGAATTCCGCGATGCCCAGGTTCCGCGCGAGAGCCGCGGCGGTTCGGGGATGATCGCCCGTGAGCATCACCACGCCGACACCCAGTTCCCTCAGTTCGCCGAGCGCCCGGCGTGTCGATGCTTTCACCGGGTCTCCGAGGATCAACGCGCCCGCCGCCCGATCGTCGACGGCGACGTACAGGGCGATCGCGCCGTCCTCCTGCTTCGCTGCGATCGCCTGCTCGAGCGCATCGATGCCCGCGACCCCGGTCGCCTTCAAGTACTCGTGCCGGCCGACCCGGACGAGCCGGCCGTTCACGGTGCCTGACACACCCGCGCCGGTGTGGGACTGGAAGTCCGCGGGTGACTCGTGGGGCAGTTCGGCTTCCCGGGCCGCGACAACGACAGCGTGGGCGAGGGGATGTTCGCTCGCTCGTTCGACGGCCGCGGCGGACCCCAGGACCTGATTCCGTTCGAAACCGGCGGCTGGAAGCACTTCGAGCAGTCGGGGCTTTCCCTCCGTTAGCGTGCCGGTCTTGTCGACGGCCAGCGTGGTGATACGGGCGAGTTTTTCGATCGCGCCGGCGTCGCGGATGAGGACGCCGGCCTGGGCGCCGCGTCCCACGCCGACCATCACGCTCATCGGAGTCGCGAGCCCCAGCGCGCAGGGGCACGCGATGATGAGGACGGTGACCGCGTTCGTGACCGCGTGCGCGAGACGCGGTTCGGGTCCGACGAGCATCCAGGCCAGGAAAGCGATCACGGCGACGGCCAGCACGACGGGAACGAACCAGGCCGCCACCCGGTCCGCCATCGCCTGAATCGGCGCGCGGCTCCTCTGCGCCTGGCCGACGAGGTCCACGATCCGCGCAAGCAGCGTTTCCCCACCGACCCGTTCGGCGCGAAACACGACGCTGCCGGTCGAGTTGAGCGTGCCGCCCGAGATCTTCATGCCGGGTTCCTTGTCGACCGGAACGGCCTCGCCCGTGAGCATGGATTCGTCGATCGCGGTGCGGCCTTCGACGACGACGCCGTCCACGGGGACCTTGTCGCCGGGGCGCAACCGGAGCAGGTCCCCGACCCGAACGGCATCCAGCGGGACGTCCTCGTCGCCGGAGGTCGTGACGCGGCGTGCCGTCGTCGGAGCGAGACCGAGGAGCGCCTTGATGGCGCTGCCGGTTTGTTGGCGCGCCCTCAGTTCGAGCACTTGGCCGAGAAGGACAAGCGCGGTGACGACCGCGGCCGCCTCGAAGTACAGGGGTGGCCTGCCGGAATGCGTGGGAGGGAACGCCTGGGGCAGAAGCATGGCGGCGGCGCTGAACAGGTAGGCCGCCCCGACACCCAGTGCGATCAGGGTGAACATGTTCAGGCTCCGGTGAACGACGGAATTCCAGCCGCGCACGAAGAACGGCCAACCCGCCCACGCCACGACGGGTGTGGCGAGTAGGAATTGTCCCCAGCGCGCCGCGGGACCCTCCGCCCAGGTGGCGTGGCGCCAGGCCGGAACGAGATGCGCCATGGCGACGACGAAAACGGGCAGGGTGAGCGCCGCGGCCCAACGGAATCGCCGGGTCATGTCCCGAAGTTCGTAATTCTCGTCGTCGTCATGGTCGGCCTCGTTCGGGCTCAGCGACCGAGGTTCCAGCGCCATCCCACACTTCGGACAGACTCCCGGGTGGTCCTGTTCCACTTCGGGATGCATCGGGCAGGTGTGGACGGCTCTCCGCGCCGAAGGTTTCCAGGAGGGATTTCGTTCGAGCGCCATCCCGCACCGGGGACACGTGCCTGGGGTTTCCGACGCGACCCCCTCGCACATGGGGCAGAAGTACTTCGCTGTGATGGTGGCGGACGCAGGTGCGATCGGCACCGCTGGGCTCGGGGAACGCGCGTGCGAAGGGTCGTGATGGCAGCAGGAGCCGCCCGGGGTCGGGGTGGGTTGGGCTTTGGGACTTTCGGCGCGGGAGGGGGCGACGATGGGTTTGAGCGATCCCATCGGACGAAGCGGAGGCGAGGACCCACCGCAGCACGCGTGCTTCCCAGGGGGTGGCGTGGGGGAGTTGGGATTCATTGGGACCTCCGGTTCGTCCCACCGCTTTTGAACCGGCCGGATTTCAGCGGCCGCGGCCGCGGTCGGGTGAGCACTGTCCGCCGGTCAGACCTTGGGCGTCCAGCCCGGACGGTATTCACGAGCCCAGAGTTTCAGGGCTTCCGAATCGCCGACAATCTTCCGATCGACCGGGTCGAAACGGATATCGCGACGGACCCGGTAGGCGATGTTGCCGAGGTGGCAGAGCAGGGTGCTTCGCTGGGCGTCCTCGATCTCCTGGGTGAGCGGAGTGCCGTCCCGGATGGCGTCGATCCAGTTCTTGAAATGAACGACATCGCCGCCGGGGCCCGTGCCGGCTCCGATTTCCGCGCCCTTCAGGTCGTAGATCCTGTACCCGGATCCTTCCTGGACGAGGGCGCCGCCCTCACCGAAGAAGCTGAGCCAGGGATGCTTCGCCTGGGCTCGCGGGTTGCAGCTGGAATGGTCGAACGACGCGGTGCATGGGCCGAAATCGTAGGTGGCGATGGCGGTGTCGGGGGTCTCCTGATCGTCGTCGTAGTGGTATCGGCCGCCGAGGGAGGAGACGCGAACCGGGTAGTCGACTCCCAATCCCCATCGCGCGAGGTCGAGGGCGTGGACGCCGTTGTTGGCGAGTTCGCCGCCGCCCCAGTGCCAGCGCCAATGCCAGTTGTAGTGGAGGAGATTGTCGACGAACGGGCGCTCGGGGGTCGGTCCCTGCCAGAGTTCGTAGTCGAAGTTGGGCGGGACCGGCGCGGGTTTGCCGCGGCCCATCGACGGGCGCGCGTTGTCGTAGTAGGTGCGGGCGGCCGTGACCTTGCCGATGACCCCTTCGCGCAGTTTCTGGATGGCTTCCGCGACGGCGGGCCAGCTTCGGCGCTGGGTTCCCATCTGGACCTTGCGGTTGTGGCGGCGGGCGGCCTCGACCATCCACTCGCCCTCCTGGGCGTTGTGGCTGCCGGGTTTCTCGACGTAGACATGTTTGCCCGCCGCGCACGCGAGAATGGTGGCGGGCGCATGCCAGAAATTGGGTGTGGCGATGGTGATGGCCTCGACCGACGCGTCGTCGAGCATGCGGCGGAAATCCTGCGTGGTCTGGGCGGTCCGCTCCTGCTTGCCGCCGAGCCATTTCGCCGCGGCGGCGATCCGATGGGTGTCGATGTCGCACAACCAGGCGACCTCGACTCCGGGGATCTGCTGGAGGGCGCGGACATGATCGAGGCCGCGGCCCAGGCCCATGACGCCGACGAGCAGGCGGCGGGACGGCGCCTCGGCGCCTCGGACCACGGGGCGGACGCCGTGGAGGGTGGCCGCTGCCGTGAGGGTGGATGTGGTTTTGAGAAAGGCGCGTCGGTTCATGGGGTTCCTGCGATGGCGGTTGCTGGCTCCGAATGGAACAACGGAACGAGGCTGGGAACGCGACTCGTCTAGCAGGGTCGCGGGGTGCATTGAAGCGGATTCAGCTTCCGTTGTGCCGTGGGGGCGCATTTCCAGGTTGCCGGCGCTCCCTCGCCGAACGCCTGCCGATGACATGCGCTGTCGCGGTCGGAATCGAAATCGTCGGTTGACGAAAAGCGGACGGCGGGCACGGTAGCGACGGTCGCGGGGTAGGCGGGAAACGAGACTGGGAATGAGCGTGTGAAAACGACGAAACGAACGAAGCGATTCGCACTGGGTCTCGTGGCCTGGGCGGGCTTCGGTGCGTTGATTCAGGCGGTGGATTGGCCGCAGTACCGAGGACCCCTTCACGACGGATCGAGTCCCGAGCCCATTCGGACCGACTGGAGCCAGAATCCGCCGAGAGTCGTCTGGCGCAAGGCGGTTGAGCCGGCGTGGAGTTCACTGACCATCCGCGGCGGACGTGTGTTCACCCAGGTGAATCGACGGATCAGCGGCTCCGCGCGGGAGGTGTGCGTCGCTTTCGATGCCGAAACGGGGAGGGAACTCTGGGCGACCAACCTGGAACGAGCCGCCTACCCGGACGCCGGGACTGGAAGCACCGATGGACCCCGGTCGACACCCACCGTGGACGGCGACCGCGTCTACGTCTTCACGGCGTACCTCAAGCTCTACTGCCTCCGCGCCGACACGGGCGCCGTCGAATGGACTCGGGATTTCGTCCAGGAATTCTCCGGCACCACCGTGATCGATTGGCAGAACGCGGCGTCACCCTTGGTGGTCGGCGACCTGATCTATCTCAACTCGAACGTCAACGGCCGAAGCCTGACGGCGGTTCGCAAGACGGACGGGGTGACGGCGTGGAGCGGGCAGACCGATCTGATGACGCACGCCACGCCGGCCTACGCGACCCTTTCGGGTGTGCCCCAGGTCGTCTTCCTTACGTCCCGGGGGTTGGTGGGCGTCACGCCGGAGACGGGCGGGGTGCTTTGGCGCTATTCGTTTTCGCCCTCGCGGACCTCGACCGCGGCAACGCCCGTGGTGGCCGGCGACTACGTGTACGGTTCCTGCGCCTACTCGCTGGGAGCATGGACGGCGCGAATCGCCCGATCGGGGGACGCGTTTCAGGTTGAGCAAACGGACTACAAAAGGAGTAGTTCGTACCAGAACCACTGGGCGACTCCCGTCCATCACGAGGGATTTCTCTACAGCATCGTTGAACGCAGCTTCCGCAGCCTGGCCTGCTTCGACCTGGTGAACCGGACGAACCGATGGATCACCGACCGGGTGGGGACCCGGAATCCCGGCTACGCATCCCTGATCAAGGTCGGAGGCAAGCTGGTGGTTCTGACCGAGGACGGCGAACTCGTGCTTCTGGAACCGAATCCCTCGGCCTACACCGAACTGGGGCGTTTCCAGGCGTTGAACGGCACGAGTTGGAATCATCCGGCCTTTTCCAACGGGCGCCTCTACGCCCGCAGCAACATCGAAGTGGTGGTGCTCGACCTCGCCGCCGCGCTTCCGCCGCTGCCCGATCTCCGGCTCGGCGCGGTCGTCCTGCGGGAATCGGGCCGCCTCCGGGTGAGCGTGACCGCGGTCGACGGAACGCCGCTGACGGACGCGGAGGCGGACCGTGTCGAATTGCAGTTGTCTCCGCCTCCGGATGCGACGGGCCGGTTTGCCTGGGAATCCCTGTCGTTGCCGTTCACGTCGCGTGAGGGCGGACTCGAAGCGGAAATGATCGCGCCTTCGGATGCGCGCTACCTCAGGGTCCTGGTGCCCGAAACTCGATGAATCTCCTTTCGTCCAAGCTGATCAATCCGCGGGTCGATAATCCTCCGCGGCCGGCGGGGGACCCGCGTCGGGCGCGGTGGTCGACCGCCGCGTTCACGCTGATCGAACTGCTCGTGGTGATCGCGATCATCGCGATCCTCGCCAGCCTGCTCCTGCCCGCCCTGGCGGGGGCCAAGGAAAGGGCCCGACGGACGGTCTGTCTCAACAACATGCGCCAGTTCACCTTGGCTTCGCTGCTTTACGCCGGGGACAACGAGCAGCGTCTTCCCCCGGGTGGAACCGACAAGGAGGACCAACGGGACACCCACACCCCGGTCTTCTCGACCCTCAACCAGTCGAACCTCCTCCGGTACACGACGGAGCTGAAGGCTTTTGATTGTCCGAATCTCACGCGCTGGATGCAGAGGCCGACCTGGCGCAACCATCCCGACTACGGAGTCGCGATCGGGTACCACTATCTCGGCGGCCATCCCAACACCCCGTGGGGCCTCATTGACGGAGTGACGACCAATTGGGTTTCACCCCAGAAATCCACGGACGATCCGCAACTTGTCCTCATCGCGGATCTCAACGTGGACTCGCCCGCCTACCAGCGCATTCTGGCGCCACACACCGCCAATGGGCCGAGGGTGGCGGAGGATTCCTACTTCGACGATCACCCGGAAGCCTACGACCAGCGGCCGGAACACCTGGGCGCCAAGGGGGGCAACGTCGGGTTGCTCGACGGTTCCGTCGCGTGGAAGAAGATCCAGCAAATGAACCGATACCGCGGGTCCCAGATCTGGGGCGCGGACGGGTGCTTTGGATATTGGTAGCGAGTCAGCCCAAGTCCCGTCGGGTTGGGCCGCGTACCGATGGTCGCCCTGGAGGGAGACGAAACTCGTCAGGACTTCCGAGCGCCAGCGAGCCGGCGGCCCGCCGCGAAGGTTCCCAGCACCAGCGCGCCCGCGGCGACCAGTTGGGCGGGTTCCGGGATCGCGGTGAGCGCGTAGGACGTCAGGATGGCGCTCGAGCCGGTCGGCGGATAGGCGAGCGTGGAGAACTTGGTCCCCACGTGGAGGGCGTCGATCGTTGACGGTGTCGGATCCGTCGGGGTCACCGACGGACTGTTGGCCATCCACCGGGTCGTGGTGGCGGTGCTGTGATCCCGAACGACGATCCAATAGGTTTCGCCCGCGTCGAGGGTGGGATTGGACGGCGCGTCGAACGTGAAGTTGGCGATCCCGTTGGCGGAGATTGTCGGATTGCTGAACGTCATCAGCGACGAACCGGGCTGAGTGGCGCCCGTGTCATCGAAGAGGGCGACGTCGATATCGACGCTGGTGAAATCCACGATCTCCAGACGGAGCGTGACAGAATCCAGCGTCACGGCGGACGACCCGATCTGGAAACCCATCGCCTTGGAGCGAGTGGATCCGCCGAGGAGGGTGCCGGTTCCGTCATTTCCATCGAGATTGCTGAGGATGACGCTGGCCGAAGAGGATCCCGTGGAGAGGATGAGACCTGAGAGCAGCGCGATGGCGAGACCCGTCGTGGGGTGGGCCCATTTCATGGTGATTGGCAGGCGAGAGTTTCGGTTGGATGGAGTGGGCTTGGACCCCGTGCTTCGACTTGGCTTCAACCCCACCCCTTCGCCCTTATCGGCGAAGAGTGCGAGGGACTTGAGCAGGAAAGTCGAACGATGGGAAGGCGATGGAACGATCTTCCCGGCCTGGGCCTGGCGCCCAGCGGATTGAATTGGGAGCGGCTCTCGTGCAGAACGGGGCCGACGGCTATGATCGGAATCCCGGTGGTTCCGGTGGGGGATTCTTCCACCGGGCACGGTACGCCTTCAGGACGCCGACGGACCCAAGCCATGGAACCTTCCTCCCCGCTTCTGCCGCTCGCCCAGCGCTACGTTCAGAAAGACCCGGCGGGAGCGGCTCGCGCCTTGGAAACGCTTCCCGAGGAGGAGGTCATCAAGGTCTTGCAGGCGCTCCCCCCGGCGCTCGCCGCCAAGGTGGTGCGGCAACTCCAGGTGCCGTATGCCGCCGAAGTTCTCCGGGCCGCCGATTCCGACCTCTTCCGCGAAATCACACTCGCCCTCGAACCCCATCACGCCGCGAGCATCTTCGTTCATCTGCCCCGCGAAGGGCGCGAGAAGCTCCTGGAACACCTTCCCAAACGGCTGCGTCTCGAGATTCAGGACTATCTTTCGTTCCCCGAAGGCAGCGTCGGCCAGTTGATGATCCGGAATTTCCTGGCGTTCCGAACGGAGGTGACCGTCCGGGAGGCGATCGATCGGATCCGGCAACTGGCCCAACGGCGGTCCCCCACCTCGTATGCCTATGTGGTCGACGCGGAGAACCGGCTCCAAGGCGTGATGAACATGCGGGACCTGCTCCTGGCCGATCCGGATCAGGACCTGGCCAGCATCATGCGCCAGGACGCGTTCACCCTGCACTGCTTCACCGACCGCGAGCACGCCGCCGCGGAGATGTCGAAGCGCCGCTACTTTGCCGTTCCGGTCGTCGACAACGAAGGCCACCTGCTTGGAGTCATCCAGGCGGAGAACCTTCTCCAGGAAGTGCAGGACGAATACACGGAAGACCTCCAACGGATGGTGGGCGCCGGCGCCGAGGAACGGGTCTCGTCGTCGGTCGGCTATTCGCTGCGAAAGCGCCTGCCGTGGCTTCACGTCAATCTCGCGACCGCGTTCCTGGCCGCCGGAGTGGTCGCCCTTTTCGAGGACCTCATCGCCCGAATCACCATTCTCGCCGTCTTCCTTCCGGTCGTCGCCGGCCAGGGCGGCAACGCGGGAGCCCAATCCCTGGCGATCGTCATGCGCGGTCTGGTCATGCGCGAGATCCCACGCGGCAAGGTCCGGGCGGTGATTTTCAAGGAATCCATCCTCGGTACGATCTCCGGCGCGGTCACCGGCCTCGTCACCGGGCTCGTCGCGTGGCTCTGGAACGGCAACCCCTGGATGGGGCTCGTCATCAGCGTTGCGATGATCGTGAACCTGTTCTTCGCCGGATTCTTCGGCGCCGCCCTCCCGATCTTCATGAAATCGGTCGGCCTCGATCCCGCTCAGTCGTCGAGCATCATGCTCACCACCGTCACCGACGTCGTCGGCTTCTTCGCCTTCCTGGGTTGCGCCCTGCTTTTCCAGCAGTACCTGATCTGAACGGGTCCGACCCGGGGTGGAGCGGCCCATCGGCGAACGTCACGGCCACCCCCATGGGACATCACCGCCCCACGTAACGGAGGCGGTAGACCAGGTGGCTTCCGTCGTCCGCGATCAGAATCGATCCGTCCGCCGCTTCCTCGCAGTCAATGGGCCGGCCGCGAATGTCGGTGCCGTTCCTGAGGAAATCGACGACCCGCTGTTCGCCGTATGGCCGGCCATCCTCGAACAGGACCCGTGTGACCGAGTAGCCCACTTTCTTGGTCGAGTTCCAACCGCCGTGGTTCGCCACGAACGCGTCACCCCGCGCTCCGGGGATCGCCGTGCCCGTGTAGAAGGTCAGCGCGTTCGCCGCGCAGTGCGCCGGCATCGTCCATTCCGGAACCACGGTCATCGCCGCGTACTTCATCAGTTCCGGATGATCCAGGAACATGAGGTTCGGCTGCGCCTTGCCCACGATCCACGGATGCCCGTAGAAGCCGCCCTCACGGTAGTGGTTGAGTTCCGCCGGGGGGTTGTGATCGGTGAACGGTTGCCCATTCTTCTTGTCGCCCTCGAACTTCCCGCCCATGACGTCGATGTCGTGGTCCACGCCCCAGATCTCGTCCGTCCCGGGTCGAACCACCAGCTTCTCCGTGTTGCGAACGCCCGAGGCGAACAGCTTCTTGTCGGATCCATCCAGCGCGAAGGACCAGATCTTCTTTCGCTCGGAGGCGTCGATCGGTTCGTCCGTCGCGTTGGTTTGGTCGCCCACGTGGGTGTAGATCCGACCCTTGTGGATCAGCAGGGCCCGCCACATGTGCCCCCCCACCTTGCCGGTCGGAAGATCGGTCGCGTTGAGCACCTGGATTTCCTCGTCCGCGCGGCCGTCGCCGTCGGTGTCCCGGGCCCGGGAGATCGAGTTCAATTGGGCGAACCACAGCCAACCGTCGTGGAACTGCATGCCCTGCAGGATCGACTTGGGGTCCTTGCCCTCGACAAAGGTCGTCGCTTTCTCGAAGAAACCGTCGCCGTCGGAGTCCGTGCACCGGAAGATCTTTCCCTGACCCGGGACGCTCACGAACAGGGCGCCGTCGGGTGCGACCTCGAGGAATCTCGGGCCCTTGATGCCGTCGACGGCCACCTTCAGTTCAAATCCCGGCCGGACCCAGACGCCATCCGGCACCGCCGCGGCGAAGAGCAGCGTCGGCACCCCGAGCGCAAGGGATCCGACGGCGCGACCCAACGCGCGCCAAAGGGCGGTGGTCCGGTTCGAGCGAACGGGAAGCGGCAGCGGAAGCGGGGTCTTGCCGCGGGAGGTGGGCGGGGTCGGCGCCGATGGGAACGTGGAATGCATGCGCGGACCTTAAGGATCGGACGAATCTCCGCCACGCCGAAAGTGACGCGACCGGAACTTCATCGGAAAGGGGTCAGTTCTTGTTATTGTCGACTCTGGGTGGCCCGCCAGCTTCGGGCTTGGCGCGCAAGCTGAGAGTCGAATAGGCCGGGGCTGTCTACCATGTGATGAGCCGGGGGATCGGCGGGAACCGATCTGTGAACGCCGATTCGAAAACCGGGTGATTCCGGCGGTTTGAAATCCAGGTATTCTTCCGGTGGCGTCTTCTTCCGGCCCTTCGCCGAACCGACCTTTTCTTCCTTCTTCCTCCGTCTTCTTCGC
>JBFWOK010000025.1:0-51308 GCA_050250555.1 Limisphaerales bacterium
CCGCCGTAGCGTCCGCCTCGTGAGCGCCAGTGGGGAGCCAGGGTGAAACCAGCGGGCTTTTCCCGGAGCGCTCCCGGCTTGGCTGGGGCGCGGTGTCGGCAGGGGAGGCGGATTGGGCCGGGGGGGTGGGGTTCTCGTCGGGGCCGAAGTCGCTGGGCTGGCTTGAATCGAGGATCAGGAGGCCGATTCCCTCGTGTCTCACGGCGCGGTCGAGGATCTCGTGTTCCTCCGCGGACAGGTCGTCGATGGCCGCGGCGTGGGCCACCACGATGTCGAAGGAGGCCAGCGCGGTTGCTTCGAGACGTTCCCGAACGCCGGCGGCGGCACGAGTCGACGCGACCCGGTAGCGGCCTGCGCTGACGCGTGTCCGCACGGTCACCGGGGAGCCCTCATCCCCGAGCCAGCGCCGCAGCCGGGCACCCTCGACGGTCGGGTGGTCCTGGAGCAGCAGCACCCGCGGAGGATCGGGCTCGGCGACGTGGACACCCAGCACAGTCGTGTCCCCGGACGGGTCGAGCCGAAGCTTCCAGGAATAAGAGCCCGGCGCGGGGGCCGGGCAGGGATGCGGAAGGGAGAAGGCCGCCCCACCGGAGCCGTCATCCCGAAGCTCGGCCGTCGTGATCGAACCGTCGGGACCCTCCAGGTGGAGTATGGCTGGCCGGGCTGGATCCAGGCCCAGGACCCGGCCGTGGACGGTCAGGCGTTGGCCGCGGAAGAGGATGCGATCGGCGGTGAGGTGAGTGAAGCGGAGTGGACCGGCGTCTCCCGCTTCCCGCGTTGGTTGGGAAGGGAGGGAGGGTGTTCCCGCAGGGATGGAACCCGGTCCATCGGGCAGTCGCTGCAGCGCGTCCCAGCCGAGGACGCCGAGGGACACGACGGCGAGCGCCTGGAGCAGTGTGCGGCGCGGCGGGGTCATGGCTGGCGGTGCGACGCGCCCGCCAGCGCGTCGGCGTAGCGTTGTTCCAGGCCGGGCCGGAGTTGCCGGCGGCGGTGCGGAGATTCCTCCGTGGCGGGCAACAGGGACCACACGGCATGACGGAGGGTTTCGATGGCGGAAGGCGGCAGGGGAGTCCCGAGGGCACGCCATTGTTCGAGGGCAGGCAGGTAGCGCCCGGGTTGTGCCTCGGCGGCGCGCCAGAGCCTCTCCTCCACGCGGGCCGCGATTTCCTCCGGGACGTGCTGAGGCTCGTTGCCGGACAGGCCGGCGATGGCGAGGCGAAGCGCGGTCGCGTCGGAGTCGTTGCGGGGAGGCGTGGAGGTGCCCGGTGCGAAAGTGGGAATGGCTTCCAGCTCCCCGCGCAGGCGCCGCTCGTCGAGTCGCAGTGGTGGGAGTTCCGAACCCACCCGTCCCACCGAGAGGCGATCCGCCTGCTGGATGGCCTTGAGAGTCTCCAGCGCGCGGTTCTCGAACGGGAGGGCGGCGGCGGGTTGGGCGGTCCTGAGGAATCCCTCGGCCTCCCACATGGCGGCGAGCACGGCGCGCAGGGACGACTTGAGACGTTCATCGAAGAAGGTGGCGGCCTCCGGGCTGTCGTGGTTGTGGGTCAGGTCGGCGAAGATATCCCGGGCGGTCCATGGAGGGAGTGTCGGGTCGGGTGTGGGCCCTGGCTCATGGGCGTGGGTGGCCTCGATGGCGCGACCGATGGCGGCGGTGCGGTCGGCATTCTGGGTTGGAGAGGAAGACGGGTTGCGCAGCGCGGCCGCCCATTCCATGGCAACGGCCTCGCGGGGGGCGCCTGCCGAGGTGGGTTCGAACTCCTCGCCGAGGAATTGGCCGTACCGCAGTCGGAGCAGCTTCTGGTCGATGCCGAGATTCTCGGAGCGCGCGCGGAATTGCGCCTCGGGGAGCGCGGAGCGCTCCTTCAGCAGCTGTTCCGTGTCGAGTATGAGCTGTCGCTGGCTGCGGAAGTACTGAGGGATGCGGCGCACGCCGGAGAGTACGACCGCGGGGTCGCCTGCCGTCGTGGAGTTCCCGGCGAAAACGATGCGCCGGGTCTCGGAACGGGCTTCGTTCGGGGTGGGACGTCGGGTGTCCAGGGCCACGGCCTGGAGGTAGAGCTCATCGCCTGGCTCCAGTCCGAGACTCGCGAGATCGAGCGACGTTCCGTGCAGGCGGTTGGAGGATCCTTCCGAGGATCGTTCCCGCAGCAACTCAGGACGTTCCTGAAACCGCACGCCTTCCCCGGAGCCCCTGGCCACGGTGAGCAGGAGCCGGACCTCGGCCACTCCGTAGTCGTCGTCGGCCAGGACCTCGATGGCCACCGGGGGTGGGTTGGTGTTGGTGGTGGTGGGGGGGAGGGACGTGCGGGCCGCCGCGGGCGACCGCCACGTCAGACGCGGGGGCGTGTCGCGACGTACCTGGAGCACGTGAAGCGCCGGCAGGGTGACCTTCGAGCCGTCGCTCGGCCTGAGCGAAACCTGATAGAGAAAGGTGTCGATCACCCCGTGGCGGATCTGGAACCGGCCTTCCCCCAAAGGCTCCGCGACGAGTGCGTCGTTGGTCCCGCGGCTGGAGAGCTCGAGCCCGGTCACGTCGGGCGCCGCGGCGAAACTCCAGAGAACCTCCGCGCCCTCCTCGACCTCGGCGCTGAGGGCGTCAACCCGGCGGACCGGACGACCGAGGTAGGCCGGGGGATGGATCTCCATCGCCGAGGCGAGAATCAGGCTGGCTTCCGGCGTCGGTGGACGCGGGGTCGACGCGAATTCCTCAGACGGCGTCCCAGGGGGCGCGGTGGTGGCTCCGATCACGACGAGGAACGCCGCCGATAAGGTCGCCGCGGTCAGCGCGGGGAACAGTTGGCGGGGCTGGGGAGCGCCCGGCCGTGGGTGGGGCAGCTGGTTCCACGCCCGGTCCAACCGCTGGAGTTGGAGACGTTCCACGAGTCCCAGATCCCGTGTATCGCGGAGCCAGAGCGCGGCGCTTTCCTCTAGAGCTGGGCACCGACGATTCAGATGTTCGGCGATGGTGGCCGCGGTGATGTGGGAGGAGCGCCGGCGCAGGCCGATCCCGGTGGCGGCGGCGACGACGAGCCCGAACGCAGCGGCGAAGGGAGGATGGAACGGGATCACGATCCCGGCAGTCACACAGCCCGCGGCAACAGCGAGGCTGACGCCGCGGAGGGCGCGATGCCGTCTCCATTGCCGGGCGAGGGCTTCGAGCGAGGCGCGGTCCATTCAGGTGGCGCCGGGGGCGGTGGAGGTGGCGGTGGAGGTGGAGGTGGTGTCCCGGGTCTCGGGAGTCGACCGGGAGAGCCTGCGTTCGACGAGGAAGAGCGCGGCCCCCAACAACCAGGATGCGGCGCGCAGGTCGATGGAGGCGGGGGGCTGGAGGGTGGAGGCGACCCCGCTGTCCGGGTCCGGGATATGTCGGGGCGCCGCCTGCTCCGGCGCGATCGGCGCGGTGGACGGGGGGGGCGGCCGGAGGTGCTCCTGCCACCAGGCGGGGAAAGCGCCGTCCAAGGGCCAGTCGGTCCAGTCCGGGTGAAACCGGAACGCGACATGCCAGCGAACGAGGGTCCCGTGGCGTTCCTCCGTGAGCCATGGGTCGCCTTGGCTGTCACGGAACAGGGGCGCTCCGGGCCCCGGGGCGACCCGCTGCCGCAGGGGGACGGAATGCAAAGCGACCTCGATTCGACGGGAGACCCTCGCGGGTACCGAGGTTTCGTCCGGGTCTTGGACGATCCGGACCCCCTGCGTTCCGAACTCGTTCCTGGTCAGGGGAAGCGGGCTGGAACCGAGCTGGAAGATCCAGTCGGGAACCTCGTTGGTCATCTCGTGGGTCACCTCGTGGGTCACGACCCGTGCGCCCATCGCCCGCAGCGCGGCCCGCACGTAAGCCGCGTCGACAGCCCGCTCCGGGGCGTGGACGACTCCGACCCTGGGATCGGGTGCCGGCTCGGTGACGGGCGGCGGGGTGGGCACCTCATGCCATTGGACGCGCAGGTTCGTCGTGGACGGGCGGTTGCCGTTGAACAACGAGGACCAGGTGGGGCCGAACACCCAGGCCTCGGATCCGGGGGCGAGCCGTGCATCCGCCTCTTGGAGGAGCGGCCAGACCGGCGTTCGGGGGTCGGGAGCGGGGGAATCGGATGGGTCGGCGATCCTGGGAAAACCCGGGGCGATCCAGCGTGCTTCAAAGCCCTCGTTGCGCAGGCGCGTCCAGTCCCGGAGATGCGTGTCCCGCAAGTGCGTCCCGGGAAGGAGCAGGCACCACCGGGATGGGGTGGGGGCCTGCGGTGTCCATTGCAGACCGGCGAGGGCCAGGGCCAGGGCGGCGAGGAGGGTGCAGCGCAGGAGGAGCATCGGCCAATCCCGGAGGGTGCGCGCGGGGGAGGGACGCCGATGGGCAAGGAAGGGGCGCAGGCTTCCGACTCGCACCACGCGGAGCGGACGCCGCCGCAGATGGATCACGAAGGGGATCGCAAGCGTTCCCAGGGCGACCAAGGCCAGCGGTTGGGCGACATGGAGCATGGAAAGGCTCAGTGGCGCGTCCGGCGGCGGAGAAGGGCGTGAAGGCAGCGGTCCAGCGAGTGGTCGTCCAGGACCGGAACGTAGTCGAACCGTGCTTCTCCCCAGGCGCCCAACCAGTCCCGGCGAGAGGCCCGGCTGGCTTCGAGCGCCTGCCGGCGCACGGCCGAGGCGTCGGTCTCCAGGGTGCGTCCGGTCTCCCATTCCTCCAGTAGAACCGGGCCCTGGTGCGGGAAATCGCGTTCGTCCCTGGCGATGAAGTGAAGGAAGAGGACCTCATGCTGGCGGGTCCGAAGGGAGGCGAGCGCGCCACGGATCTCGCCGTCGTGCTCGTGGCCATCGGTGAGCAGCACGGTGAGTTGGCGGGTGGCGGCCGACCCGGTGGTGCCGCCGTTCGCCTCGGTCCGACCCATGGCGAGGGCGAGGCGTCGGGGGACGATGGGCCAGCGGCCACGGGGTTCGAGGGCGGCGAGGCGATGAACGACTTGACGGAAGGGCTGCCGGCTTCCGGCGGCGGAGACCGAGGCGATCTCGCCGTTTGAGACGACATGAAGGGTCGTGGGATCCCCCTGGGCTTCGGCAACCAGTGCGAAGGCGGCGGCCAGCGCCCGGGCGCGGTCGAACTTCCTGGGGCCGTCCCCGGCGCCGCCGCCGCGATGTTGCATGGAGGCGGTGGCGTCGAGGACCAGGGCGATGGCGACGCGGGTGTCCGCATCGCTCTCGCGGAGGAAGAAACGGTCGGAGCGGGCGAACAGCTTCCAGTCGATGTGGCGGGGTTCGTCGCCGGGCTGATAGGCGCGATACTGGCTGAATTCGCGGGAGCGGCCCGGGTGGAGGCTGGGGTGGACGCCGGCCACGGCGCCGGCGACGAGCCGGCGCGTGGCGAGGGTCAACTTTCCGGCGGCGGCCAGCAGCGGTGCGTCGAGCAGCGGCGTGGGCGGCGTGTCCATCGTCTATCTCACGGGGTCGGGGGGCGGGGGCAGGGTGGCAACCAGTTCCCGGACGACCTGGTCGCGGGTCATGTTCTCGGCCTCGGCTTCGAAGTGGAGGATCAGGCGGTGGCGCAGCACGGGAGCGGCGAGGGTCTGGATGTCGTCCAGCGTCACCGCGAATCGACCGGCCAGCAGGGCGCGGGCCTTGGCGGCGAGCACCAGCGACTGGCCTCCCCGCGGGCCGGCGCCCCAGCGGATCCAGCGGCCCACGGCGGGGTGGTTTCTGTCGCGCGTGGCGCGGACCAGGCGATTCAGGTAGTCGAGCAGCGGCTCTCCCAGCAGCACGCGTCGGGTGAGGCCCTGGAGGTGGAGGATCTCCGTCGCCGACATCACCGGGGTGATGGGTTCCGTCGGGCTGCCGGTGGTCCGCATCAGCATCGTCTTTTCCTCCTGCTCGGTCGGGTAACCGATCATGAGTTGGAGCAGGAACCGGTCGAGCTGGGCCTCGGGCAGAGGGTAGGTGCCCGCCTGTTCCATGGGATTCTGGGTGGCCAGGACGAAGAACGGTCGCTCCAGCGGATGGGTTTTGCCCCCGTAGGTCACGCAGCCCTCCTGCATGGCCTCGAGCAGGGCGGCTTGGGTCTTGGGCGGCGTGCGGTTGATCTCATCCGCGAGGATCAACTGGCCGAAGATGGGGCCGCGGTTGAACTGGAAGAAGCGCCGCCCGGTGGCGTGGTCCTCCTCCAGCACCTCGGTGCCGATGATGTCCGACGGCATCAGGTCGGGGGTGAACTGGATGCGGTGGAAGCTCAGGGAGACCGCCTGGGCGAGGCTGCGGATGAGCAGCGTCTTGCCGAGGCCTGGAAGGCCTTCGAGCAGGCAATGGCCGCCGGCCAGGAACGCCGCCAGCAATTCGTCCACCACGGCGTGCTGGCCGACGACCGCCTTGGCGATCTCGGCTCGCAGGCGCGGGATTCGGCCCAGGAGTTCCGCGGCGTCCTGTTCCGTCAATTCTTCGTGGTCGGGCATGGCGGGGGCGGGGTGGGAAGGGTTTCCGGCTCAGAGGCCCAGGGCGTAGGCGACGATGTTGACGCCGAACTTGGTGTTGTCCTCGGCCAGGAACCGCTTGTTCCGGAAGTCATAGTCCCATTCGCAGCCGTAGTCCTTGTTGGAGTAGAGCACGCCGATGCGGCCGTCGACCTCGATGGCCCGGAGGTGCTCATGGACCAGGTCGTCGCCCCAGCCGTTCAGCTCGAAGGAGGTGGTGGGCGGGCCGTCGAAGCGGAAGAAAGCCCGGTAGAGGGCATGGTCGTTCGGCACCTTGGCGAGCGCCCCGGGACCGAACAGGGCGGCCATCTGGGCTTCGAAGGATTTGGCGAAGAGGCCGTCGATGTCGTGGTTGCAGTCGTCAACGAAGACGAACCCGCCGCGCCGGACATAGCGTTCCAGGTTGAGGCGTTCGCGTTCGGAGAACTGGACGAGCCTGCGTCCGCTGAGGTAGCAGAACGCGGCGTCGAAGAGTTCGGCGCCGGCCAGCGGAACGACCACCTCCCTCGGATGAACGGGGATCGTGGTGTAGGCGACCAGGGAGTCGAGGAGGTTGGCCGGCATCCGGGGGTCGACCTTGTCCCAGTCGCCGGAATCGTACTGAAGTCGGGAGAAGACGAACTCGGACATGCGTCCCGGGTCAGACCGCGTCGGACAGGCTGGAGAAGGTGAAGTCGCGGACGACCATGGAAGGAATGAGGTTTCCGTTCACCCGGGTTGCCTGGCCCAGGGCTTCCAGGTTGTTGAGCATGATCACCGGGGACTCGTTGAACCGGAAATTCTTGAGAGGATGGCGGATCTCGCCGTCCTCCACGTAGAAAGTTCCGTCGCGGGTGAGGCCGGTCTGGAGGAGGGTCTGGGGATCGACCTGGCGGATGTACCAGAGATTGGTGACGAGCACGCCGCGTTTCACGCCCTTGATGAGGTCCTCCAGGCGGGTGTCGGTGCCGGTCATGAGGATGGGGCCCCCGCCGATGGCGACCTGATCCTCGGCGAGCCCCTTCTTGCGGGCCCAGTATCGGGAATAGCGCAGGTTGCGGACCACCCCTCCGTGGAACCATTCGACCCGGCGTTGGGGCAGGCCGTCGGAGGTCCACTTGCTTCCCGGCACCTCGGGATGGAGTGGGTCCGAGTCGATGTGGACCCGTTCATCGAGGAGTTTGTCGCCGTGCCGCGTTCCGCCGCCGGCCTTGCTCAGGTAGGAACGGCCTTCCTCCGCCGACCGGGCGTCCATGCTGCCCACCATCAGACCGATCAGGGTGCTCGCCGCGGCGGGTTCCAGGATGACCGTGTATTTGCCGGGCTCGATGGCCCTCGCGCCTTGCGACATCGCGGCCTTCTTCGCGGCGATGCGTGTCACCGCCGCGGCGTCCAGGCGTGAGGCGTCGTTGAAATCGGCGAGGGCATAACCGGACCCGGTCCCATCCTCGGTGCGGGCGGTGATCGAGAAATCGATTCCGGTTTCGCGGCTGTAGGCGAACAGACCGCGGGAATTGCCGATCGCCGAGAAGCCGGCGTTGTCGGAGAGGAATCCGGCGGCAACCAGTTTGGCGTCCCGGCAGATGCCGAGGCTGGCGGCCACCTGGCGCACGCGGTCCTCCTGGGTGAGGCCGGCGGTGGAGGGGAAGTACGCGGTGGGTTCGAGGTACTTCTGGGGACCGGGGAGTTCAACGTATTCGGGATTTTCGGGGGCCAGGCGGGCCAGTTCCTCCGAGGTCCGCACCACCCGGGCGAGCGACGCGTCATCGAACTCGTTGATGGAGGCGGTGCCGCTTCGCTTTCCGAAGCTCGAGGTGACGCCCAGTCCGAGCTGCTCCGAGGCGCCACTGGTGGACACCGTGTTGCGGGCGAACCGCAGGTTCCCACTGCGTCCCCCCCCCAGGGTGACCTCGCATTCGTCCGCTTTGGACAGGGCCAGGACCTTCTGCAGGATCGCGCGGGCTTCGGTTTCAGAAAGGATGGCCATGGTTCAGATCTTTCGGGCGGTGTTGATCACG
Source organism: Limisphaerales bacterium (assembly GCA_050250555.1). Lineage (GTDB taxonomy): Bacteria > Verrucomicrobiota > Verrucomicrobiia > Limisphaerales > CAIMTB01 > CAIMTB01. Next base: position 8,444 of record JBFWOK010000025.1, read on the forward strand.
TTGACCTTGTTGAAGCGCGTCGTGGCGCTGCCGTGCGAGACCGCACTGACCTGGGGCGGTTGGCCCTTGCCGTCGCGGAAGGATCCGCCCAGCGCGTAGTCGCGCCGGTCGCAGATCGCGACGCAGGAGTTCCAGAACTCCTGGGTGTTCGACTGGTAGGCCACGTCCCGGAGCATGCCGGCGATGGCACCGTCCTTGATCTCGTAGAACAACTGCCCGCCGAACTGGAAGTTGTAACGCTGCTGGTCGATGGAGAAGGAGCCGTTGCCGATGATGTAGATGCCTTTCTCCACGCCCTTGATCATCTCCTCCGGGGTCAGGGATTCCTTGCCGGGTTGCAGGGACACGTTGGGCATCCGCTGGAACTGAACGTCGGACCAATGCTGCGAGTAGCTGCACCCATCGCCGGCGGACTGCCCGACCACGTGGGCCTGGTCCCGCGTCTTCTGGTAGTCGACCAGGATTCCGTCCTTCACCAGCGGCCAGGACTTGGTGGGGACGCCTTCGTCGTCGTACCCCACCGCGCCGAGGGATCCGGGTTCCGTCTTGTCGGCCACCAGGTTCACGATGGGACTGCCGTACTGGAATTTCCCGCTCTTCCACTTGTCCAGGGTGGCGAAAGAAGTGCCGGCATAGTTGGCCTCGTAGCCCAGGACACGATCGAGTTCCGTGGCATGCCCCACCGACTCATGGATGGTCAGCCAGAGGTGGGACGGATCGAGGATGAGGTCATACTGGCCGGCCACCACCGACTTGGCGGTGAGCTTGGCCCTGGCCTGCTCGGCGGCGAGCGCGGCGTCCTCAATCATGTCGTAGGAATGGGTGTAGCGGGTGGTGACCCCGGCACGTTTGGCCGCGGGATCGGCGTCAAGGTACTCCCAACTGCGGCCGGACGGGGCGCTCAGTGAGGCGCGGGTCTGGAACCGGCCGGTCTTCGAGTCGGTCGCGGTGACTTGGAAGCTGGGGTAGATGCGGTGCACGTCCTGGTCGATGTACGAGCCATCGGTGCTGGCGAAGTACTTCTGTTCGTTGACCAGGCCCAGCGACGAATTGACGAAGGAGGCACCGGCCTTGAGGGCGGCGGCATTGGCGGCCAGAAGGCGGTCCACCTTCTCCGCGAGGGGGACTTGGAAGCCGTTTTTCCGGATGGGCGTGCGCCAGGAGACCTCGCCCACGCCCTTCTGCGCGGCGAGTTGGACGGGTTCGGTCAGGAGTTTCGCGTTGGCCTTGGCGATGGCGACGGCTTCCGCGGCGGCGCGGGCGATGGTGTCGGGGGTGAGACGGTCCACCGCCATGAAGCCCCAGGCGCCCTGGGCGATCACCCGGATGCCGGCCCCGTAGTTCTCGGTGCTGACCACGTTCATCACCTTGTCCTCGCGGGTGATGATGAACTGGTTCAAATACCGCCCGATGCGGACATCGGCGTAGCTCGCACCGGCCCGGTTCGCCGCGTTCAGGGCGGCGTCGGCAAGAGCCTTCCTGGTGGAAGCCGGCATCGGCTCGCTCGCGGCGAGATCCGCGGCCGCCCTCGTCCACTGGGGCAGGAGCAGCGAACCGGTCACCACCGTCGAGGTCTGGAGAAAGTGTCGGCGATTCATAGTGTGGTCGGGAGCTGGCGAACGTTGCCCGAAGGCGGAGGGACGGTGGAATTGGGGAGGGAGGCCATGACGGCGGGCGACACGTGGGCGCTCGTCACTCGATGGATTACTATGAGCGCCCCTGCTTGCGTCAATTCTCGAATCCTCTCGCGGCTTCCCGTGTCGATCGAGGCTCGCTGGCGCGATTCGATTCGGGTGCCCGGTCCCGGTCCGGTTCCCGTTCCTTCGAGATTCAAGCGAGCGCCTTCCAGATGCTCTGCAGATCCCGCAGCAGGGCGGGGATGCGGGCGAGTTCCAGCGAGTTCGGGCCGTCGCAGAGGGCCTCGTCCGGTCGGGGATGGGTCTCCAGGAAAAGACCGTCCACGCCCACGGCGCAGGCGGCCCGGGCGAGGACTTCGATCATGTCGCGACGGCCGCCACTCACGCCGCCGCCCGGAACCTGGACGGAATGCGTGGCGTCCATGATGACGGGGCAGCCCGTCTCCCGCATTTGAACGAGGCCGGTGAAATCGTTCACCAGCCGGTTGTATCCAAAACTGGTTCCGCGTTCGCAGAGCAGGATCTTCCCGTTCCCGGTGGAACGGGCTTTTTCGACCAGCGGGCCCATGTCCCAGGGCGCCATGAACTGGCCTTTCTTGATGTTGAGGACCCGCCCGCTTTTGGCGGCGGCGACGATCAGATCGGTCTGTCGGCAGAGAAATGCGGGAATCTGAAGAACGTCCGCGATCTCCGCCGCGCGATCCACCTGGGTGATGTCGTGGACGTCGACCACGAGCGGGCAGTCCAGCCGGGTCTTGATCCGTCGAAGTCCAGCGAGCGCCTGATCCACGCCCGGCCCTCGGAAGGACGAGAGGCTCTGGCGATTCGCCTTGTCGAAGGAGCACTTGAGAACCCAGGGAATCCCCAGGTCCCGAGTGGTCCGTTGAAGTTCCGAGGCGACCTCCAGGACCAGTCCTTCGTCCTCGAAAATGTCGGGCCCGGCGAAAAGGACCCACTGATCCGCGAGTCCCCAGGTGATGGCTCCCATTTGGACCGGGTTCTTGAGGGGCTCGAGGTGTTTCATGGTCGGTGGCGTTTTCCGGGGGGACTGGATCGAAGCTTACAGAAGATCGTGGAGGCGAACGAGGCCCAGGAACCTCAGGGAACCGTCCACCACGGGTGCGCAGCCGATCATCTTCTCGGGACGTTCCAGGATGGCCAGCGCGTCTTCGATCACCAGATCCGGAGGCAGGGCAACGGGGTTCGGGGTCATGATGACTTCGACGGCCGAGCCCATGTCCACGCCGCGGGCGACGGCGCGTCGCAAGTCCCCTTCGGTGACGATTCCCTGAAGCGAGAAACCGGAATCCACCACGCAGCAGGCGCCCAGGGGTCTTTCGCTCATGAGCTGGGCGGCCGCCTTCAAGGAAGTCCCGCGATCGACGGTCGCGCACTTGGAAGGAGGCTGCATGACTTCCTCCACGCGTTGATTGAGTCGTTTGCCGAGGGATCCACCCGGATGGTAGAGCGCGAAATCGGCGCGGGTGAATCCCGTCCTGAGGGCGACGGAAGCGACCAGGGCGTCCCCCAGGGCCAGGGCCACCGTGGTGCTCGCGGTGGGGAGGAGATTCATGGGGCACGCTTCCCTCACCACGGCGGCATCGAGATCCACGTCGCACAACTTCGAGATCAGGGAATGCGCATGGCCGGTGATGCAGAGGGTGGGGTTTCGGCCCTTGAGATAGGGCAGAAGGCGAAGAATCTCAGCCGTGGCGCCGCTCTTGGAGATGATGACGCAGACATCACCGGGTCGAAGCACCCCCAGGTCGCCGTGCAGGGCCTCGCTCGGGTGGAGGAAGATGGAAGTCACTCCCGTGCTCATGAAGGAGGCCGCCAGTTTCCGGCCGATGTGGTGACTTTTTCCGACGCCGAGGAAGACGACCTTTTGCTTCGCCGCATGGGCGGCGCAGAGGATTCCGACGGCCTTGGAGAACCGTTCATCGAGGCGCTCCGCGGCGGCTTCGATGGCCCGGGCCTCAATTCTCAGGAGATCGCGGGCGAGTTCGATCTCACGGCTTGTCTCGTGGTTCATGCCTTGGGGGCGCGGGTGGGTTTCGTCTCTTCTCTTACCTTCTCTTTGTCCTGCGGCGTGGCCCGCGTGACGCAGGCCGGCCGTCGCGGTCGCGGTCGCAGCCATTGCCACGGCCGCGGCCGAGGCGTGGGCTAGTCGTCGAGTCGCGCGCGGTAGTAGCGGACGGGGACGGACGGCGCATCCGGGTCGGATACCAACCCGCTTCCGTACGGCAAGCGGATCGAGAAAGCGTCGACCCACGCGGACGTCTCGCCGGGTGCGGTGAGGATGCTGGAGGATTGGATGGTGAGACGTTTTTCGGGCGGAGCCCGCAATTCCAGGATCGCGCCGCGACCTCGGACCGGCCCCGCGACCGCGAGGGCATTCCCGGGGCCGGGGGGAGGCCCTGAATCGAGCACCACCGCGACCGACTCGGCTTCGGGATCGACCACGGCTCCCTCGGCGCCCGTCAGGGAAATGCCCACCCACTTGGCGCCTCCGGCCTCCGAGTTCGCGATTGGAACGAAATCGAGGATCACCGAGTCGGCGCCGGGTTCGAAGACGACGGAGGATCCGGGATCCTGAAAATCGATTCCCGGCCGCGCCGCGCCGCCCACCTTCCAGCGCGCCGTCGTCGGACCACTCGAGTCGCCTTCGCGCCAGACGCGGATTTTTCCGGTGTCGTCCGCTCGGGAGGCCGAGGCGACTCCATCCAGGATCTCCAGGCCGACCCGGATGTTGGATTCGACCGTGCCGACCTCCTCGGAGGACAGGATCGCGCCTTCGTCCCCGACGGCCACGAATCGGCCGGCGCCGTACGCGACGCCCCGGAGGGTTCGGTTCGGAGTCCCCCGGTGGCGCTCGGACCATGTGGTGCCGTCGGAGGACGAGAAAACCGTCTGATCGAAGCCCACGGAGACCAGCGTGTTCAGGCCACGGGCGAGCGCCGTCTGTCGGGTGGCGGTTCCGTTCGGAGTCGGCCGCCAGTCGGTTCCGGACGACGACCGGTAGATGGCGGCTCCGCTCCCGGCGAGGACGACGTATTCGTCGCGGAACCAGGCGATGTCCTGCAACGAGGGGAATCCCCCGACACCCCCGGGCACCCAGGTGGTCGCGTCGAGCGAGGTCCACACGGTCCCAAGATCCCCCACGGCGATGAGGATCCCGCCGAGGCCTCCCAGCGCGTTGAAGATGGCGGAGCCGGTTTCCGTTTTCGACTCCCAGAAGCGGCCATTCTCGGAAACGAGAATCGTGTTCTGGGCGCCGACGGCGATGAATCGGCCGTTGAGCAGGGCGACGTCGTTCAGGGCCGCTGTCGTGACTTTGGACGGCAACCACCCCAGACCGTCGGTGGAGATGAGGATCCGGCCTCCGGAACCGACGGTGACAAAGACACCGCGCCCGTAGGTCACTCCGTACAGGCGATCGGCGACGCCCGAGTCGACCTGGGTCCAGTTGGAGCCGTCATCCGACCGGAGAGTCACGCCGTTGTCGCCGACGGCGACGAAGCGGTTCGTTCCGAAGGCGACGTCATGCAGAAGGGTGGCGACGGGCGAAGTCGCGGGAATCCAGGTCTCCTGGGAATGGGCCCGGGGCGGGAGGAGAAGGGGACTCAACGCCAGCAGGAGGCGAATCGCCGGGATGGGGCGCGGTCCGTGAGGGGTGGGCGCCGTCGTCGCCGGGGTGGGGTCCGTGTTCACGGACTATAGCGTTGGCGCAAGGGCACCGGGGCCGTCCAGCATCGTCTTGGTCGAGGCGCGGGACGGGCGGGAGGGTGGGGGTGCGAATCCCGTCTTTGTTTTCCAACCGGGGGACGGATGTCTAGGCTCGGGCCGTGTCGAAACCGTTTGATCCGATTGAATCGGTGCTCAGGGATTTGGCGAAGGGACGGATGGTCATCGTGGTGGATGACGCCGATCGCGAGAACGAGGGCGACCTGATCGTGGCGGCGGAGAAGGTGACTCCGGCGGCGATCAACTTCATGGCGCGGTTCGGGCGGGGGCTGATCTGTGTTCCGGCCACTTCGGAGCGGTTGGTTCAGCTGGGGATCGACCGGATGGTGACCCAGAACCGGGAGAGTTTTCAGACGGACTTCCAGGTGAGCGTGGATGCGGCGTCGGGGATCACGACGGGAATCAGCGCGGCCGACCGGGCGCGGACAATCCGGGTGATGGCGGATCCGACGGCGGTCCCGGCGGATCTGGTCCAGCCGGGGCATGTCTTTCCCTTGCGCGCGAAGCCTGGGGGCGTGTTGCAGCGGACGGGGCACACCGAGGCGGCGGTCGATCTCGTGCGGATGGCGGGTTGCCGGCCGATCGGGGTGATCTGTGAGGTGATGGACGACGACGGTTCGATGATGCGGTTGCCGGGTTTGAGGCGCTTCGCGAGGAAACACCGGCTCAAGATCTGCTCGATCGAGGACCTCATTCAGTATCGACGGACCCGGGAGAAGTTGGTGGAGCGGGTTGAAACGATCGAAATGCCAACGATTTACGGGGAGTTTGAGTTGTCCCTCTACCGGGCCAAGACCGATGGAAAGCACCACGTGGCGCTGGTATTCGGAGACGTCGCGCGCAGGAAGGACGTTCTGGTCCGGGTTCACAGCGAATGTCTCACGGGCGATGTCTTTGGTTCGCTTCGATGCGACTGCGGGCCGCAGTTGCATCACGCGATGCGACAGATCGCCGAGGAGGGCTGCGGGGTTCTGGTGTACATGCGGCAGGAGGGCCGGGGAATCGGGCTGGAGCCGAAGATCAAGGCGTACAAGCTCCAGGAGGAAGGGCTCGACACGGTGGAGGCGAATCTGAAGTTGGGGTATCCGATGGACCTTCGGGAGTATGGGATTGGCGCCCAGATTCTGGCGGACCTCGGTCTCAAGACGATCCGGCTCCTGACCAACAACCCGCGAAAGGTCGTCGGGCTCGAAGGTTACGGGTTGCGGATTGTCGGTCAGGTGCCAATCCGCGTTCGGCCGAATCCCCACAACCGCGTTTACCTACGGACCAAGAAGCAGAAGCTAGGCCACTTGCTCTAGGGGGCGGGATTGGGGCACGATTGCCGGACGCAACATGCTCAAGCGCATCCGCAGTCCCCACTCGCCATCCCCGTCGGCCTCTTCGGCGAAGGGTGGGTTGATCCGGGTGGGTGTGGTGGCGTCGGAGTATAACCGCAAGCACGTGGACAGCCTTCTGGACGGGGCTTTGGGGGTTCTGCGGGATGCGGGGGCGGAGGTGGACGTGGTCCGTGTTCCGGGAGCCTTCGAAATCCCGCTCGTGGCGGAGATTCTCGCCGGGGGTGGCCAGTGCCAGGCGGTGCTCTGTCTTGGGGTGATCATCCGGGGGGAGACCGCCCATGCCGATCTGGTGGGGGAATCGGTGACCGGAGCGTTGATGGAGATTGGGTTGCGCCATCGGATTCCGGTGATTCACGAGGTGTTGCTCGTGGCTGACACGGCCCAGGCGGACGTGCGTTGTTTGCAGCCGGAACACAACCGGGGGGTTGAAGCGGCCGGGACCGCCCTTTCGATGATCCGGATTGTGGGGCGGATGAAGCGGTCGGGGATGAAACGCGCGTCCGATACCTGAGAGAAGACCCCCTTCTACCTCTGTCCGGCCCATTGAATGCGCTTGCGACAGGCTGCGTCCCTTGATAGTTCGCTGGACATTGTTGGTCCGTTAAATCCATTGATCATGAAGAGATCGCTCAAAGCATTCGTCGGCGCCCTGTTGGTTGCCGGAGTTGGTCACGCTCAAGCCGCCGACATCGTGGGCAAGGTGAGCCTTCAGGGAACGCCGCCCGCGGAGAAGGCGCTGCCCCTGGACCCTGGGTGCGGGAAGCTGTGGCCCAACGAGAAGCCCAAGACCCGATTTTACGAGGTGGGGGCCGACGGTGGTCTGGCCGACGTGTTTGTGTACCTGAAGGAAGCTCCGGCCAAGCCGGCGTCCGCCAAGCCGGCGATGCTGGACCAAAAGGGGTGCGAGTATGTCCCCTACATTCTGGGACTCCAGGTCGGGCAGAAGCTCCTCGTCCGCAATTCCGACCCGGTGCTGCACAACGTTCATGCCACGCCGAAGATCAACAAGGAGTTCAACCTGGCCCAGATGGCGGGAGGCAAGGACATCGAGCGGTCGTTCGACCAGGCGGAGGTCATGGTTCGCTTCAAGTGCGACGTCCATCCCTGGATGTTCGCTTATGTCGGCGTGGTGCCGCACCCGTACTTCGCCGTGACCGACAAGGACGGAAAGTTCAAGATCGAAGGGGTTCCGGCCGGCAAGTACAGCCTCGTGACGTTCCACAGGAAGACCCACGTGACCGACGACAAGGCCGCCGTTCAGGAGATCGAGGTCAAGGATTCGACCGTCACCGCCAATTCGACGATCGCCGTGCCGGCGCCGTGATGGCTTCCACCACCCATTGAACGAAGGATTCGAAGCCAACGATTCTCCAGGACGACCGACGGCGCCTTGGGGTGGTCGATCCGTCCATCAAAGTTCCGTGACGCGGGCCGCCGTGGATGTTGATTCCCCGGCGGTTCGCCTTGAGTGAATGGCGATATTCTCGAAACCGCGCTCCCCGCTGGCGGCCTTTGCCTGGCTGACCGCCCTCGGCACGCTCGGTCTCATCGCCCTCGGGGGATTGGTGACTTCGCACGGAGCCGGGATGGCGGTGCCGGATTGGCCGACGACTTACGGTTACAACATGTTCCTGTTCCCCGTTTCCCAATGGGTCGGGGGCATCTTCTACGAGCACACCCATCGGCTCTACGCTTCCGTGGTGGGACTCCTGACCGTGGTCCTGGCGGTGTGGATCCAGATCCGCGCCCGTTCCGAGGTCGCGGGCCTCGCCCGGTTGGGTTGGTTCGCCGTCGGGCTCGTGGTGGTCCAGGGAGTCCTGGGAGGCCTGCGGGTCAGCCTGATGAAGGATCAGATCGGGATCCTTCACGCTTCCCTGGCTCAGGCGTTCCTGGTGCTGCTCGTTCTTTTGGCGGTGTTCCTTTCGCCGGGTTGGAGAAACTGGCGGAACAACGCGCCTTCCATTCCGGCGCCGGTCGCGCGCTGGGTCACGGTGGCCACGGGAATGGTTTTCATCCAACTCGTGCTGGGCGCCGCGATGCGACATCAGCACGCCGGCTTGGCCGTGCCCGATTTCCCTCTGGCCTACGGTTCCCTGTGGCCGTCGACCGATGAGGCATTTCTCCGGGGGGTCAATGCGTTGCGGACGGACACGCGGGATTTCCTTCCGATCACGGCGGCGCACGTTCACCTGCATATGACCCATCGTTTGTTCGGCTTGCTGACCGCGGGCGCGGTCGTCGTGGCGTCGTTCAAACTGCGCCGCGCGTTCGGAACGCGGTCGTTCCCGGGTCGGCTGGGGTCCGTGTGGATGGGTCTGATCGGGGTTCAGATCCTGCTGGGGGCTTCGACGGTTTGGACGAACAAGGCCGCCGATGTGGCGACGCTTCACGTGGTGGTGGGCGCCATATGCCTCGGTGTTGGAGCCTGGGGCGCCGCGCTGAGCCGTGTGGCCGCGCGGCGACGTCCGGTGTCCACCTCGGCCGCTTCCTTGCCCGCAACCCTTCATCCCACGGCGGGCCTGGCCGGAGCCTACCGGAATCACGCATGAAAGAGGCACTCGCCGCCGCCAGGGAATCCATGACCCCGCTTTGGGCCCTGGTAGGGCTCGTCGGTGAACTGACCAAGGCGCGGCTGACGGCGCTGGTGCTGATCACGACGTTGACCGGGTATTTTGTGGCGCGAACGGGCGGGGCGGATTGGCTCGGCGGACTGCATGTCCTGTTGGGCACGGCCCTGGTGGCGGCCGGAGCGGCGGCGCTCAACGAGTGGTGGGAGCGGGATCTGGACCGATTGATGGAACGAACGGCGACGCGTCCGTTGCCCGCCGGCCAGGTCGAGCCCGGCTTCGCGCTGGCGCTGGGTCTCATGCTTTCGGCGGGCGGTCTGGTCTACCTGACGTGGGTCGTCAACCCGCTGACGGCGGGTCTCGGCGCGTTGGCCTGGTTCAGCTATGTCCTCGTGTACACCCCGCTGAAGCGGGTGACGCCCTGGAACACGCTGGTCGGCGCGATTCCCGGGGCGTTGCCGCCGTTGATGGGTTGGACCGCGGCCCGGGGGGAGGTCGGCGTCGGCGGACTCGGACTCTTCGGAATCCTGCTTCTCTGGCAGATCCCGCATTTCATGGCGATCGCGTGGCTTTACCGGGAGCAGTACGCCAAGGCTGGTTTTCGCATGCTTCCGGTGGTGGATCCCCACGGCCGCGCGACCGGCTGGATCGCATTGGTCTCGGCGGTGGCGTTGCTGGTGACCAGCGGCGTGCCTGTTTGGGTGGGGCTTGCCGGACCGGTTTATGGGGTGGGGGCGCTGGCGCTGGGACTGGTTTTCGCGTGGACGACCTGGCGATTCACGATGGATCTGGACCGCCGCCGGGCCCGCATGGTTTTCTTTGCGTCCATCATTTACCTGCCGTTGCTGCTGGGACTGCTGATGGCGGACAACGTGCTTCGGAGCATCATTTGAGAGACTGGAGACTGGATTTCGGAACCGCGCTCGCACCATGAGTCATTCGACATCAACCGCCACTTCCCCGGCCCAAGGCACCCATCATTCCGGCGGGGACCTCCATGAACCGGGCTTCTGGAGCAAGTACATCTTCTCGACCGACCACAAGGTGATCGGGATTCAGTACGGGGTCTGCTCGCTGATCTTCCTGCTGGTTGGGTTTGGTCTGATGCTGGCGATGCGCTGGCAGATCGCTTTCCCGGGCAAGCCGCTCCCGGTGATCGGTGGTCTGATGGAGAGCGTCCTGGGACCGGTGGCGGCCGGTGGTGTTCTGGGCGCGGATCTGTACAACGCGTTTGGGGCCATGCATGGAACGATCATGGTGTTCCTGGGCGTCGTTCCCCTGGGGTTCGCGGCTTTCGGCAACTACCTGGTTCCCCTTCAGATCGGCGCTCCGGACATGACCTTTCCGCGGATCAACATGGCCAGCTTCTGGTCGTTCCTGATCGGCGGCCTGATCATGATGGTGAGCTTCTTCGTTCCGGGTGGCGCCGCGCAGGGCGGTTGGACGTCGTACTCGCCCCTGGCCACGACGATTCCGACGGATGGCCAGACCTACTGGATCATCGGCATGGTGTTCCTGATCACGTCGTCGCTGCTGGGTTCCGTGAATTTCATCGCGACGGTGATCCAGTTGCGCGCGCCTGGAATGACGTGGATGCGGATGCCCTTCTTCACCTGGGCCCAGTTCGTGACGGCGTTCATCCTCCTGCTCGCCTTCCCTCCGCTCGAGGCCGCGGCGGTGCTTCAGCTGATGGACAAGGTGGGGGGAACGAGCTTCTACCTGCCGACCGGACTGATCGCCGGCGGCAAGCTGGCGGACATCAGCGGGGGCGGAAGTCCGCTGCTCTGGCAGCATCTCTTCTGGTTCCTGGCGCACCCGGAGGTATACGTCCTGATTCTTCCGGCCATGGGCATCGTTTGCGAGATCCTCGCCAACAACGCGCGGAAACCCGTCTTCGGGTATCGGTCGCTGGTTTACTCCGTGCTGGCGGTGGGTTTCATCTCGTTCATCGTGTGGGCGCACCACATGTACCTGACGGGCATGGGGACCAAAATTTCGACCTTCTTCCAGACCACGACGATGATCATCTCGATCCCGTCGGTGATTATTCTCACCTGTCTCTTCCTGACGCTGTGGGGGGGATCGATCCGTTTCAATTCCGCGATGCTGTTCGCGCTGGCGTTTCTTCCGATGTTCGGAATCGGCGGGCTGACGGGCCTGCCGCTCGGCTTCAACTTCAGCGACATCCATTTGCACGACAGCTACTACGTGATCGCCCATTTCCATTACGTGGTCGCGCCGGGGAGCATTTTCGCGCTGTTTGCGGGGGTCTACTATTGGTATCCGAAAGCGACCGGAAGGAAGATGAACGAACTGCTTGGGAAGCTGCATTTCGCGGGTTCGTTCGTGTTCATGAACCTGGTTTTCTTCCCGATGTTCGCCCAGGGCATCGCGGGGATGTCGCGGCGGATGTCGGACGGCGGGGCGTCGTACCTCGTGTCCGACGCGACGGCGGACATCGTCGGGCGCCTGGCGAAATCGGTGGTCGACGCGAACATCGGCATCACGACGGCGGCGTTCCTGCTCGGGGTTTCACAGATTCCGTTCATCATCAATTTCTTCATGAGCATGTTCCGGGGGGAGAAGGTGACCTCCGACAACCCCTGGGACGCGACGACGCTGGAATGGCAGACGCCGACGCCGCCGCCCCACGGAAATTTCACGGGGGCCGTGAAGGTGTACAGGGGTCCCTACGAATACAGCGTGCCGGGAGCGGCGCTGGACTACCTCCCCCAGAACCAGCCCTCGCGCGCCTGATCAGGTCCTCCAGATCCCCATTTTATCTCCATGGACATTCCATACACGGTCATGCCGCGCCGGGACACCGGCCTGTACAATGCCAAGCTTGGCATCTGGCTCTTCCTGGCGTCGGAAGTGATGCTCTTCGGGGCTTTGTTTTCCTCGTACATCCTTCTCCGGGTGGGGTCGTATCCGGGAGTCTGGCCGCACGGCCTTCTGAACGTGCCCATCGGCACGGTGAACACGCTCGTGCTGATCGGTTCCAGCGTGACCGTCGTTTTGGGCTGGGCCGCGCTGAAGGCCAATCAGTTCGCCAAGTACAGGAAGATCCAGGCGATCACGATCGCGTGCGCGGCGACCTTCTGCGGCATCAAGAGCTACGAGTATTACGACAAATTCACCCACTACGAGGTGATCCTGAAGGACGGCCGGGTGGTGGACGGGCATCTCGTCGAAAAAGTCGGTGGCGGAGCGGTCGTCAACGGCAGGAAGCAGCCTCCCGAGGCGATTGTCATCCATGGAGTCGAATTCCCCGCGGAAGCCAAGGCGGCCGGCATGGCCAAGGTTCCGTTGCTTCACGACCTCGAGAAAAAGTCGGGCCACCACCTGGAGCACAAGGAATTCCGCATCCCCTGGTCGGACACCGTCAAGGTCCAGAACTACGGGCCATGGCACAACACGTACCTGGCGATCTACTTCACGATGACCGGACTCCACGCGCTTCATGTGATTGCGGGCGCGCTGGTGATCGGATGGATCTGGGGGCCCGGGGCCGCGATGTGGAAGACCGATCCCGAGCGTTACACCAACCGGGTCGAGGTTTCGGGACTTTTCTGGCATTTCGTCGATCTGGTGTGGATTTTTCTATTCCCGATTCTCTACCTCCTCTGAACAGGCGAACTGACTGACTATGAGCGACCACAAGGCCCAGCACGCGCACGGCGACCACGACCACAGCCGAACCTACTGGCTGGTTTTCATCGCCCTCATCATCGGGACCATCGTCACGGTCGGGGCGTACTTCATCCATTTCGAAACCATCGTCATGACCATCGGCCTGGCCCTCCTCATCGCATCGGTGAAGGCCTCCCTGGTGGCCGGGTGGTTCATGCACCTGGCGTCGGAGAAGCGGATGATCTACACGATCCTGGCGTTTACGGGGTTCTTCTTCCTGGGCATGATGTTGTTGACGATCTGGGCGATGCACGACGCTCCGCCACCCATTTTCCCCTAGCCAAGTCGGAGGCGCCATGTCCCTCAAATCATTCCACGTCTTCTTCATCGGTTCGGCCTTTGTCCTTTCGCTGTTTCTCGGCGGTTGGTGCCTGAACCAGTACGTTTCGGGATCACGGAACCTGAGCGATCTGATTCTCGGCGTGGTTTCGCTCGGTGGGGCGCTGGCGCTCGTGATCTACGGCCGGTATTTCCTCAAGAAACTCAGGAATATCGACTACTTCTGACTGAAATGACCCGCCGACCGACCATGCCCGCAACCCGACGACCCGTTCGCGTCCCGACCCCGTTTTCGTCGGTCGCGGCTTTGTCCGCGTTTCTTACGGCTTGGATCGCCAGTCCGGAAGTCCAGGCGTGCGCGGTCTGCTTCGGCAAGACCGATTCGCCCCTCGGCCGGGGTCTGCATTGGGGGGTCTTCGCGCTGCTCGGTTTCGTGGTGGTCGCGCTGGCGGCCTTCGGAGCCTTCGCCGTGTACCTGGTGCGGCGTTCCCGGATCGTGGAAGCCGAGGAAGCCCTCGAGTACGAATACGGATACGAGTTCGAGCCGATGCCGGCGGCGAGTTCCGGCGTCGCGCCGGTGTCCAAGCCTGTTTTGGAATCCAAGAACGACTGAGCCCCTTTTCTCCAGAATCCCATGATGGAACGAATTCTGAATCTGCCGGTGGTGGTTTCCGAGCACGGCCACGACGTGAACGCCCTTGTGGAACTCGTCCACTGGCTGATGGGCATTCTGCTCGTCGGCTGGACGATTTTCTTCATCTACACCCTCATCCGCTTCCGCGCGAAGGCGGGTCGCAAGGCGGATTACCATGGCGTCCGCGGCCATGCTTCAACGTGGCTCGAGGTCGGGGTGGCGAGTTTCGAGGCGATCCTCCTGCTGGGTTTCGCGATTCCGTTGTGGGCCAAGACGGTGGACGATTTTCCGCCGGAGAAGGACGCGACGATCATCCGGGTCGTGGCGGAGCAGTTCGGGTGGAATTTCATCTACCCCGGGCCGGACGGGAAGTTCGGGCGGCAGGATCTCTCGCTGGTGACGGCGGAAAACCCGTTCGGATTCGACGCCGAGGATCCGGCGACCAAGGACAATTTCACGGTGTTGAACGAGGCGCATGTTCCGCTGAAGAAGGGTGTGATCATCAACTGCTCCTCCAAGGACGTGATTCACTGCTTCAAGGTGCTGCCGTTGCGGGTGACGCAGGATTGCATCCCCGGACTGAACATCCCGATCCACTTCGTCGCGACGAAGGAAGGCAAATACCAGGTCATCTGCGCCCAATTGTGCGGCAACGGACACGCCGCCATGGCCAATGGAATCGTCGTGGTCGATTCGGAGGCGGACTACGCCACCTGGATGGCCGCGAAGGCGGCGGGCGGCGGCCCGGCCACCTCATTCGAGTGACGCGCTTCCGGCGGCCTTCGTTGGCTTGAGGGTCTCCGTGCCAGGGGGAGGCGACGGATTTTTCGCAGCGTCGGGGCGGCCAGACCGAATTTTTCACCATGTCGAGATCGTTCCTGTTGTTGATCGGATCCGGGGCGGCGCTTCTCCTGGCCCTCATGGTGCTGTTTCTGTTCGTAGGCCGCTCCGCGCGGGTGCAAGGGCCCACTGTCGTCTTCCAGTCCCGGACAGGTGCGGGAGTAGACTCCGGACCCCTTCCGGTCCTGCGGGAGATCCGGGATTTCAGCCTGACCAATCAGGCGGGCGCCCCGTTCTCGAAGGCTGACCTCGCCGGCGGTCCATGGGCCGTCAACCTGATCTTCACGCGCTGTCCAGGACCGTGCACCCAGTTGTCGGGGGTGATGCGGTCGGTGCAGTCCGCGCTGCCCGCCGGTTCCAAAGCGCGGCTGCTTTCGCTGACCTCGGATCCCGGATTCGACACGCCGGAGGTGCTGACGCGGTACGCGGCGAAGATTGGCGTCGATGCGGGGGCGGCTGGCTGGACCTGGGCGACGGGTTCGAAGGACGTGATCGGGCGACTCGCCACGGGGGATCTTCTCCTGGTGCTGATGGACAAGGAGGAGTCGCAGCGCGAGTCGGCGGACGACCTGTTTCTGCACAGCACGCTGATCGTGCTCGTTGACCGGAAGGGACGGGTGAGAAGCGCCGTGGAGGGACTTGAACCGGGGGCGGCGGCGAGGGTGCTCGGTCTCCTGGATCGGCTGGAGAAGGAGGACTAGCGGTGGGCGTGAGTGATCTACCCGCGGTGAACGCGTCGCTGAACGGGCTCGCGCTCGTCCTGCTGTCGGCGGGTTACCTGTGCATTCGCGCGGGCCAAAGGAAGGCGCATCGCTGGTGCATGACCGGGGCGTTCGGGGCATCCTGCATTTTCCTGGTGACCTACGTGGTCCACAAGATCCTGGTCCGCGGGGTGCACACCCGACTGGGGGCGGACGGCTGGATCCTCGGGCTCTACCTCGCGATGCTTGCCTCACACATCCTGCTGGCGATCGCGATCGTGCCGATGGCGATCGTGACCATGAGGCGGGCGCTGCGGGAGCGGTTTGACGAGCACCGGCGCCTGGCGCGATGGACGTGGCCGGTCTGGATGTACGTGTCGGTGACGGGGGTGCTCATCTATTTCATGCTTTACCACTGGTTTCCGACCCGGGTGTAGCGGGAGCGCGGCCTGCAAAGGGGGGTGTTTTCGTGTCCCGCCGCGAATTCGCTCGCTTCCCAAGCGGGTGATGAGCCAAAGAGTTCCTTTGAAGCCATGCCTGAGCAGATCGTGATCCTCGACTTCGGTTCCCAGTACACCCAGGTCATCGCGCGGCGAGTCCGCGAGTGCAACGTGTACTCGATCATCGTGCGCCACGACACGCCGGCGGCCCAAATCCGGGCAATGCAGCCCAAGGGGATCGTGCTTTCCGGAGGGCCGGCGAGTGTCTATGCGAAGGACGCGCCCAGGCCCGACCCGGGGGTCTTCAAACTGGGAGTTCCGGTCCTGGGGATCTGTTACGGCGTCCAGTTGCTCGCCCAGTTCCTGGGAGGGAAGGTCGAGAAGGGACAGAAACGCGAATTCGGGAAGGGAACCCTCACCGTGCTCGACGCGAGCTGCCCCCTTTTCGAGGGCCTGCCACAGACGCTTCAGGTTTGGAATTCCCACGGCGACCGCCTGACCCGGCTTCCGAAGGACTTCGCGGTGGTCGCCACGACCGAGAATTCGGACTACGCGGTGATCGAGCATCGGGACAAGCGGTTCTTGGGCCTTCAGTTTCATCCGGAAGTGGTGCACACGACCCGCGGTCGGGAAGTCATCGCGAACTTCGTCCACCGCATCTGCGGATGCGGCCGGGACTGGACGATGCGGAACTACGTCGATCAGGCGGTGGAGGAGATCCGGTCCCAGGTCGGCCAGGAGAAGGTCATC
The DNA here is from genome assembly GCA_050250555.1 of Limisphaerales bacterium. Classification (GTDB taxonomy): domain Bacteria; phylum Verrucomicrobiota; class Verrucomicrobiia; order Limisphaerales; family CAIMTB01; genus CAIMTB01. The sequence continues at coordinate 25,069 of JBFWOK010000025.1, forward strand.
CTCGGTTTGAGCGGGGGCGTTGATTCGAGTGTCGCCGCGGCGCTGATCCACAAGGCGATCGGGGATCAGTTGACCTGCATTTTTGTGAACAACGGACTGCTCCGCGCACGGGAGGCGGACGTGGTCCGGGAGGTTTTCGGCCGGCATTTCCGAATCCGTCTGCAATACGAGGACGCCAGCGCGCTGTTCCTGAAACGCCTGCGCGGGGTGACGGATCCGGAGCGGAAGCGGAAGATCATCGGACGCGCCTTCATCGAGGTTTTTCAGGCGGCCACCCGGCGGGCCGGAAAGGCGAAATTCCTGGCCCAGGGGACGCTCTATCCGGACGTGATCGAATCGGTGCCGATCGCGGGGAATCCGGCGGCCCTGATCAAGAGTCATCACAACGTGGGAGGGCTTCCGAAGCGGATGCGGTTCTCCCTGGTGGAACCCCTGCGGTGCCTTTTCAAGGACGAGGTGCGTGTGCTCGGCCTCGAACTCGGCCTGCCGAAGGAAATTGTCTACCGCCAGCCGTTCCCCGGGCCCGGACTCGCGGTCCGATGCCTCGGTGACCTGACCCCCGCCAAGCTCGAGATGGTGCGGTCCGCGGACGCGATCGTCGTCGAGGAGATGAAGGCGGCCGGACTCTACTACAAGATCTGGCAGAGCTTCGCCGTCCTTCTGCCGGTCCGAAGCGTTGGCGTGATGGGTGACGAGCGCACCTACGAGTATACGATCTGCGTCCGGGCGGTGGAATCGCAGGACGGCATGACCGCCGACTGGGTCAAGCTTCCCTACGACCTGCTCGAGCGCCTCTCCAACCGGATCGTGAACGAGGTGAAGGGCATCAACCGATGCGTGCTCGACATCACGAGCAAGCCTCCCGGAACGATCGAGTGGGAGTAGGATTCCGTGTTTCCCGGCTTCCGGTGCTGGAAGTCGCAGCGCCGTTTCCAGGATCAACCCGTCATCATCAACCCAGAGCCCCGGGCGCCGCCGTCGGGCAGACGACAAGCTGAAGCTATTCGAGACTGAGTGTCATGAGTTCGCCAACCCCTTCGGAAGACGGTCCGACCCCGCAGTCCCATCCGACCCACCACCCGCACGACCGCCCGGCCCATCCGCTTCACAAACGGATGGATCAGTGCTTCCTGGACTACGCGAGTTATGTGATTCGCGACCGCGCCATTCCGAGCCTCGTGGACGGATTGAAGCCCGTTCAGCGCCGCATTCTTTGGGCGATGCACCGAATGGACGACGGCAAGCTGCACAAGGTGGCGAACGTCGTCGGACAGACGATGCCGTACCATCCGCACGGGGATGCGTCGATCGGGGATGCCATCGTCGTTCTCGCCAACAAACGCCATGTCATCGAGGGCCAGGGGAATTTCGGGAACATCTTCACCGGGGACCCTCCGGCGGCCCCTCGGTACATCGAGGCGCGCCTGACCGAACTGGCCCGGACGGAGCTGTTCAACGATGAACTGACCGAGTTCGTCCCAACCTACGACGGCCGGAACCAGGAACCGGTGGCGTTGCCCTGCAAGCTGCCGCTCCTTTTGATGCTCGGAACCGAGGGGATCGCGGTGGGGCTCTCGGCGCGGATTCTGCCGCACAACCTCATCGAACTGCTGGAGGCGCAGATCGCCATTCTCGAGGGAAAGGCGTTCAAGGTCGTCCCCGACTTCCCGACCGGCGGGCTGATGGATGCGAAGGAGTACGAGGACGGGTGCGGGTCGGTCCGGGTCCGGGCCCGCGTGAAGGTGAAGGACGACGACACCGTGGTGATCACGGAGATTCCGCCCGGGACGACGACGGATTCCCTGATCGGCTCGATCGAGGACGCCACGAAGAAGGGCAAACTCAAGGTGCGGTCGATCAACGATTTCACCTCGGAGAAGGTTGAGATCGCGGTGGAGGTTCCGAAGGGTGTGGACCCGAAGGCGCTCGTCGACGCCCTGTACGCGTTCACGCAGTGCGAGCAATCGATCAGCAGTCGGATTGTCGTGATCCGCGACAACCGTCCGGTGGAGATGACGGTCTCGGAGATTCTCCGGGCGAATACGGAGCAATTGCTGGACCTGCTTCGGCGGGAACTGGAATTGAAACGGGACAAACTCGATCTCGACCTGCACCAAAAGACCCTGGTCCAGCTGTTCGTGGAGAATCGGATCTACAAACGCATCGAAACCGCGCGGACGGCCGACGCGGTGCAACGGGAGGTCCACGAGGGTTTCAAGCCTCTCAGGAAATCGATGCGACGGGATCTCACCGACGACGACGTCGAGATGCTGCTTCGCGTTCCGATCCGGAGAATCTCGCTCTTCGACATCCAGAAACATCGGGACGAGATGGAGAAGATCGAGGCGGAACTGCTGCAGACCCTGAAGCACTTGAAGAACGTGAAGGGCTTCGCGATCACCCGATTGAAGGGTCTCGTCGCGAAGTACGCCGCGGACTTTCCGCGGGCGACCAAGTCCGGCCGGTTCGATGAGGTCGAGGCGAAGGACGTGGCGTTCAAGACGTTCAAGGTGACGTACGATCGCGCAAGCGGGTACATCGGCTTCAAGGCCGGCGGGGACGAATTCCCGGTGATGTGCTCGAAGTTCGACAAGCTGCTGCTCGTCTTCAAGGACGGGCGGTACAAGGTCGTCGAGCTGCCCGAGAAACTCTTCGTCGGGCAGGACCTGATCCAATGCCTCGCGCCGGAGCGCGACCGCGTGTTCACCGTCGCCTACAGCACCCGCGAAGCGACCTGGATGAAGCGGTTCACCTTCGGGGGCACGATCCTCGGCAAGGAGTACCGGCTCTGCCCGGAGCCCAAGGCGAAGGTCCTGTTCTTCGAAGCCGACACCCCGGAGATGGTCTACATCAAGTACAAGCCGGCGCCGTACCAGAAGGTGAGCCAGCAGACCGCCCATCCCTCCGAGCTGGCGATCAAGAGCGCCAAGGCGCGAGGGAACCAGGTCTCGATCAAGGATGTCGCATCCATTCAGAGCCGGAAGCCGCGGAACTGGGACGACGCGGAGGCCGCGACGCGTCTGAAGTTCCTCTAGCCGGCCGACTGATCGACGGCGCCTTCGTCGGCGCCCCGCCTTTTCGGCGACCGGGGCGCGGGCGGCACTCGATGCGATGCGGCACGACGCGTCACGACGCGGCGTGGCCCGTGCGCGAAGGCGGAGCGGGGGGTGGATTCAGCCCCGGACCAGCTGGGTCGCGGCCTCGGCCATCTTTGGCGCCGTCAGACCGTACTTTTCGTACAACTGTTCGGCGAGGTAGGCGCTTTGACCGAATTCGCCGGGGATGCCGAGCGAACGCAATCGATGGGGGACGCCCGCCTGGCTGAGCGCGTGGGAGAGTTGGGCGCCCATTCCACCGACCGTCTGATGATCCTCGATGGTGACGAGGCGGCCGCCGCAGGCGGAAACCGCGGGTCCGATCGTATCCAGGTCCGGTCGGTTGACGAACGGGTTGCTGATGACGGTCGCCTGAATGCCCAGCGCTTCCAGTTGTTTGCCGGCTTCGATCGCCTTGTTGACCAGGACTCCCGTGCCGACGAGGACGACGTCCCGGCCGTTGCGAAGGACCTGGGCCTTGCCCCACGGATACGAGGCGCCCGCGACCCACGCGAGAGGGTAGCTTTCGCGTCCCACGAAGAAGACGTAGCTGTCGCCGTCGCGCCCCGCCTTGCGATCCTCCGCCTGCCGGCGGATCGCCTCATACATCAGGGCCTCGGCCTCGTCGCTGCAACTCGGGGCGATGACGACGGTGTGCGGGATCGCGCTGACGGCGGCGAAGTAGGTGGTGGCCTGGTGGCTGGCGCCGTCGGCGGCGTCCTGAAATCCCACGTGGGAGAAGAGCGCGATGACCGGGGCCTGGGAGAGCGCGGCCATCGTGAGGGGCAGGTTGCCCTTGGTCACACCGAACTGGCCGAAGGTGTCGACGATCGGGATGAAACCCATCTTCGAATAGCCGGCGCCGACACTGACCATGTTCGCCTCGGCGATGCCCACTTCCACGAATCGTTCGGGAAAAGTCTTTTGAAACGGACTGATGCCGGTGGATCCCTGGACGTCGGAGCTGATCGAGAACACCGGATACCCGTCGACGGCGGCCCGGATGGCGGCTTTCGCGAGTCCGGCCTGGACTTTGTCCTTTTTGGTCGCGGGTCCGGGAACCGGGTTGGCGGAGGGCGCCGAGGCCTTGGCCTTTTTGGCGGCTTCCTTGGCTTCCCAATCGGCCCGAAGGCTGGCGGCCCATTCGACCAGTGGCTGGGGCGGGGTGGATCCGCCGAAGAGTTCGGTGATCCAAGCGGGGATTTTTTCGCCGTTCGCGAGCGGGAAGCCGTGGCCGCCGGCGCTGTTTTCCTGGGTTTCCTTGATGCCGAAACCCTTGATCGTCTTGACCCAGAGGCAGACGGGCCGTGTCGGGTCGGATTTCGCGGTGGCGACCGCCTTTTCGATGGCGAGGTAGACGGCCTGAAGGTCGTGTCCGTTCGGCACGCGAACCACGTTCCAGCCGAGGTCATCGAGGGCTTCGAACGTGGGCTGCATGGAGAATGCGTCCTTGGTGATCCGCCCGGACAGTTTCGTGTCGTTGTCGGATACGACCATCACGAACGGATTGACGCGCCCTTTGGAAGCGAGGCCTGGGATCGCGGCGAAAGATTCACGGGCTTCGCCTTCCATGGAGGCGCCGTCGGAGATGACAAGGATCGTCACCCGGTCGCGCCCGGCGGTCTTGTCGGCCATGGCGAGGCCCTGGGCCTGTCCAACCGCCGAACTGAGTGGGCCGTTGGACAGGAGCACGCCCTCGGGATTCAGGTGCGACTCTCCGTGTCCGGTGAGTTTCGATTGGATCGATCGGAACAGCCGCAAGTCCTCGAGGGTGAGATTGTCGAAACCAAGATTGGCTCGGAGGGCGTAGATGCCGTTCTCGGCGTGGCCGGCGTCGTTGACGAAGTTGAAGGCGTCGTGCCAGGCGCGATCCTTGTCCTTGATGGAGAAGAGGAGTCCGTGGATGGCCGAGTTGATTTCCGCGAAGGCGGCCGGTCCCCCCCAATGGCAGGCCGCGCCGCCGACGACGGCGTGGACATCCATGAGCGCGACAAGCGCCCGGGTGGCCCTTGGATCGCCGACGACCACGCTTTCACCCGCGGCATTGAGGACCGTCGCGGGGAACCTCGGCGGGCTGGTGGGAGCGGGCGCGAGGCGGGACGGGATGGATAGGGGTTGGAGGGGAGGGGCTTCGAGCTTTTGAGCGACAGAGGTGTCGGCACCCATAGGAAAGTCCTTGTTCGTCGATTCGCCGGACCAGACCGGCGCGGGAATGATGGGTGGGCGCCGGGGGGTGGGGGAAGCGAGAATTCGCGGGAGTCGAGACGGCCGACGCTGCGAGGGGGCCTCGGACAGGTCCGGTGGATTCGGCTCCGACACCGGCGCCGGATTGGCAAATTCCTCCAAGCCTCCCTAGGTCCGTTCATCGGAAGGCTCTTCGGGTTGATTTTCGGCGTGCCTTGAGCCGCGTACGGAGTAGCCTTCCGGCATGATCATCTGGGTCCTGGGCGGAGTCTTGGTATTGCTCGCCGCCGTGATTGGGTATTTTTTTGGCGCAATCCGGACGGCGGTGTGCCTGATCGGAGCGATCGTCGCGGCCTTTCTCGCCGGCACGGTGGGCGGGTGGGTGGCGGGGCTGGTTCCGCTGATTGGCTACACGAATCCGGTCTGGCAGTTCTACCTGCCGCCGCTTTTCGGTTTTCTGTTGGGATCGATCGTGTTTTCGGCGCTGTCGTTCCTGCCGCACCACTGGGTTCAGCGCTACTACCGGAACAACACGGACGATTACACATTCGCGCGCTGGGAAAGGCTCAACCGTCGTTCCGGCATCGCGTTGGGAGGCGTTGTCGGCACCGTCTGGCTGGTGCTGTTCGGACTGGTCACCTACGTGCCGGGCTATCTGACGACCCAACTCGCCGACGAGAGCGAGGCTTCGGGGAGTCTCGCATTTCTGAATTCGGTCACGCGCGGCGGGGAGGCCACGGGTCTGAACCGGATCGTCGAGCACTTTCAGCCCGCCAGCGAGGACCACTTCCTCGCGTCGGATATTCTTGGACTCGTCTACAACAACCCGGCCCTGCACAGCCGGCTCGCCAGCTACCCGCCGTTCCTTGGATTCGCTGAGAAGCCCGAAATCGCGGAACTCGCCCGCGATCCCGAAGTCAATTCGATGATTCAATCCCGGGCGGGACTCGGCCAGATCTTCGAGCACACGCGGATCCGCGCGGTGGCGGACAATCCCGAATTGGTCAATGAGCTCCTGGCCCTGGATTTCAAGGATCTCGATGCCTACCTGCGGACGGGCGTTTCCGAAAAGTTCAAGGATGAGCACATCCTTGGCCGTTGGCGATTGAACGTCCGTCGGAGCATCGCCGAGATGAAAATCGTCGGCACCGCCAAGCTGCCGGCGGTGGAATTCAATCTCCTGCGGAAGGCCCTCAACGTTTATCTCGACGAGATGACCCTTGGGTTCACGACCGACAACAAGGCGATTCTGAAGGTGAAAGCGAAGGATGAACAAAAGCTGCTTCAGACGGTGGGACGCGCTTCGAGCGCTTCCGCCGCTCGCCAAGGCGGAGGAGACAGCGGTTCGGCGGATGGCGGTGGTGGCGGTGACGGTGGTGGCGGTGGTGGCCTGACAGCCCAGGGGATCGCTGCCCGGGCTATCCCTCAACCTTCGGCGGATCCTTCGGCGGACCAGTTGCGATCCCGCTACGGACTCACGGGAACCGGGGGAGGATCAAGGGCGCAGCCGTTGGCGGCGCCCCTGGCGAACACCGGCGGCGTCTATGTCCGCGCGCCATCGAAACCGTCGAACACGACCGCGCTCGGTCCCCTCATGTCGAACGGCGAGGGCGGATGGTCCAAGGACGGTGAGGCGTACCAGGTCCGATTCGGCGGCGAGGGGCAGGAACTCGCGCTGGATGTCCGTGTGAAGGAAAATCAGATGACCGCCCGTCTGGATGGCCGGGTTCTGGTTTTCGATCGGATTTTTTAAGGAAGGCCGATCCAGCGGGACGCTCGGGCCGCTAGGGACGTTCGGGACGCTCCGGGGAAGGATTGGCGTCGCGTCGGTCGTCGGTTCTACCGGACGTGGATCACGGAGGAAGCGGGAACGAGGACGGGGATTTCGACCCGGGTTCCCAAAGGTTTGGCGAACGGGCTCGGACTGGGATTCGGGGCGAAGAGTCCCGCCTGAAACCAATTGGCCGGCGTGGGTTGCATGCTCGGCTCACTCACGCGGTAGATCAGGCCGGGGATGTCGCCGCCCCAGGGAGCCCCCAGCGCCAAGTCGGTGTTGACGGCGTCGGTGACGGTGACGGTGGAGCCCACGGGGAACTGGCCCAGGGTCGGGGAGATATGGGTTGTCTGGGTGTCGAAGGCCGTCTCCACGACGCTGATTCCGAAGACCACCGTCGCCATTCCGAGAGCCGCGTAGGAGAGACCCACCATGGGTTCCCGCATAAGACTTCGCCACGCCCTTGACCACCAAGCGACCTCGGGGACTTCGCTTCCGGCACGAAGACTGACCAGGATACGGGCAGGGAGCTGATCGAAAAACCCGGGAGGAGGCACTTCGTACCGCTTCAACGCGAGGAGTCGGAGCAGGCGTTGTTCAGGGTCTTCGGGTGGTTGTCGCATGCACGTCATTTGAGGTAGTCGGCCAGGAGACCCTGCAATTGTTGCCGGGCGTAGAACAGCCGCGACCTCACCGTGCCGGTGTTGCAATCCATGATGCGCGCGATCTCTTCGTGGGGCAGTCCCTGGATGTCATGCAGGATCACGACCATTCTGTGGGATTCGGACAGCCGGAGCAGGGCCGCGTTCAACTTTTCCTGAAGTTCCGTCAGGTTCAGATCCCGGCGCGGCGTGTTTTCGGAGGTCAGCGCGACGAGATCCGGATCGTGTTCGGCGTTGAAATCGAGGTCGTTCAGGCTGAGGTGCGTCGTCCGGTGCCGACGCTGCTTCAGGAAATTGAGCGTCCGATTGACGGCGATGCGGTACAGCCAGGTGAAGAAGCCCGAGTCGCCCTTGAATCCGGACAAGGCATTGTACGCCTTGATGAACGATTCCTGGGTGAGATCGGCCGCGTCGTCGTGATTCCCCGTCATGTGGTACAGCGTCGCGTACACCCGCTCCTGATGGCGTCGCACCAATATGTCGAAGGCCGCCAGGTCGCCCCCTTTCGACCGCAGCACGAGCGAAATGTCGTCCGGTTCGGCTTGGAGCGCTGCCTCCGCCGACGCGACCTTCGCCGCACTGACGCTTGGGGTCGGCATGGTCGGTTCAACCCGCCCGGAGTCGCGCGATCTGGTCGGCGAGGTATTGGGTCAGAGCCGCCAATGGGGCGGTTCCCGGGGCTCCGTCGAGGGGGCGGAGGGCTTCGCGCGCCGATTCGAGGTAGGCGGCCACGACTTTTTGGGCGCGGGTGCCCGCGTCGTACTGTTCGAGGAGGTTCCGCAGACCCGCGGCGTGTTCGGCGCCCCTCCGAAGGACCAGGGATTCGAGGCGAGCGCGGTCCTGGGCGTTGGCGCTCTGATAGGCGAGCAGCAGGGGCAGCGTCACCTTGCCGGTGGCGAAATCCGTTCCGAGGGTCTTGCCCGCCGCGCGCTCATTGCCGAACACGTCCAGGCAATCGTCGAAAACCTGGTAAGCCGTCCCGAACGCGATGCCGAAGCGGCGAAGGGCTTCCCGGTGGGTCGCCTTGGGGCCGGCGACAATCGCCCCCAACTCGCACGCCAAGGCGAAGAGCTCGGCGGTTTTCAGCCGGATCACCCGGAAGTACTCGTCGAGCGGCTGGTCGACACGCCCTTTCCGGAGCGTCTGCAGGATCTCTCCGGAACACACCGCCTGGGTGGCGGCGGAGACCGATCGGCAGACCTCGGTGGTGGGGAAAGCCGCCGCCAGATTGAGCGCATGGGCGAAGAGGCAATCGCCGAGGAGAACGGCGGTCTGATTGCCGTAGCGCGCCGCCACCGTGGGGCGTTGCCGGCGAAGACCCGCGGCGTCGATGACATCGTCGTGGACCAGCGTCGCCAAGTGGACCAATTCGACGATGGCCGCGCCGGCGGTGTGCGCCGGGTTGATGCCGCCGGCCGCCTGGGCCCCGAGCGCGACCAGGACGGGGCGAAGTTGTTTCCCGCTGGCGGAAAGGGCGTACCGGGCGCCTTCCGCGACTTCCGGCTCGAACAGGTCGATCTGCTGCGCCAGAAAGCCTCGCACCGATTCGAGGAAAGGGGCGACGGGATCGGAAATCAGTCGCCAAGCGGTCGCGAGTCCCGCATCGGGAGGCGCGGAGAGGGGCGGGTTCCCTGGGGTCGCTGTTTCGGCGACGAACATCGCCGGCACTCTAGGTTTCGTGGAAAACCAAGTCAAACGGTTCACCCGACGGGGTGATGCGGCTGGGGATGGGGGTCCGTGGGTCAAAAGAATCGGTTTGCCTGTGGAACACCGCGGAGGGAGTTTGGGTGCGTGCGAAGTTGGATGGGAAACAAAGCTGAAGTCGCGTGTCTGATCCTGCTGGCCGCGGTCACGAGCGTCCGCTCTCGAGGCGCCACGGAATCCGGCGCGGCTCCCGGAGGTCCGGTCTCAGCGCCGGCCGCCGCCAAAGCCGATTCGGTCGTTCCTTCGTCGCCCCGGGTGGGCTGGGCGCAGTTGCCCACTCCCGACTACTCACGGTACCTGGATCGCCTGCGGGAGGCGGGGTGCCCCGAGGAGCGGGTGCGAATGATTGTTCGTGCCGATGCCGACGAATGGCTCCTTCAGCAGCGGATTTCGCAGGCCGTGGCCAACGATTTCCCCTGGTGGAAAGCGGAACCCGTCACGGGCGCCGGCGACGCTTTCAGCGACAAGTTCGAGCAGTTCCGGGCCCAACGGAATGAATGGGTTCAAAAGCTTCTGGGCGAAGTGCCGGAAGAATCGTCGGCCAGCCCGGCCGATGTTCCCATTGTCGTGAATCTGTCCGGTCCGGTTCTCGGGGCCTTGTCCCGGGAGAAGTTCAACGCGGTCCAGGAGATCTGCGGTCGTTCCCTCGACCGGCACCAGGGGTATTACAACAATCGTCAGAACGAAGGGATCTTCCTCAACCAGGGGGATCTTGCACGGATGCGCGAGCAGACTCGGGCGGATCTGGCGGTGGTGCTCACCCCCGAGGAGCTCGAGGAATTCCTGCTTCGCTATTCCCACAATGCGAACAGGTTGCGAACGGAACTGGCTTCCCTCGAGCCGAAACCGGAGGAGTTCCGGACCATTTTCAGGGCGGTGGACGCCCTGGAACATCGGCTCCAACTCGAATTCGGGGCGGTCGACTCTCTGAGCGCTCGACAACGCGAGGAGTTCGAACGCCAGCGGGAGGAGGCCATCCGCGCGGTGCTTCCCTCCGATCGATACCAGCGGTACCTCGTCGGCCGTTACCCGTTGTTTCGCCAGGCGCAACTCGCGATGCGGCGCGCGGGGCTCTCCGATTCGGCGGTCCTCCCTTTTTACGAGGTCCTGAACCGGCACGAAAGCCGCCGCCGCGAGGTGCTCAACAATTCCGCCCTCAACGCCGAAAAGCGCCAAGTGGCGCTGCAGGAGATCGAAAAAACGAAGGAGGAAGGCATCCGTCAGGCGCTCGGCGATGAGGGATACCGCCAGTATCGCGATTCCCTGATCAACTGACGGACCGTCCGATCAATGGGCGGGAGCCGGACCGGCGGGCTTCGCTCCCGGTCCTTTCCGGGGAGGATCCAGACTGGCGAGCTTGTCGGCCGGGCCCACTTCGTACTCGTGGGTGTTCGAATCCGACCAGGCCTTTTCCTTGCGATTCAGGAAAAACGCCCTGGGCAGCATCTGGACCTCGTGCCCGAAGCAGTGAATGACGACCGTCCCCGGCAGGTACATCAGGTCGTCGAACGCGGTGTTTCCGAACGGGAGTTGGACCCTGGGCGAATCGAACCGGATGGTGACGGGCGGATCCACGATCGCCGGGGTCGATTCCCCGACGAAACGGACCGTCACATTGGAGATCCCCAAGCGGGGTTGGTCGATGATCAAGGCGGGGACACCCGACGGATCCCGGAGGAAGGTCACTTCCCAGGGGCCTTTCGTCGTTCGAAGCCTCGCGTCGATCGCGTAGAGGGAGACGTAGCCGACGAGTGCGAGCACGCCGGGGATCGCGAAGATCCGCCAGGACGCGGATGCCGAGGGGCGTTCGAAGTCGGGTTCGGGTTCCGGTTCGGGCGCAGGCTTGGGCGAAGTGGATTCCAAGGGGCTCATCCTGGGGTCTGGAACGGGTTGGAGGGATTCCCGCCGGCTGGGGATCCGCCTTTCAGGTCGCGGAGGCTTGCGGTGGCGAATGGGTTGGTTCCCGGGGAGGCATCGTCCGGAGCCTCGCGTCGCAACCGGGTCCAGGCACCCGCGCAATAGACCCAACCGAGCACGATGTGGAGGGGCCAGGCGATGAGGAGGGCTTCGAGTCCCAGTTGGCGGGTCGCGTAGAGGGCGATCGCGGCGGCCATGAGCACGCTTGCCGGCAGAAGGGAGGCCGCGGCGAGCCGGCGAGCCGTTCGGAAGCCGATGGGCCGGCCCAGCACGGCGGCAGCCACCCAGACGATCAGTCCGTAGGCGAGCGAGAGGAGGGTCCACGACACGAGAAGGGACGCGAAGGAGGCCAGACCGAAAGCCAGGAAGAAGGGGGTTCGCCACGTGGCGACCGCGCCGGTCATCCCCACGCGCGTCAGCGGGAGTTCCAGGCCTGGAGGGTAGGCGATGGACGACCAGCCCAGAAACGAGCGCACCGCGAGTCGGTCGGTTTCGAGGGAGACGGTGACATCCGTGGCGAGCCCGGTCTCCCGGAGGCCGACGGGATCGACGACAAACGCGATGAAGGGTCCCTGGTGGAGGATCCGCGGCTTGGGTTCGGGCCATTCGAGGCGGCCGCCTTCGATGCGTCCGTCGTCGGGCAGGGCGGAAATCGCGCGCTGAATCGCGCGACCCCACGCGACCTCGAAGGTCCAGACGGCGACGAGGGTGGTGGCGACGGCGAATAGGATCTGCCAGCCGAGCAACCAGAAGCCGTGCCTCTCGGAGACGGCCGCAACTCCGCCGAACGACGTGGGCAGGGGGACTCGTCCTGGGCGTGGAGTGGTGGGCGCGGCGGCCGGCATCGCCGGGGGAGTCTCGACCCGGACCTAGTCGGGTGCAAACGGCATTTCGCGCGTCAATCACGGAATCTCCGCATCCTGGGTCCCGGAATCACTTGGCAACGGGAGGGAGGCTCTCGAAACATCCCCCGGCACCTATGGCCGAGCCGAAGCCGCACCACTACGACGAGAGCAAGATCCAGACCCTGTCCTCCATCGAGCACATCCGGAAGCGCACCGGCATGTACATCGGGCGGCTGGGGGATGGATCCCACTACGACGACGGGATCTACATCCTGCTCAAGGAGGTCGTCGACAACGCGGTCGACGAATTCATCATGGGCCACGGTCGCCAGGTGGAGATCCGGACGGAACCGTCCGGGCAGGTGAAAATCCGCGATTTCGGGCGCGGAATCCCGCTGGGCAAGGTCATCGAGTGCGTCAGCCAGATCAACACGGGCGCCAAGTACAACGATGAGGTGTTCCAGTTTTCCGTCGGCCTGAACGGGGTGGGCACCAAGGCGGTGAACGCGCTCTCGGACACCTTCACGGTGAGGAGCCATCGGGAGGGCCAGTTCGTCGAGGCGAACTTCAAACGGGGCCGGCTGGTGGCGGAGAAGAAGGGCAAGACCACGGAGCCGGACGGCACGTGGGTCGAATTCACGCCGGACCGGGAGATCTTCAAGGACTACGAGTACCAGGCGGAGCACATCGAGCATCGGTTGCGGCACTACGCGTATCTCAACAGCGGGCTGAAGCTGACGTGGAACGGCCAGGAATTCCTGTCCCGCCGGGGATTGCTCGAGCTGGTGCTCGATGAGGTGAAGGAGGAGGCGATCTATTCCCCCCTTTATTTCAGCTCCAAGACCCTCGAATTCTGTTTCACCCACAGCAACAGCCGGTTCGGCGAGACGTTCTGGTCGTTCGTGAACGGACAGTTCACGAGCGACGGCGGCACGCATCTCAGCGCGTTCCGGGAGGGTTTGCTCAAGGCGATCAACGAAATCGCCGGCGGCAAGCTCGAAGGGGATGACGTCCGGGAAAGCATGGTCGGCGCGGTCGCGATCCGGCTGAAGGATCCCGTCTTCGAATCCCAGACCAAGAACAAGCTCGGCAACACCGAGATCCGGACCGAACTGGTCAACCGGGTGCGCGAGGAGGTCCTGCACTTTCTCCACCGGGACAAGGCCATGGCCGACAAGATCGTGGGCAAGTGCCTCGAAACCCAGCAGCTCCGGAAGGAGTTGCAGGAGGTCAAGAAGCTCGCGCGCGAACGTTCGAAGGCCATTTCACTGCGGATTCCGCAGTTGAAGGATTGCCGGGTCCACCTGGACAAGGCCAAGGGCAAGGGCCGGGGCTCGATGGTCTTTCTCTGCGAAGGCGTCAGCGCCGCCGGGTCGATCACCTCGTGCCGCGACGTCATGACCCAGGCCATCTTCACCCTGCGCGGCAAGCCGCTCAACGTCTGGGACCTCAAGCGCGACGTGATGTACAAGAACGACGAGATGTACAACCTCATGCGCGCGCTCGATATCGAGGATTCGATCGACAACCTCCGCTACGAACGCGTGATCCTCGCGACCGACGCCGACGTCGATGGACTGCACATCCGCAATCTGATGATCACGTACTTCTTCCGGTTCTTCGAAAACCTGGTTCACGACGGGCACTTGTGGGTCCTCGAGACGCCCCTCTTCCGCGTTCGAAACAAGGAGGAAACGACCTACTGCTATTCGGAGTCCGAACGCGATCAGGCCGCGAAACGGCTGGGTCGGGGCGTGGAGATCACCCGGTTCAAGGGGCTTGGCGAGATTTCACCGAAGGAGTTCAAGCAGTTCATCGGTCCCGGCATGCGCCTGAGCCAGGTCGAGTTCGCGCCCAAACCCGAATCGACCCACATCCTCGGTTTCTACATGGGCCGCAACACCCCGGAGCGCCGGGGCTACATCATGAAGAACCTCGTCGTGCCCGTGGAGGATTGAACCTGGAACCGGTTGTTCGAACCACGGAAGGCTCGGAACACACGGAAGGGGGAATCGGAGAGGATCGCAAATGGCGTCCAGTTCACCTTCCGGCGGGCATCCAAGACCCTCCAAATCCCCCCTTTTCCGTGTGTTCCGAGCCTTCCGTGGTTCAAGTTGCCGATTTCGGGTTGAAGCGCGATCGCGGGCGGATTCATCGCTCCGTGGCGTGCCGTCCGCCTCCGCCGGTGCCGCCCGGGTTCACTTGCTCGTCTTCACCTCGATCACGTCGTGCGGCGCGGATTCGCGCTGGCCGGCCGAGCTGACCCGGATGAACCGCGCGCGGGATCGCAGTTGGGCGAGGTCGGTCGCGCCGAGGTACCCCATGCCGGACTGGATCCCGCCGATCAGCTGGGCGAGCACCTGGTCGAGGGAGGCCGAAAGTTCCTTCAGGGCTTCCACGCCTTCGGCGGCGACTTTCTGCGCCGCGTCCCGAGTGTGACCGTACCGGGCGGCGGCACCGGCTTTCATCGCGGCGGCGGAGCCCATGCCCCGGTACTGCTTGTAGAGCTTGCCGCCGATTTCGAGCGTTTCCCCGGGCGCTTCGGGACACCCGGCCAGCAGGCCGCCGCAAATGACGGCCCGCGACAGGGTCAGGGCCTTGACGACGTCGCCCGACTTGGTGATTCCACCGTCCGCGATCAGCGAGATCCCGCAGGCCTCGGCCGCGCGGGAGCAGACGTAAAGCGCGGTCAGTTGCGGGATCCCGACACCCGCGACGAGGCGCGTGGTGCAGATCGAACCCGGCCCCTGACCGACTTTGACGGCGTTGGCGCCGGCCGCGGCGAGGAACTCGACACCCTCGGCGCTGGTCACATTCCCCGCCAGGATCGGCAACGTCGGAAATCCCGAACGGATCATCCGCACCGCTTCACCGACGCCCTTGCTGAAGCCGTGGGCCGTGGAAACGGCGACCACATCCAGACCGCGATCGACGAGGGCGCCGACATGATTGAGGAGGCGTTCCCGATCGAGCTCGCCGAAGGGGTTCCGGGTGGCGGAGACGGCTGCGCCGCAGACGAGTCGGAATTGGGAATCCCGCGCCGGCTTGAACTGGGCGCGACGTTCCAGGGTGATCCGCTCGATATCGCTCAGGGTGAAGAGGCCGTGGAGGCAGTCGTCGTCGTCGACGACGAGGATCTTGTGGATCCCGGGGTTGTCGGAGAAGAACCGGTCGGCCCGCGCGATCGGATCGTTCCCGAGTTCGCGCACGTTGAGGGTGTGGACCTGCGACCGCGGGGTGAGCGCCTCGGACACCAGCTTGGATGCGTAACGGAGCTTCACCACGTGCCCCGGAAGCAGTCCCACGAGCTGGTTCTTCTGGTCCACGACCGGGAAGGTGCTGAACGAAAACCGCCGTTCCTCGATCATCTGGAGCACGTCGCCGATCTGCTGGTCGGGCTTCACCTGGATCGGCTCCTGGATGAGCCCGTGGACGTGGTTCTTGACCCGGCTCAGTTCCCGGAGTTGTTCCTTCTCCGGCATGTTGTAGTGGAGGAGTCCCAGGCCGCCGTTGAGCGCCATGGCGATGGCCATGCGGGCTTCCGTGACCGTGTCCATGTCCGCCGAGATGACGGGAATATTGAGGGTGAGTCCCTCGGCGAGCGACGTGGACAACTGGGTGTCGCGCGGCAGGATTTCCGAGAATTGCGTCGCGAGGGTGACGTCGTCGTAGGTCAGTCCGACGTGGCGCTGCGCCGGGAAGAACCGGTCTGCCGGCAGATAGAAATCGGAGTCGACGGGATGTGGCGTGGCTGCCATGCGTCAAAATGAGGAAGTCCGGGCTGGGGACGCAAGGCGGGAGTCTGGGGACGGGAAACCCCGGTTCAACGCGTCGGCGTGATTTCCATCAGGCCGTCCTTGATTTCGACCTTGGAATCCTCCGAACCCGGCGTGAACAGGCGCAATGGGCGGCTCGGCCGGCCCCGGACCAGGACGCGGATGCGATTGGGCTCGGCCGTGACGTCGAGCGAGACATCGTGAAGCCGGATTCCCCGGATCGTGAGCGCCGTCCAGGTCACGGGAAGGTTCGGGGCCAGAAGGCAACCGTCGGGGCGGGGCCGGAACCCCAGGAATCCGTAGAGCAGGGTCTGTGGAACGAGGGCGCTTTCGAAGAATTCGGAATCGAGTCCGAGTCCGCCGGCGGTCCCTCCACCCTGCAAGGTCCCGCGGTTTTTGTCGGCGTAGTAGGCCCGGTAGCCGCCCGCCTGCTGGACTTCGGCGAACCAGGCGGCCACTTCGCGCAGCCTGGACCAGGCGTCGTCGGGACCGTTCGTTTCAAGCCGGGCCATGATGTCATGGTAGGAGAACCCCAGGACGGCGCCGCCGTCCTGAACCTGTCCGCCCCAGGGAATGGCCCCGGGATCGGACCAGGCCCAGAGGTAGGTTTCGACATTGCGACGCGTGGTGGCGCGCGGCCCGAATCGCCAGTGGTAGATGTCGGCACCGGTCGACGTGTCTCCCGGAACGATGCGCCGACCGTCGATCCAATCCCGGATGCTCAGCGCGTGCTCGGTCGACGCGAATCCGTAGGCGATGGCTTCGTTGTTCACGAAGGTGAACCCGTAGTCGTACGGGGTTCCCGTCGTGTCCCGCCAACCGATGAATCGGCCGGCCGACTTGTCCCAGAATCGTTCGTTGCCATGGCGCTGGAGCCCCTGGGCGAGTTCGAGCAGTTCCGCGGGTTCGAAGGCGAGGGGGCCTCCGGGAATGTTCCAATCGGGGTTCCGCTGGATGTGCCGCTCCAGCGCCGCCATCCGGCGGATCGCGTCGAAATAGTAGATCGTCGCCAGGGCATCCTCGCCGCCGAAAGGGAGGAGATCCCAGTAGTTGTTCCCCACGCCAACGCCCCGCAGCAGCGTGCGCTTGCCGTCCGATCCCAGGGAATGCCCGCTCCGGCCCTCGTGACCGATCCACGGAGTGAAGACGACCTGCTTCTCGGCGATCTGGAATTCCCGGATCGCCCAGGCGAGCGCGAGGCGCATGCGCTGGATGTTGCGACGCAGGAAATCGAGGTCGCCGGACCATCGGAGGTAGTCGTCGCATCCCTGGAGGTAGGCCGCGTTGTTGATGTTGTGGCGGCTGTCGATCGCGGAGAAACAGCGGAGCAGGGTGACCTCGGCGTCGGGGGGCATCGCTAGAAACGCGAGTCGAAGCCGGGTGATCCGCCCCTTCCAGCCGGGATGCCGGAAGAGGGGTAGGTCGACGTCGCCGACACTCCCGTCGGGGTTGGGCGGGCTGAGGAGCATCGATTTCCCGGGAACGAACGTGGAGTCGCCTTCGGTCTGCCAATCGAGGCGGACCCGGGATTCGGGGCTCCAGTTGCGCCCCGACCATTTCAGGCGGAAAAAGGGCGAGACGGAGGTGTCGAGGACGATGGCCGGAGAGACGAGGGTGGACTCGCGGGCGAACTCCGAACCCGGCTGCCCCAGTTGAATTCTCCAGCCGTCCTTGGAATCGAGGGCCGCGGTGACGGCTCCGCTCAGGGTCCAGTCGTCGACTTGGGGGGTGGCGCGGACGCCCAACTCCGCTCCGTAGGGCACTCCGGTCACCGTGAAATGCCAGCCCACGCCTCCGGCCTGGGTCCAAAGCGGAAACGGCCAGCCCTGGCTGTGGGCGAGTCCCTCGTGCTGCTGGGTCGCGACATACCCTTCGGGATCGATCCGGCGCTGGAGAAACCGATCCCGGTACGTTTCCCGCAAGGTCCGGGTTGAAGGCGCGTTCGTCCGGTCCAGCCAAAGGAGGCACATGGGAAGCCACGGGTCCCAGAGGGTGGTGTCGGGGCCGAGGACACGGTGCATTCGCAGCAGATCCTCGAGGTGGCCCATCTCCCTTTCGTGACCTGGAACCTCGAAGATTTCACCGGCGGCAACACGGGCGACCGAAAGCCACAGCGCCAAAGCGACGCCGGGTTTCCAAGTCATTCTCACGATTCGGTGCACGCGCCGTGGTAACCCTACCGCGTGCCGATGGGCAAGCCGGCAACTCCGGCCGGATTTAGGGGTCAGTTCTTGTTATTGTCGCATGACCTGCCCTGTCGAGGGTGTGGGCCGACGCGACGCGGGGGAGGCGCATCGAGGTGGGAGGTCCGATGAAACGTTAGAGAAACCGGATGGTGAGCGGGTATCGGAAGGATTCGCCGTTGCTGACCTTGATGGCGGCCACCACCGAGTAGACGAGGCCCACGATTCCGGCGACGAAAGCGAGCAGGAGAAAGCCGAACCCGATCAGGAGCCAGGTTGTGGCGATGCCGATCACCCCCAGCGCCCACGTGTAGATAAAGACCGAGATCTGGAAGTTGAGGGCCTCCTTGCCATGGGCGTCGATCGTGGGGTGGTCATTGCGTTTGACGAGCCAGACGACGAGCGGTCCGACCACGGTCCCCACGGACGGCACCAGGAGTCCGCAGAGCGCGGCGAGGTGGCAGAGCATGGACCAGGTGCGGATGTCCTTTTCCGGGATGCCGGGAGGAGGAGGGGATGCCTGTGATTCCATGAGAGGCAGGGGGTTGGTTTCCTGGGTCATCGCGATGGCGTCCGGACGGGACGACCGGTCAACCACCCGCCCAGACGGGTTTTTGTTTCAGGTGGAACAGCATTTCCCCGGCCTTGGGGACCAGGAGGACGCCCTCGGACTCCCGATTCGCAAAGGAGGCGGGATCGATCGAGCGCGGGTCGCGATACCCCAGGTTGATCTGGCGGCACGTGGCTTCGGGGATGCCGGTCGCCAGTGTGACCCGGGCGCGGGGCGTCTCCACACCGTCGACGTACGTGCCCTGACCGTAGACATGGCAGCTGTGCGCGAGGACTCCCCACGGCTTGTGCCGGAATCGGTCCCATTGCTGGAGGAAGTAGTCCCGGCAGTGATAGCCGATTTCGTGAAGGACCTTTCCGTGGGTCGCCGAGATCTCGGTGATATGCGGGGCGTAGATGATCAGTTCACCGCCGTCGGCGAGGACGGGTTCGAGCTTGTACATGCATTTGCCGCCGGTCCAAAGCTCGTCGTACATGGTCGGCGAACAGGAAAGGATCGTGTGGAAGGGATGGTCCTTGTAGGTGATGTGGACCTGCCGGGAGAGGTCACTCGCGCCTTCCCACGCCGCCTCCGGGGTGCCCGCGAAGAGGCCGGCCAGGGATTTGTCGGGACGAACCACCATCGCCAGGCACAGCTTGGGAACGGCGACCATGTTTCCGGCGCGGTCGACCACTTTTCGAACCGGGGTCCATTGGTTGCCGATGATCATCGGATTGGTGACCACGGCGCCGAGCCAGTGGAAGAAATTCAGGATCTCGGGACCGCCCACGCCGGGAAACAGGTACTTGTTGCCACCGGAGAATCCGACGACCTCGTGCGGAAAGACGGGGCCGATGATGATGATCTGGTCGTAGTCGTACAGGCGGCGATTGATCTCGACCGGAACGTCCATCGCGAAGAGCCCGCCGGTCAGTTCGGAGACTTCGGCCGAGGTGAGGGTGCCCACCCGTTTCAGGGCGGCGGGGTTGTCCCATTCATGGTTGAAAAGACCGACTCGCGAGAACTGGGAAGCCCTCTCTTCCGGCGTGATCTCGAGGCGCTGGCAGATGGCGTCCTCGGACATGGGGGGATGGGTGCCGAGGGCGACCAGGACGTCGAGGGCGGCGGTGGCGGACCCGATCGTCCCATGGATCGCCCGGAACAGGGTTCCCACCGGCGCGGTCCGCGTGTGATCGGGAACGATCACGAGCACCCGCTTTCCCGGGTACCCGGAGGCGGGGCAGGCCTGTTGGATGAGGGCGGTGATCTCCGACGTGGGCACGGATTCGGAGTCGGCGGCGATACGGGAGAGGACGGCGTCCGGAAGCACGTCGAGGGAGGTACCACAAGGCGGAGCCGGAAGCGAACCCGGAACGAAGCGCCGGCGGGAGAAGAAGATTGCGCCCGGGGCCTGGTTTGGAGGATGGAGCGTGGGAACGGCGGCGCGGGGGCTGAACCCGGGCGGCCGCGGACGGGTGGACAACGATGATCCGGCACGGATTCATGCGAATGATGGGATTGGTGCCCTTGCTGGGACTGATCACGCTGCTGGCGTTCGGCCTGGTGCGGTTGGCGCCGGGCGGCCCGTTCGACCACAATCGGGCGCCGGTTTCCCCCGAAATCGAGCGAGCGCTTCGCGACCGCTATCACCTGGACGAATCCGTGGGCGCCCAATACGCGCGCTTTCTGCGGGGCTGCCTGACGGGGGATCTGGGTCCGTCGCTGAAGCACAGAAACCACTCGGTGACGGAGATCCTCGCGGCCGGGATCCCGGTATCCGCCCTGTTGGGGGGTCTGTCCTTCCTGTTCGCGCTGGGGGTGGGGATTCCGATGGGATTCGTTTCGGCGGTGGGCCGTCGCGCCTGGGGTGACTGGGTGGCGGGGACCGCTTCCCTCCTGGCGGTGTGTGTTCCGGGCTTCGTGGCGGGGCCGTTGCTTGTCCTGGTGTTCGGTGTTCGGCTCGGATGGTTCCCGGTGGCGCTTTGGGGTGGGGTGGAGCATCTCGTCCTGCCCGTCATCACGCTGGGGATCTACTTCGCCGGGCGGGTGGCGCGACTGGTTCGGGAGGGGATGACCGAGACTCTTCGGTCCGAGTACGTCAGGACCGCGCGCGCGAAGGGAATGAGCGAGTGGGTCATCTGGGTCCGGCACGCGTTTCCATTGGCCTCCCTGCCGCTCCTCGCCTATGCGGGACCTCTGCTCGCGGACCTGCTGACGGGATCGTTTGTGGTGGAGAACCTGTTTCAGCTGCCGGGAATCGGCACGATGACGGTGAACGGGGCTTTGAATCGGGACTATCCGGTGATCGTGGGTCTGGTGTTGTTGTACGCGACGATCCTGCTGGTCCTGAACCTCGTGGTGGAGATGGTCCACGCCTGGGTGGATCCGAGGGTGCGCCATGCGTGAGGCGGTGCCACGTCCGACGGTCGGTGCGGAGGGGGTTGAAGGCGGGGCGTCGTCCGGGCGGGGAAGGTGGCTCGGGATGTGGCGGCGGGGGCGGCATGCGCGTTGGGTGCGGGCGGGCGCTGTCCTGATGATCCTGCTCGCCGCGGTCCTTGTTCTCCCTCGAGTTTTGGGAGTGGAGTCGGACGCGTTGTCGGACGCGCAATGGGAGGGGCCTTCACTGGCGCATTGGATGGGAACGGACGCGAACGGGAGGGACCTTCTGGCGCGGGTCTGCGAGGGGACCCTGGTGAGCCTGGTGGTGGGGCTGGCGGGGTCGTTGGTGAGTCTGGTGATCGGCGTGGCGTGGGGGTTGGTGGCGGGTTACCTGGGGGGACGCTGGGATGGGGTGATGATGCGCACGGTCGACGTCCTCTATTCGATGCCCTCGATCCTTTTCGTGATCGTGATGGTGACGATGTTTCAGGGCTCGGTGTCGGAATGGTTGGGATCGATCGCGGGGCGGCGGGGGTCGGAGGCGGCGCCGATCGTGTTTCTGATTCTCGGACTCGGCGGGGTGTCCTGGCTGACCATGGCCCGGATCGTCCGGGCGCGCGTGCTGACGCTTCGTCGGATGCCTTTCATGGATGCGGCGCGGGCGCTGGGCGCGGGGCCCGCGCGGCTGCTGCTGCGGCATCTCCTTCCGAATTCGGCGGGTGTGATCGTCGTCTACCTGACCTTGACCATTCCGGCGATCGTGCTGGGCGAATCGTTTCTCAGTTTCCTCGGGTTGGGGGTACAACCTCCGGGGGCGAGCCTGGGATCGCTGTTGGCGGATGGCGCGGGCCAGATCAATCCGCTTCGGACGGCCTGGATGCCGTTGGCGGGGCCGGGGACGGTTCTCGTGGCGCTGCTCCTCTCCCTCAGCCTGCTGGGGGACGGTCTGCGGGACCTGCTGGACCCGCTGGACCGGCCGAAACCGGAGTGAGAGGCACCACCCGAACCGGGGGCGCATCCGGGCTACCCGCGCTCCTGCGATGAACGTCGGCCAGCGATGCGCGCTATCGGGGTCGGAATCGGAATCGGAATCGGAATCGAATTGAACACCCGCGTTCTCGACCAAGATCGGAGCGTCGGTTCCTAAACGATACCGATACCGATTCCGACCCCGATCCCGACCGTGCAGGAATACCCACAAGATGGAGATGCACGCCCCGGAGGGGTGGCTTTGTTGGCGGTTGACGTTGAGTCGAGGGCGTTCCTACGGTGCGGCCTTTGATGAGCGATTGGCATAAGCCGGCGTGCGGACTGTTGGTGGGAATGTTGTTGGTGGGCGGCGGGTGCGGACCGAAGGCGCCGTCCGGCGGCGGCGCGCCCGGTGGAGGCGGTGGAGGAGGAAGGGGGGGCGGGATGGTCATGCAGGTCGTGGTGGCGCCGGTGACGCGGCAGCCGGTTCACGAGATGCTCCCCCTGGTGGGAACGTTCGCCGCCAACGAGCAGGTCGAAATCCGGTCGGAAAGCGAGGGATTCGTCGAATCGATCGCGTTCACCGAGGGGCAGGAGGTGGAGAAAGGCGATCTGTTGCTGACGCTCGACGAGACCAAGCTTCAGGCCAGCCTCGAGGAATCGGAATCCTCGTTGAAACTCAGCCAGCAGACGTTCGAACGGGCGAAGGAGCTTTTGGGGGCCCGGCTGATTTCGCAGCAGGAATACGACCAGGCTTCGTCGCAGTTGGCCTCCGATGAGGCGTCGGTGTCGCTGCGACGCCGCCAGATGAAGGACGCCCGGGTGGTGGCGCCATTCAAGGGCGTGGTCGGCGCGCGCCAGGTGAGCCCCGGCCAGTTGGTGAGCCGGTCCATGACCCTGACCTGGCTGGTGAATCTCGATCCCGTGAAGGTCGAGTTCAACGTGCCCGAGCGGTTTCTGGGCCAGGTCCAGGTGGGGCAGTCGATCGAAGTGACGGTGGCCGCGTGGCCGGCGAGGAAGTTCCGGGGGAAAGTCTTTTTCGTGGCGCCCTTCGTCGACCCGGTGACCCGGACGGTGTTGATGAAGGCGGAAGTGCCCAATGGCGAACGACTGTTGAAGCCCGGGATGTTCGCGAATCTGGATCTGACCCTGCAGATCCGGACCAACGCGGTCGTGATCCCCGAAATGGCGCTGAGCCAGATCCTGGACGGCGACCGGGCCGTCGTGATGCTCGTGGACGCGGAATCCTCCGTGGAGATGCGCCGGGTGAAACTGGGCATGCGTCTCCCGGGCCTGGTGGAGGTCACCGAGGGGTTGGTCGGTTCGGAGCGCGTGGTGGTCCAGGGACTCCAGAAAATCGCGCCCGGAATGAAAGTTCAGGTCGCGGCGCCCGCGGAATCCCCGACGGCGACGCCCGAGACGGGTCCGGGGTCACCGCCGGATTCCGGGAAACGGCCGGTGTGACGGGGGATCGGTCTTCGGAATGACCCGAGCCAGAACGGAGTCCCATGCAACTTCCCGATATCTGCATCCGTCGTCCGGTGTTCGCGACGATGATGAACCTCGCCCTGGTGCTCTTCGGCGCGATTGGACTGATGCGCCTTCCGGTCCGGGAACTGCCCGACATCGATCCGCCGATCGTGAGCGTCACCACCGTCTACCCGGGGGCGGCGGCGTCGGTGGTGGAGACTGAGGTGACGGAGCGGTTGGAGGACGCGATCAACACGGTGGAAGGGATCAAGACGCTGACGAGCCAGAGCCGGGAGCAGGTCAGCAGCATCACGATCGAGTTCAACCTTTCGAGGCCGATCGAGCTGTCGGCGCAGGATGTCCGGGACCGGGTGGCGTCGGTGCGGGGATCGCTTCCCGACGACATTCTCGAACCGATCGTGGCGAAACAGGACGCCGACGCGCGGCCGATGCTGTGGATCGGGATGAACAGCAGTCGCCTCACTCCCCTGGAGATGACGACGCTGGCCGAGAAACAGATCAAGAACCGCCTTCAGACCGTTCCGGGCGTCTCCTCGATCTTCATTGGAGGCGAGCAACGCTTCGCGATGCGTCTCTGGCTGGATTCGCAGAAGATGGCGGCGCACCGGGTGACCGTCCTCGATGTCCAGCGAGCCTTGCGGCAACAGAGCGTCGAACTCCCGAGCGGCCGGGTCGAGAACCTCGACCGCGAGATGACGATCCAGACTCAGGGCGAGTTGAAGAACGTCGAGGAGTTCAACCGGCTCGTGGTGGCGCGGGACGGGGATCGGATCGTTCGGATCCAGGATATCGGCGAGGCGCGCGAGGGCGTGGAGAACATGCGGACGCGCGCGCGTCAGCTCGGACGTCCGTGCATCTTCCTGGGGGCGATCAAGAACTCGAAGGCGAACACGGTCGACGTGGCGCGGGGCATCAAGCGCGAGATCGAGGCCATCCAGCCGTCGCTTCCGCCGGATGTGCAGTTGAACGTGGCGTACGACGAATCGGTGTACGTGGGCCGGGCGATCGGCGAGGTGTGGGAGACGCTGGCGATCGCGTTCGGCCTGGTCGTCGTGGTGATCTACGTCTTCCTCCACAATTTCCGGGCGACGCTGATTCCGGTCGTGGCGATCCCGGTCTCGATCCTCGCGAACTTCGTGGTGATGTACTGGCTGGGATTCTCGGTGAACATCCTGACGATGCTCGCGCTGGTGCTCGCGATCGGCGTCGTCGTGGATGACGCGATCGTGGTGCTGGAGAACATCCACCGTCATCTCGAGCTGGGTGAGACCCCGATGGCGGCGGCGTTCAAGGGGATGAAGGAGATCACCTTCGCGGTGATCGCGACGACGATCGCCCTGGTGGCGGTCTTCGTTCCCCTGGCGTTCCAGACGAGCAGCACGGGGCGCCTGTTCCTGGAGTTCGCGATCGCGATCGCCGGGTCGGTCATGATCTCGGCCTTCGTCGCGCTGACGCTCACGCCGATGATGGCGGCGCGGATCCTGAAGCACGTGGAAAAGAAGCCCGGGAGCCTCGTCCGGTGGTTTGAGGCCGGCATGCATGGGGTCTCGGCGGCCTATGAAAGACTTCTGGGCGGAATCCTGAGGCGGAGCCTTCCGTTTCGAATCCTGGGCATCTTCGTCGCGGGGGGGATCCTGACGGCGGCGACGGTCGTCCTGTATCGGAGTCTCGAAGGGGATTTCCTTCCCGAGGAGGACAAGGGCCGGCTCTTCTGTTTCGTGGTGGCCCCGGAAGGGTCCACGCCCGAGTACACGGATTCGATGCTGAAGGAAATGGAGGAGATCCTCGCCTCGACACCGGAGATCGAACTGTACGGGGCCATGGTGGCGCCGGGATTTTCGGGGCCGGGGCAGGGCAACAGCGGGATCGTGTTCGTGAAGCTGAAGGAGGAACGGGACCGTTCCGTGCAGGAGATCGTGGGCGGTCCGGACGGGTTGCGGGCGAAGTTCATCCGCGACGTCGAGGGCGCGATTGCGATCCCGAACATCCCGAAGGCGATTGATCGCTCCTTCAATTCCCCGTTCCAGCTCGTGATCCAGGGCAACGACCTGGCGCGCCTCGATGCGACGGCGCGCGATCTGGCGAACAAGCTGCGCGCCTCGGGATTCCTGCAGAACGTGCAGTCGTCGTTCGAGGTCAACAAACCCGAGCTTCGACTCACCATCGACCGGGACCGGGCGTCGTCGTTGGGCGTTTCGGTCGAGGACGTTTCCAGGACGCTCCAGATCCTCTTCGGCGGCCTCGACCTCGCGAAGATCAAGCGTGACGGGAAGGAATACGACGTGGTGGCGCAGCTCGAACGGGAGTCGCGATCGACGCCCCAGGACCTCGACCGGCTCTATGTCCGGAACGGGTCCGGGCAGCTGGTTCAGCTGAGCAGCGTGATCACGCGGGAAATCGGGGTCGCGCCGAACCGGATCGAGCGTTTCAACCGCCTGCGAAGCGCGACGCTTTCCGGAACGCCCGTCGGGGTGAGCATGGGAACGGCGGTCGCGCGGGTGGAAGAGATCCTGAAGTCGGAGCTTCCGCCCGGGATGATCTACTCGTGGTACGGCGAATCCCGGGACCTGAAGGACGCCAGGGATGAGATCGCGTGGGTGGTGGCGCTGGCGCTGATCATTGTGTTCATGGTTCTGGCATCCCAGTTCGAGAGCCTGATCCATCCATTGACCGTGATGCTGACCGTGCCGCTGGCGGCGTTCGGCGCTTTG